>JAFGRT010000125.1 GCA_016935015.1 Acidobacteriota bacterium | reverse complement strand
GGTTATTACCAGTATGGCTGGCTCTCCACGGGTGTCTACAAGGTCGGATTCGGTCGTCAACAGACGGTTTTTGCCGAGGAATGGTACGACAACCAGCCCGGTAGTTCGAGCGCCGACCTGGTGAGCGTGACCCAGGAGGCCGTCACCGTCATCGATGCCCAGCTGGCCCGGTGTGAACTGGCCATCACCGTCCAGCCGCAGAACCGGCAGGTGACGGCCGGCCAGACGGCCGCCCTGTCCGTCACGGCCGCATCCGAGCTTCCCCTGTCCTACCAGTGGTACGAGGGCTACGCGCCGGACATGTCGCACCCCGTCGGCGGGGCCACGGATCCGGTGTTGGTCACGCCGCCCCTGGGTGCCACCACCAGCTACTGGGTCCACGTCAGCAACGTCTGCCAGGAGGTGGATTCCACCACGGCCACCGTCTGGGTGGTGGGCGCCTGTGAGTCGCCGCCGGCGCCGGCGCTGTCCGTCCCGGGGGCGGTGGGCAATGGCCAGGCCTACACCCTCACCTGGACGGACGTATCCCCCCTGGGCACGTACGAGCTCCAGGAGGCCACGGCGCCCGACTTCAGCGGCGCCGCCGCCTGGCTGGTCACGGGCACCGGGTTCCCGCAGAGCCACGTGGTGGCCGCCGACACCTACTACTATTACCGGGTGCGGGCCTATGTGACCTGCAACGGCGGCCGGCTCGATTCACCCTGGTCGGGCGTCGACCATGTGGCGGTGCTGTTCGGGCCCCTGGAGCCGGCCGATCTCGACGGCAACGGCCTCATCACCGCCGAGGACTGTATGCTGCTGGCGGCGTACCTGTGCGGCGACATCGATCTGGTGAACGGCGGCGACCTGAACGGCGACGGCCTGGTCGGCGCCACCGACCTGGCGTACATGCTGCACTTCCTGACGGGCACGTTCAAGTAGGTTCACGGGAGACAAAAACCGGCCGGTTCACTCGACGGTAATTCTGGGAATGCCGCCCAGGCGGGCGGCCGTGTCGGAGAATGAGCTCCAGTAACTGCCCAGCAGCCGGCGGGTGCGGGCCAGGCACAGGAGGTCCACCACCGCCTCGCGGATGGCTTGAGGGTTGTTGCGGTCCAGGCTGGTTTTGGGATAGACCAAAATCCGGTTGGGGAAAGCGCGCCGCAAGGCTCGCTCGTCTTCAGGCGAATCGGTGGCCAGGAAAAAGCGGGTCTGGGGCTGGCGCCGGATCTCTTCCTGCATGCCGCGCACATAGGCCGCCGTCCGGCTCTGCTCCGCCGCGCGGGAATTGTCGCCGCGCCGGACGTGCACCCCCACCATGTGCTTGTCGAATGACCGGACCACATCCTCGATGATGCGGCGCAGCTCCGCCACCGGCACGAAGGCCGCGAACCGCGACGTGTCCCGCAGGAACATCTTGTGGGTGGCCAGGTAAACGGACGGAAAGGAAGCCAGATCGTCGAAGGACCGTCCCCGGCGGCCGCGCTGCACCACGTCGGCATGTTCCAGATGGCAGGCGCTGTGGCGGATCAGCCACTGCCGGTAGTAGTGGCTGTACCAGCGGTCGCGGTGCAGCTGGGTGAGACGGGCGAAAGTCGACGGCACCTCGAACAACCGGTCGAAATCGCAGTTCAGCCCCCGGTCGCGAAACCACAGCACGTGCAGGCGCTGGCCGGTCCGGGCGCTCAGGGCCAGGGCGGCGGCCAGCACGCGCAGCCGGTTGCAGAGGCCGGCCTGGGGTTCGATACGCAGCATGCCGGGCATGGCCGCCCCTCCTCAGTGCACCGGACGGCGGTAGATGGTGAGATGTCCAGCGGGCACGGCGGTGCAGGGATTCCCCTTGTAGAGGTGCATGGTGCCGTCGGCCACCGGGAAGACGGCCGTGGCCAGGGTCTGGCCGGTGACGTCGCCGTCCGGGTGACGGCAGGGGGAGTGGGGCGCCTGGCGGTGGGAGGAAAGAATGTCCAGAACCTGTTTCTTATCCAGAGGATCCGGACCGCCATGCCGCTGGATGGCCGCCTGGATGACCTCGTACCGGGTGAGGGATGACGCGCGTACGTAGACCTCGTCCTGGGCGTAGCCAGTGGTGGCCTCGTGAATCAAGTGGTTGGTGTGACAATAGGTTTCCAACGGTTCGACGATGCTGTGGCGCTCGGGCGTGACTTCCAGCGAGATCAGGCGGTTCTCCGGCACCGAAGCCAGATTGTGGTGGTAGGCGAAGGCGCGGGGCGTAAAGGTGGCCCGGTCGATGGCGTCGTCCAGGGATTCCGCCTCCAGTACGGCGCGGTTCAGGAAGTAGCGCGGCACGCCGACATGACTGTCCCGGGCGGCGATGAAATTGGTGGTCTGGATGATGCCCCGGGTGTTGATGCCCGGACCGTTGCCGGGGAGGGTCCCCGGATAGACCAGCACTGTGAACGAGACGCCCGAGGGGGGCGTGGCCTGCAGCAGGAACATGTTGTCGGCGAAGACCCGGTGGCCGTCCTCGTTGTGGAGCAGGGTCCGCTCACCGTCACGGACCAGGTAGACGCTGGAGCAGCCCGGATCCTTCACTTCCGCCCCAAACAGGCGGGCGCCGATTTCGGCCTTGACATTTAGCAGGAACAGGTCGTCGAGGGGCAGGTGGGCGCCGTCGGCCATGCCCCGCAATTCCTCCATCAGCTGCGGGAAATGCCGCTCCGCCTGCCGCCGCAGCTCGGCGAAATAGGCGGCGCCGGTACCGGTGACATGGGCCTGGAGCCGTTGAAACCAGACCTGCCGCGCCCGCAGGACCTGCCGGATCTCGTTGCCGAAATGGAAGCCCATGGCGAAGCCGATGGCGTAGTGGTCGCCGTCGATACGGAGGGTGGCGAAGGCCCGGGCGGCGGAAGGGCGGCGCTGTCCCACCGAAGACGAGGTCCGGCATTGCTGCTGCGTGCCCAGGGCAGCCAGGCAACCCAGTCCGGCCGCCGCCCGGAAGGAGGTCCGGAGAAAGGACCGACGGCTCGGCTTTTTTTTCATAGATGACTCCCGGCGGTGGACAAGATTGCCTGTATTGTACGCCATAAACGGTCCGGGCGCAACCTGCGCTCCCACCGGGCATGGTCAGGGCTCGGTTACACGAACGGCACCCGGGTTCGTGGCCGTCGTCTCATCACGGGCCGGGAGCAGGGGGTGGTGTCGTCGCGCGCGCGGCGAGTGTTTCAGCGGGTTGTGTCTTCACCCACGATACCCGTCACCGCCAGGCCGTATTCCCGGCAGCGGATGCTGACCCTGGCGCCGGCGGGCACCTCCCACCCGTCCAGCTCGCGCCAGCCGAACTCGTAGGTCTGGTGGGGCGGCAGGGTTTCCCTGAAGTGCTGCTTGCGGGTTCCGTCAAGCCCTTGTAAGGTAAACTCCAGGGCATGCAGGTACTCATCCGAGGCGTTGGTTACCCGGATGACCTTGCCGGCGCCGATGAACGAATCGCGCCAGGTCAGCAGCAACGGCGGCTCCTGGAGGCGGGAGCAGCCCGTGGCCGGCAGCAGGAGCGCGGCCATCAGCGCCATGGTCAGGGCGGTGGTGAAACGCACAATCCGCGGCATCACGCCCTCCTTTCAGGATGTTCGCGGCCGGACGGCCTGGAAACGATTGTAGGTGTTCCCTCTGCCGGGGGCAAGATTTATTCCCACGAATCTGTTGAAGCCGGCGTCGCCGGTCGCTATACTTTGGGGCGATGGCTTCACATCCTGAAAACGGCAGGCGACCATGAGCAAAAAAGACCGCCGGCGGAATCCCGCCAGCCGGCACCGGCCGGAACCGGCGTCCGGGATTAGCCGAAAACCGCATCAGGACAATGCGCGGCTCTGGCTGGCGCTCATCCTGGTGGCGGGTTTCCTGATGTATGTTCCGTCACTGGACTACGGCTTTGTGTTCGATGACGACAATATCCTTCAGGCGGATCGGTTGCCGGAGACATTGCCGGAGGCCCTGGCGGCGGTGGTGAATCCCCTCGGCTATCGGCCGTTGAGGGATGCCAGCTACGTCCTGGACCGCACCCTGGGCGGCGACCGGCCTTTCGTCTTTCACCTGTCCAATCTCCTGTATCACCTGCTGGCCCTGCTGGCGGCCTGGCTCGTCCTGCGCCGCGTTACCCAAAGCCGCCTGGTGTCGGCGGTGGCGCTGGGTTTTTTTGCTGTCCATCCGGTGCATCTGGACGCCGTGGTCTACATTTCCGGCCGCCGCGACCTGCTCTCGGCCCTGCTCACCCTCCTTGCCTTCTGGGCTTTTCTGCGATTCCGCGAGAGTGGGCGGCGCGGGTGGTGGCTGCCGGCGGTTCTTTTTTTCGTGCTGGCTTACCAATCCAAGGAGATGGGCATCGTCTTCCCCGGCCTGGTCTTGCTGTATGAATGGCTGGCGGCGGTGGCCGAGTCCGACCGGCCCGGTTTCTGGCGGCCCCTGGGCCACAGCCTGGGGCAGGTGCTGCGGCGGGGGTACTGGTACTATCTGCCCCTCTTTTTGTTGGGCGGCGCGCTGGCCGGCCATACGGTCCTGGCCCGGACAGTGTCCTACAAATTCACCTGGTGGGGTGGCACCATCCTGACCAATTTCATTACGGTGGCCAAGGTCTTCAGCTACTACCTGCTACTGATGATCGCGCCGCTGACCCTGCGGCCCGATTATTCGTACCTGTCCTTCCCCATCGCCTTCTCGCCGGCCGACCTGGTGGGCCTCCTGGCCCTCGTCGCCCTGGTGGCCCTGGTGGTCTGGCTGATCCGTCTGGCCGTGCGAGGGCATTTCCAGTGGGCCTTCTGGTCTCTTTGGATCTTTGTCTGCCTTCTGCCGGTGGCCCACCTGGTGCCGCATCACGAATTGATGGCCGAGCATTACCTGTACCTGCCCTCCCTCGGTTTCGCGGTGGTCTGTGCCCGGGGCATCCAGGCGCTGGCCCGCTTCCACCGGTCGTGGGCCTGGCTGGCCGGCGGCGTGGTAGCGGGGTTCTGGTTGGCGGTCAGCTTGCTGCACATGCCGGTCTATTCGTCGGATCTGCGGCTGGTGCAGACGGTCCTGGCGCGGGCGCCGCAGAACGTGCGGGCCAACATTTACATGGGGCGCCATATGCTCAACCGCGGCGATTTGCCGGCCGCTCTTTCCCATTTTCAGACGGTGGTTGATCTGGATCCGCTGCTGGTCCGGGAGGGCTTGTCACCGGCCGATATCCACCGCCTGTGGCAGGCGAACGAGCTGGGCCGTTCCGAGATCGGGGCCGGTTTCGGCCATACGGTGGATGCCTATCACAAGACGTTCCGCATCCTGCTGGAGCTGGGCCGCGTGGATGAAGCCGTGGCGCTCTGCCGCCGGGCCGGCGAGACGTACGATATTCTGCACAACGAGCTGGGGGAGCACTATCTTTCCGCCGGCAACCCCGCCGCGGCGGTGCCCTGTTTTGAGGCGGCGCTGAAGAGTTTCATGTATCAGGACGAGATGCTGCCCCTGGTCCACTTCAATCTGGCCCGGGCCAACCTGCAGCTGGAACGGTTGGGGCCGGCCCGACGCCATTTTCACCAGGCCATCCATGTCAAGGGCCGCAACGAGCGCCTGGCTCCGGAAGCGCATTACCGCCTGGCCGAGATCATCATGCGCCAACGCCGGTGGGGCTGGCGCGACATGGCGGCCTTCCACCTGCAGGCGGCGTTGCGCAAGGGCCTGGCCGGGACGGAGCGACGTGCGGAGGTCCAGCGTCAGCTGGCAGAGCTGGGTTGGTGACCGTTGGCGGCGGCACGGTCATGCCGGTGGCCGGCGCTGGGCAGCGGGGGGGAAAGTCGGCGGCGGAGGCCCGAACGGTGAAGGGGGCCGGGCGCTACTTCCAGTAATCCTTCCACTTGCCGTCCACCAGGGCGCGGATCTCGGCCGACATCTCCAGGGGTTCGGGCCAACGCCGGTCGAAACCCTCCTCCGGCCACTTGCGGGTGGCGTCGATGCCGATCTTGGAGCCGTAATTGGGCAGGCGCGAGGCGTGGTCGAGGCTGTCCACCGGACCCATGACGAATTCCATGTCCCGTTGCGGATCGATGTTGTTAAGGGCCATCCAGGCCACTTCGCGCAGGTTCTGGATGTCGACGGTGTGGTCCAGCACCAGGATGCACTTGGAGAACATGGCCTGGCCCAGGCCCCAGATGCCGTGCATCACCTTGCGGGCATGACCCGGGTAGGCCTTGCGGACGGCGATGATCATCAGGTTGTGGAAGACCCCTTCGAAGGGCATGTGCACGTCCACGATCTCGGGGAACTGCTTGCGCATCACCGGCAGCAGGATCCGCTCAATGGCCTTGCCCATCCAGCCGTCCTCCATGGGCGGGCGGCCGACGATGGTGGTGTGGTAGACGGGATCGCGCCGGTGGGTGATGCACTGCACGTGAAAGACGGGGTATTCGTCGGCCAGGGAATAGAAGCCGGTGTGATCGCCGAAGGGTCCTTCGGTGCGGGTTTCACCGTACTCCACGTAGCCCTCGAGGACGATCTCGGCGCTGGCGGGCACCTCCAGGTCCACGGTCCGGCAGGTAACCATTTCCACGGCCCCGCCGCGCAGAAAGCCGGCGAAGAGCATCTCGTCGAAGTCGTCGGGTAACGGCAGGGTGGCGGCGAAGGTGACCAGCGGATCGGCGCCCACGGCCACGGCCACTTCGAGGCGCTGCCGGCCGTCCCGCCCCTTGCGGAAGTGCTGGGCGCCATGCTTGTGGAGCTGCCAGTGCATGCCGGTGGACGTTTCGTCATAGACCTGCATCCGGTACATGCCGCAGTTGCGCTTGCCGCTGACGGGGTCCTTGGTGAAGACGAGGGGCAGGGTGATGAAGCGGCCGCCGTCCTCCGGCCAGCAGTGCAGCACGGGGAAATCCAGCAGGGAAAAGTCTTTTTCCTTGACCACCTCCTGGCAGGCGCCACGGCGGACCGTCTTGGGAAAGAATCCGGCGAGGTCGGCCAGCCGGGGCAGCATCCGGATTTTTTCGGCCAGTCCGGCCGGCGTCTTGAACTCCATCAGCGACTGGATCCGTTCGGCCACGTCGTCCAGCGATTCCACCTGCAACGCCAGGCACATGCGGCGCAAGGAGCCGAAGGCGTTGATAAGGACCGGCGCCGTGGCCCCGGCCACGTTTTCGAAGAGCAGGGCCGGGCCGCCGGATTTGCTGACCCGGTCGGTGATCTCCGTGATCTCCAGGATGGGACTGACGGGTGTTTGAATCCGTTTCAGTTCACCGGCGGTGTCAAGGGCGGCAATGAATTCTCGTAAATCCTTATAAGCCAATGATTTTATCCTCCGCTTGCGGCGTGGCGGTCATCAGACGCGGGCCTGCAGGCGTCGCACCGCCAGCAGGGCGGCCGACACCACATCCGGATCGCTGTCATTGGTGTACGACTGGACCACCTTCAGAGTCTCGGCGTCACCGATCATGCCCAGCACGTCCAGCAACCGGATGCGTACATTGCCCCTGGCGGAACGCAGGAGCGGGTAGAGTTGCGGCAGCTGATCCGGAGACAGCTCCAGCAGATAGTTGTGCACCTGGTCGCCGTAGCGCGAGCTGCCCAGCTCGTCGACCAGCTCGCCCAGCAGGTCCTCGCGGCCCATGCGGAAGAGGGCGTAGTCCAGCGCCAGCTGAAAGCGGCGGTGGGAGGCGGTCTGGCGTTGCTTTTCCACTCGGGCCAGGTGTTCCCGGTTGCCCAGCCGGGCCAAACCCTCGGCCGCCGCCACCCGGAAGTCGTCGTTGTCGTGACGCAGGGCGGGCAGGAACAGCTTCTCGCTGCGGGGATCACCAATGAGCGCCAGGGCCTGGAAACACTTGAGCTGCAGGTCGTAGCTGGAAGAGGCCGGGATAATCTTCAGCACAGTTTTCCGTTCCTTGATGCCCGATTCATACAGGTACGTCAGGGCGTCGACGGCGTCGGGGCAACGCAGGAGGCCGGCCGTCAGGATGGCCTCGTCATGGACGCTCTTGTCGGGGTCGTTGATGAGGGGCGTGACGCTGGGGCAGGCGTCCGGATCGCCGACCTTGTAAAAGGTGCGCAAGTACTCTACCTTGATGTCGTTCCGGGTTTCCGAGGCGGCGTTCTGTTTCAGCTGCGGCAAGGCGGGCCGGGCGCGGAAAATGCCGAGGCTCATGACCGCCGCCTTGCGCACGCCGTCGTCGGGGTCGTTCAGGCGGGTCACCAGGGCATCGATCACTTCACCGGGTACATTGATGTAGGATCCAATGATCAGATCGTTGTAATTGCTGCCGAAGGGATTCAGGAAGTTGAACACTTTCTTGGTTCCCGCTATAAATCCTGATTCATCAAGAACATAAAGATGAACCAGGCCGTCGATGGCCTTTTTGCGAATGTCTGTTTCCGGATCCTGGACGTGTTTGACCATCACCGGCAGGGCCCGGATGTCGCGAATTTCGTCCAGGGCCGTCAACACGGCCAGGCGCACCCGCGGCTCCGGATCTTCGGCGGCTTCGACCAGCGCCGGCACCGCCTGGCGGAGCTTGTTGCTGCCCAGTAGCTTGGCCGCATCCACCCGACGGTCGGCCTCGGGATGCTGCAGGTCAAAAATCAGGCCCTGCACACTGACGGTTCTGGTTTGGCTCTGGGCGAGCAACGGCAGCGCGGTCAGCAGAAAACCGCACAGAATGAAACAAGCCGTTCTACGTGCCATGGTTGACTCCTTAACGTCTGGGATGGAATGTTTGGTCATGGGCGGAATGCCGGTTGAAGGACTCCCTTCCTGTTTGTACCATGATACCCATTATGATGAAAAAGGGGAATGAAAGTTGAAGCGAATCGCCGGCGGTGTTGTTTTTTTTTGCCCGGCGGAGGTTGTGGTTTCGTTATTGCAAAGAGCCGGGGATGTGCTACCATTTGGAGTTCGATGATCAGAATGAAAGGAGCGACGGAGCATGAACTATCTGGAAGCGGCCATCAGGATCCTGGAAGAATTCGGTCGTCCCCTGGGCTACAAGGAAATCGCCGCCATCGCTCTGGAGAGAGACTGGATCGAGCCGCAGAAACCCGATTCCGGATCGGTGATGAATTCCCTGATCATGCAGGATCTTAAGATGAAAGGCATGGCCTCGGATTTTTCCCGGATCGGCCCGGGCACGTTCACCTTGCGCAAGCTGATCTACCAGCCCGCGTCGGAGCCGGAGAAAAAAGCACCGGCGTCCCGCGCCGCCCGCCGTCCAACCGAAGGGCGACGGAGGGAAAGCGCAAAATCCCCCTCACCGCGGCTCACCCCGGAGAAAGGGGCCGCGGCCGCCCCCCCCCGGGGCGAAGCCATGGCCACCGCCCACAAAGAGCTGTGGAAACAACTGGAACGGGTGGGTTCCCTGCTGGGATTCCGTGCCCTGCCACTC
Organism: Acidobacteriota bacterium; assembly: GCA_016935015.1. GTDB lineage: Bacteria > Acidobacteriota > JAAYUB01 > JAAYUB01 > JAAYUB01 > JAFGRT01. The sequence goes on along the minus strand of JAFGRT010000125.1, from coordinate 1,967 downwards.
CGACTGACGGACGAACCCGCGCCGTGCCTGACCTGGCATCTGCATGGCAATCCTGAATTGGCCTTCACCATCTGGGTGACGGAGGGTGCCGACATGCAGAAAGTCACTCTCTATCTGCTGGCCCTGAATTTTCATAAGGTGGTGGTGATTGCCGGGGAAAGCGATGCCGGGGCCGTGCGGGTATTCGCGGAGAATCATGCCGAGAGGGATCGTCTGGAGATCGTGGCCCTGGATCAATTGGCCGACTGGGCGGCCCAAGGCACGCAGTTTCTGGAAATCGGGCAGCGATTGCGGGACTGCCGGCCGTACCGGGAGCGTCAGGGCTTTCTGATGGAAAAAGCACTCCCAACGGAGGACTGACGGCCGGACGCCTGCCGCGTGACGGCGCCTGTCCGCCGTTGCAACGTCATGATGATTCTTTCTTCTCTTCGGCCTGCACCTTTTTCAGGTCAGCCAGCGAATAGTAATGCAACTCCAGCTGGGGATCGTTCATCAATTGATGTGGCATGCGGGCGACTTCGCGGCTGACGGTGCGTAGTTTGCCGTTCTTGACCCAGTCGTTCAGTTTTTTCTTCGAGATCTTGAACTTCTTCTTGATGGCTACGTGGGAAAGATACTGCTCGCCGTTTTCCATGATTTCGTGCTTCTTGCTCATGGGCCGGCCCTCCTTGATCTGGAATGCGGTTTGCCGGGAGCGATATGCCGTCCGCCCCGCTGTATATGCTATGATATCATAATATGCTGAAAAAAAGGATTTGATGAGCCAAAACGAGAACCGGGACAAAACGCCGTCGCTGACGGACAAGGAGCATTCGCTGCTGGAGGCGCTGACAGCTCTGGGATCGGCGCTGGTGGCTTTCAGCGGCGGGGTGGACAGCACCTATCTGGCCTGGGCCGCCCGGCGGGTCCTGGGTGACCGGGCACTGGCGGTGACGTCCGTCTGCCCTCTCGTGCCGCTGGCGGAAGTGGTGGAGGCCCGGCGGCTGGCGGCATTCATCGGCATCGCTCATGAAGAGATCGAGGCAGTGGATCTGTCGGCCGAGTATTTCCGGACCCATCCGCCGGATCGATGCTACCACTGCAAGCGTGACCTGTTCCTGGTCCTCCGCCGGCTGGCGGAGCTGCGGGGCATTCAGCATCTCTTGGCTGGAGACAACCTGGATGATGCCCGTGGTCACCGGCCCGGCCGGCGGGCCGCGACGGAACTGGGCGTGCGTCATCCCTTGCAGGACGCGGGATTGACCAAAACGGACATCCGGCAGCTTTCGGCGCGGATTCCCTTGCCCACGGCCGACAAGCCGTCCCGGGCCTGCCTGGCCACGCGCATCCCTTACGGCACACCCGTCACGGCGGCACTGCTGGCCCGCGTCGAGCAGGCCGAGGATTTCCTTCTATCCCTGGGGATCCGGCAGGTGAGATTTCGCCATCATGGCGACCTCTGTCGCATCGAAGTGGCGCCGGAGGGCTGGGCCATTCTTTTTCCGCCGGCGATGCGGGAAAAAGTAGTAAAATTTATGAAAGAGATCGGGTATCAATATGTGACCCTGGATCTGGCAGGTTACCGGAGCGGGGCCATGGATGAAATACTGGACCATTCCGCGAAAGGGAGGCGGGTATGAGACATGTCTTTATGATCGGGCTGATGATCGTAGCGTTGACCCTGTCGGTGGCGGCGGCGGGACTGACCCCGCTGCATTTGGTGCCGCCCGACAGCCAGATTATCCTGGAAGTGCATGACGGGGCGTTTTTTCACTCCATCGTGCGCGATGCCGGACTGGAGCCCCGGGTGGTGGCGGCCATCCGCGAGATGCTGACCGAGACCAATCCGGAGAGGGCGACAGATTTCGGGACCCAGGAGCTGCAGCAGCTGATGGATGCCGGACTCGTCGTCAGTCTCTCCCTGGTCGACCAGGGAGGGCAGATGCCGGGTATCCGGATGTTCGCCGCCCTGGAATTCAAGGATCCGC
>JAFGRT010000015.1 GCA_016935015.1 Acidobacteriota bacterium | reverse complement strand
TTGATCATTTACGGTTTTGTTTATAAATTAATTATAAATGACTTTCAGAAATAATGCAATCTCTGATCGGGGAATCTTGTTCCATCCGGGTTGACGGATGGGGCGGGATCGTCGTGTCGACTATTCCGGCAAAGGCGGCGGTTGAGCAGTCGCGCAGCGGAGAAGAGGGGCGGGCCGGCGGCCCACCCCCGCTTCAATCCACAGAAGAATTCCGGGACTATTCCACTTTCAGCACGCCTTCGGCCGTGCCAGCGGTCACGGTAACCGTCACGGTGTACTCCCCCGGTTCCAGGCGCGTCTCTTTCTCGGCATCCAGCACCATGTCCCAGGCCCAGCGGTTCAGGCCGGCGGCCCCTTCTATCGTCGCCTCATGGACCACGTTGCCGTCGGCGTCGGCCAAGGTGATGACCGCCTCGCCGGCTGCTTTCAGCCAGAACGGCACGACCGCCTGCGACGGGCGGTAGGGCCCGGCCGCCGCCGCCGGTGGCGGTGCGAAGAGGTGGATGTCCGCGGCCATGACCTCGGCCGTCAGCTGCTGGATGAGGCGGATGTCGGCAACAAACACCCCCCGGCCGTGGGTGGCGATGACCAGCTCCTTTGCCTTCGGCTGGACTCTCAGGTCATACACGGCGTTGGTGGGCAGGTCGCCCCGCAGCGAATGCCACGTCTGCCCCCGGTCAAGGCTGACCCAGGCGGTGAGATCCGTCCCCAGGTAGAGGACGTTCTCGTTGGCCGGGTCCTCGCGGATGACGTTGACGGGTTCCTCCGGCAGGTTCCCCTTGAGGTCCGTCCACGTCCGGCCGTAGTCCTCGGAAGCGTAGACGTACGTCCGGGAATCGTCGTCGCGATACCCGGTGAGGGTGATGTAGACCCGCTCCGCCTTGTGCTGCGAGGCCACGAGGCGCGTCACCCACTTGACGGGCAGGCCTTCGTGGATGGCCGTCCACTGGCCGCCGCCGTCGCGGGTCACCCACGCGTTGCCGTCGTCGGTGCCGGCGTACAGCACCCGTGGGCTGAAGGGCGACTCGTCCAGGGCGGTGATGGTGGCGTAGGGCACGTCCCCCTTGATGTTCTGCTTTTTGGTGAGGTCGTCGGAGATCTCCAGCCAGTCGTCGCCGCGGTTGACGGACATGAGCATCTTGTTGGCCCCCATGTAGAGGGTATACGGGTTGTGCCGCGAGATCATGAACGGGGACAGCCAGTTGAAGCGGTACTCGTTCTTCTCGTCGCCCGACTCGGGCTGGATGGTTTCCGTCGTGCCGGCGGCAAGGTCCAGGCGGTTGATGGCGCCGAACTGGGATGCGGCGTAGACCACGTCGGGGTTGCCCGGCTCCGAGTCCACAAAGGCGCCGTCGCCGCCGATGAGCATGCGCCAGATGTTGAGGCGGTCACCGAAGCGGAAGTCGCTGGGGCCGCGGTTGACGCCGTTGTCCTGCAGGCCGGTGTAAACATGGTACGGTTCGGCATTGTCCAGGTGCAGGGTGTAGCACTGGGCCAGGGGCAGGTTGGCCACGCTCTGCCACGTCTCGCCGGCGTCGTAGGAAATGTCCACGCCGCCGTCGTTGCCCAGGAGGAGCCGGTGGGGGTAGCGCGGGTCAATCCACAGGGCGTGCATGTCGGGGTGGACGCCCCGGCCCACCATGTAGTCGGCGCCGGTGGAGATGTTGGTGAAGGTCCGGCCGCCGTCCGCCGACTTCATGAGGGGCACCCCCAGCAGGTAGACCACCTGGTCGTTGTCGGGCGCCACGCGGATCTGGCCGAAGAAGTAGCCGTAGGTGAAGTAGATCTCGTTGGCCAGGAAGTCGTCGTGGGTCTTGCGCCAGGTCTCGCCCCCGTCGTCGCTGCGGTACACCTCGGCGCCGTGGATGTTGGTGTTGAACATGGGGTCCTGCATCTGGGCCATCATTTTGGCCATCATCTCGGGATTGACCCGCCCGGCGCGGACCATCCCCTTCACCATCTGGACGCTGAACTGGCTGGGGACGTTGTTCTCCTTGAAGAACAGCTCGACCACGGCGTCGTCTAGGGCCAGAAACTCCTCCGCGGTCATCGCCTTCAGCTGGTCGAGGGTGATACCGCTCGATTCCGTTTCTTCTTTTTCTTCCTCGGGTTTGGGCGTCTGGTTGTCCACCACGGCGTAGACGATGTCGGGATCGGCGCGGTAGACATCCAGCCCGATGCGGCCCACCACGTCGCCGGCGGGCAAACCGGCCGTCACCTTCGTCCAGGTCTTGCCGCCGTTTTCCGTCTTGTAGATGCCGCTTTCGGTGCCGCTTTCCGTCATGTTCCATGCCTTGCGGTCCTTCTGCCACATGGCCGCCAGCAGCACGTCCGGCTTTTTGGGATGCATCACCAGATCGATGGCGCCGGTCTTGGGGCTCACAAAAAGCACCTTCGCCCAGGTCTTGCCGCCGTCGGTGGTCTTGAACACGCCCCGCTCCTCATTGTCGGTGTACTGGTGGCCCAGTGCCGCCACGTAGACGATGTCGTTGTCTTTGGGGTGGATCAGGATCTGCCCGATGTGGTGGGTGTCGGCCAGGCCCATGTGTTGCCAGGTCTTGCCGCCGTCGACGCTCTTGAACACGCCCGTGCCGGCGTAGGCGCTGCGCAGGGAGTTCTCCTCGCCCGTGCCCACCCAGATAAGGTCGCGGTTCGTCTGGGAGATGGCCACGTCGCCCATGCTGATGGACGACTGGTGGTCGAACAGCGGCTCCCACGTGGTGGCGTTGTTGGTGGTGCGCCACAGCCCGCCCGAGGCGGTGGCGATGAGGATGGTGAACGGGTCGCGTTCATAGGCCTCGATGTCGTTGACGCGACCGCCCATAAAATACGGGCCGATGGCGCGCCACTCCAGGTGCCGGAAATACGACTCCTGCTGCAGCTGACGATGTTTCTCGAACGACTGCAGGCGGGCGTCGGGGTCCAGGGCAGCCGCGGCGCCACTCAGACAAAGGATGATAATGCAAATGACCAGCCGATGCTTCATGCAACCTCCTCGCGCGATGCCCCGGGCATAATCTTCGCCAACCACTGCCCGCACACTATGCTTGAATAGACACTGAGGGTGACCTTATGGCTTAAAATGCCATCCTTTCTCAGTCCGCTTACCGGCTGATATCGGCGCTCCAGGTCATGCCCTGCTGGTACCAGGAGGCGGTGCCGGTTAGTTTCCGCCCATCCGCGCTGATATAGCCGTAGTACCTGCCATGGTTGCCCTGGCGGTACAAAACGACCTTGCTGTCCTGGATGCTCTCCAGCACGATGATGTCCCGGGCCTCCTGCCCGGTCTGCCGGTTTTTCCAATAGGCGTCGTAGGTCTTGCCGTCCTGTCTGCACACCCATCTGCCTTCCCACACACCCACTTCCACCACGTCAAGCACCTTGCCCAGCCTGGGCTGCGCCTGTTGGCCTGCAGCGTTCGTGGCCGCCGTGTCGATGCCGCCGTCCGCACCCAGCCACTCCACCTTGAGCCGGGTCACCTGGTCGTACACGTGGTAGCCCGGCGGGTCGCCCCCCGCGCCGTAGCCTAAGGCCGCCAGGATAACATCCACCTGCATGCCCT
>JAFGRT010000124.1 GCA_016935015.1 Acidobacteriota bacterium | reverse complement strand
CTGCAACCCATTCCCCAACTGACATACTTTTGTGACAGAGCCTGGCACCGTTTTCTTATTCTGAATAGAGTTTACAACTTTGTTTTTTTGGCCGTTGTTTATTGCACCGGCCCTTCCTTTATATAGAACGGGCGGTGAACACCACCCGGCCCATGATCTCCATCTCGGCCCTCCGGAACTTCACCGGGCTGAACTCCGGATTCTCCGGTTGCAGGACCAGGCCGGCCGCCGTCTCCACCAGGCGGCGCCGCAGGACGCCACCGTCATGGGATACCATGCAGAGCTGGACCGGCGAGACTTTCAGGTGGGGCGCAACCAGGACCTAGGCGCCACGGCTGAACAACGGCGCCATTCCATCATCATGTACTTCAGCCAGAAAGGATGTCTCAGATGAACTAATAAATGAACAGTGCCCCATCTCTAGATCTCACCACCCCACAAAAAAGTGTCAGCAATGTCAGCTTGTCTCCCACCCAATTCCACTTTTGTTTGACATGTTTTCGTGACAAAGCCTGTCACCATGTTCATCGCTGCAGGTGAAATTTTCTCTCATAATCCTCTTTAGAGCCTTCATCCTTAAGCTTTTCCTTCTTCCTGACACCTGAAACCTGTCACCTGACACCTTTCTATGACAGAGCCTGGCACCGTTTTCGTCATGATCGGCCCCATTTGGCGTCGAACATGTCCACGCCGGCCCAGGTCCATCGTTCCGATCATCGCTTTTTTCAGAGCGGGAAATGACGGTCCTGTGGAATCCGGAGCGGATTCCCACATTTCCACAGCGATTGCGGCTATTTATCCAATAAAGATCTGTGTATGATGAAGCAACCCAAAATACTGTCAACTTTTTCGGACTCGACACCTGAAACCTTCTTTTCTATCCGCGACCATCCGCCTACCTGTCTACGTTCATCCGCATTCAAAAACAAAGCGCCGTCGAGCCGGCGCACTCCAAGACCGCCGCCCGGCCAGCGGCGGCTACGGGCCAGCGCCGTTTCGCCCCGTCGCCGGTTCGCCCTAGGAGGACGGGCTCGCCTCCAGGTCGAGGTCCTCGGCCTCGCCGTCGGCCGGCGCGAAATACAGCTCGGCCCGGCGCAGGGCGGCGGCGGTACCGAACACCAGCAGCACGTCGCCCAGCTGCAGGCGGAATTCGGAATCGGGGAACAGCAGATCGGGACCCCGCCGGATGAACAGGATGACCATGTCGTGGTGGATCATGGGCAGCGAACCGAACTTGCGGCCGCCCAGGCTGCGGTTGGTCAGCCGCACCTCCAGCAGGGCGCTGCGGCCCTGGGGGTCGGCCAGCAGATCGTAGGCCGCCGGCCGTAACACCAGATTCTCCAGGGTGATGGCCGCGCTCTGCACCAGGTTCATGGGCCGGATGCCGTGGGCCAGGAAACGCTCGGTGTTGGCCGGATTGTTGTCGCGGGCGATGCACTTCTCCACGCCGAACACGCGGCGGGCAATGTCGCAGGCCTGGAAATTCGTCTCGTCGTTCCCCGTCACCGCCACCAGCATGTCGTTGGCGTCCAGACCGGCCCGGCGCAGGCCGGCCGGTCCGGCTCCGTCGCTGTGGATGCAGCGCATTCCCTCGCCCTGGGCCTTGCCCACGGATTTGCGGTCGCTATCCACCAGTACCACCGTCCGATCCAGCAGCGCCAGCCGCCGGGCCAGGGCCCGGCCGATCTTGCCGGCGCCGATGATGATGACCTTCTCGTCGCCCAGGTCCTTGCGCCGATGCAGCCGGTTGAAGAGCACCGGCGATACCGTGGACGTCAGGATGGCGATGATGATGACGGTGGAGTTGACCTCGTCGGTGATGAGGTCCATCTGCCGGCCGATGGCGCTGGCGGCGACGATGAGGCTCAGCCGGCTGCTCAGCAGGGTGCCGCCGGCGATGGCCTTGCGCAGGCCATACAGCGGCGCCAGCAGGCAAGCCGGCAGGAGCTTGTTGAGGAAGGCGGCCAGGACCAGCAGCGGGATCAACACAACCATGGCCGGGGAACCGGTCACGGTATCCATGCGGAAGCCGATACCCACCCATATGAAAAAGATGGGGATGAAGAAACCATAGCCGATGGCGTCCAGTTTCATGGACAGAAACGATTCCGTCTTGGACGCGAACACCGACAGGATCGCCCCGGCCAGGAAGGCCCCCAGGATCACTTCGGCGCCGAGTGTTTCGGACAACACCAGGAACAACAGCATGATGGCCAAGGCACCGCGAACGCGCAACTGGCTGGCGGCATGGGCCAGTTCCGACATGACGAAGGTGAAGAAACGATGGCGGTTCAACCATTGGCCGATGCGGAAGGCCAGGTAGAACGCCCCGAAAAGCACGAAAACCAGCAGGACTTCCACGTGTTCCGACAGGGAGGCGGCCGTCCCGCCCGACAGGAAGAGGGTCAGGGCCGTGAGCAGAATCATGGTCGCCAGGTCGGACACCAGGGCCGCCACCACCACCGCCTGACCGAAGGAATCGCCCAGCAGGCCCCGTTCCTTCAAAGTCGGCACCACCACACCCACCGACGTGGTGGACAGGATCAGCGTCATCAGCTCCACATTGGCGATGTACCCATACCGGTACAGAACCAGGCTGATGGCGTACGATAGCGACAGCGTGCCCAGAAAGATGAACACACCAGCGATGAGATTGTTCTTGAGCAGGCGTTTGAGACGGAACCGACCGCGCAGCACGGAACCCAGATTGATGGCCGAAAAATCGATCTCATAGCCCGACAGGAACATCAGGAAGGCGAAACCGAAGTGGGCCAAGAATTCCAGGATTGGATGGTGAGGATCCACATAATTCAGGACACTCTCGCCGATGACGATGCCCGCCAGAATTTCCAGCACCACACCCGGTACCCGAATGAACCGGATCTTGTTGGCCAGGATGGGCACCACGAAAGCCAACATCGAAACGATGAAGAGAGGCAAATATTCCATGCGCCGCTCAGTCGTTGAGGATAAATATCTTTAACTTGTCGCCCAGTTCCCGGGCCAGAGGCGTGATGCGGGTCTGGGAAGTGACGGCGATGCGCTGTCCCTCAGCCGACGCTTCCTGTACGTCGGACACGGTGACAAAATCAGGGATTTCCCGAATGTTGAGCTCTTTGTCTTCGGCAGGTTCCACGGCACTCTGCAGACCGGGGCCGTAGGCCTGCAGCGCTTCCCGCACCAGTTCCCGGATGGTCTCCCGGTCGACGGCCGGCACTGTTGCGGCCGGCACCGACCCGCCCGGGGGGGACTGGGCCAGCGGGCCGGCGGCGGCGACGGATTCATTGGCCGGCGGTGCCGCCACGGCGGGTGGTTCAGGTTTTGCGGCCGTTGCATCCCCCGGCAGCGGGAACTCCACCGGCTCCGTTTCGTAGGCCAGGCGCTTGACGTTGATGAGGTGGGTGGCGGTGATGTTGTCGGTGGTAATGTTGTTGCCCCAGGTACCGCAGCCCAGCGTGAGGGACGGCGTCAGGGCGGTGGAGAGGCCGATGGCGCCGTGGGTGCCCGACGTGTTGGCCAGGATGCGGAAGGCCGGTTTTTCCAGGGCGAATTTCATGATCACGTCCCGGTCCGCGGAATGGATCACCAGGGTGTGCCCCACGCCGCCGAAGGCCAGGATCTCCATGCATTTCTCGCAGCCTTCCTCCCACCCGTCCACCGTGTAGTAGGCCAGCACCGGTGAAAGTTTTTCCATGGAGAGAGGTTCCTCCGGGCCCACCCGGGACAGCTCGACGATGAGGGCGGTCGTATCGGCGGGCACTTCCAGACCGGCCTGGGCGGCAATGGCCGCGGCCGAGCGACCGACAACGGCCGGATTGATCTTGCCACCGTCGACCATCAGCGCCGCCAGCTTCCGGGCGTCATCGGCCGTGCAGAAATGCGCCTGCCGGCGACGGAAGGCGGCCCGCACCGCCTCGTCCAGCGGTCGGTCCACCACTACCGCCTGTTCCGAGGCGCAGACGGTGCCGTTGTCGAAACACGTTCCGGCCAGAATCCGCTGGACCGCCTGTTCCGGGTCGGCCGTCCGCTCCACGAAGGCCGGCACATTGCCCGGCCCGACCCCATAGGCGGGCTTGCCGGAGCTGTAGGCCGCCTTGACCAGGCCGTGGCCCCCGGTGGCCAGAATGACGGACGTGAGGCGATGGTGCATCAGTTCGTCGGTGGTGGTCAGGCTGGAGTGGGCAATGCAGCCGATGATGCCTTCGGGGGCGCCCTGCTTTACCGCGGCTTCGTGCAGCAGTTCCGCCGTGCGGCGGATACAGCGGGCCGCCGCCGGATGGGGCGAAAAGACGATGGCGTTGCGTGCTTTGACGGCGATGAGCGCCTTGTAGATGGTGGTGCTGGTAGGATTGGTGGAGGGGATGATGCCGGCCACAACGCCCATGGGCACGGCGATCTCCACCACGCGGGCCGCGGGATCGTCCCGAATCACCCCGGCCGTTTTCATGGGCCGGATGGACGCCAGTACATTCGTCGCGGCGAACCGGTTTTTCAGGATCTTGTCGGCCACCCGGCCGAAACCGGTCTCCTCCACCGCCATCTCCGCCAGCTCGGCGGCATGCTCCTCGGCGGCATGGGCCATGGCCTCCACGACCGCGTCGGTCTCGGCCTGAGAGAATGTGGCCATACCCTGCTGGGCTTCATGCGCCCGGTTCAGCAGATCACGAACCTCCTGCAATGCCATCAAATCGGCGTCAAGCTTCATGCGCGGCCTCTCCCGAAGTGACTTTTGTTTATATTAACCAATGGTCGGGCTTTTTTCCAGCACGATCTGACGGTGAATGAGGCGGGTATAACGGCAAATTGACGGACCGTCTACGGAGTGTAGTGGCGGATGGTTTCTACCAGGTCGACATCGATTTCGAGGCGGGCCTGGGAAAATATCGTCCGCAGCATTACGACCACCCGGTCCCGCGGCCGCAGTTCCTCGATGTGCCCCTCATAGCCGGCGAATGTGCCGTCGCGGATGCGGATCTTGTCCCCGGCGGCGATTTTCCGTTCGGGGACGACATAGCCCTGGTCCCCGATTCGATCCCTGAGCCGACGGATCATCTCGTCGGGCACGGCCAGCGGCCGGTCGGCAAACGCCACTACCCGGTTGACTCCTTCCAAATGATTGATGGCGTATATCCAGCGCTCCGGATCGAAGCGGGCGAACACGTAGCAGGGAAACAGCGGGCGCAGCTGATACTTGCGCCGGATGCGCGTCCGGATCAGGGGCAGAAACGTCTCCAGGTCTTGCTGGATCAGCTTGGTATCGACATAATGCTCTTTCTGTCGTTTGGTGTAAACGGCGAACCAGCGTTCGCCGGGCAGATCCCGTTCATCGTTCGTCATGAAAACATGCTCCGTACCCGCCTTCCCCGCCGGAGCCAACCTGGGACCGGCTTCTTTCTCTATGCACTGATTATAAGCAGAACGTCCCATAAATAAAAATGATTTTTTCCTTCACCAATGCCGATCCAGACCTTATAATAGGGCAAAAAAGACCCGACGACGGCGGCTCATGTCCACAATCGGCGAACTACTCAAGCGAAGCAGAGAAGACAAAGGTTTGTCGCTCAGAGATCTGGCCGACAGCACCAAGATCAGCATCAACTTTCTCCAGGCCATCGAGCGGAACGACTTCAAGAAATTGCCGCGGGGTGTGTACCCGAAACTGTTTGTCCGCTCCATGGCCAAATACCTGGATCTGGATGCCGACGACATGGTGCGCCTGTATTACGAGCAGGTCTCCAGCAGTGACACCATCACCGTACCGACGATACCCGCGCGTCCCGTCACCGCCGTGCGGCCGCGGCGGAATACCCGCCTGTCATTCATCGTGGCCATCGTGCTCATCATCCTCCTGTTCATTCTCATCCTCATCATCTATCCGCGGCTGAGCCCCCCACCCGCGCAAGAATCGCTCCCGGTGAGCACCCGGCCGCTGGCCTCCCCCGTCCCGTTGCGGACCAACCCGGACGCGGGTGGGCAGGAGACGTCCGCCGCCCCGGCGGTCAGCGAGCCGGCACATGAAGAGTCCCCCGCCGCAGAGGAGGACGAGGCCACCGACCGGTTGACCTTGCGGCTGGAAGCCACGGAGCTGTGCTGGGTCTATCTGGCCCCGGCCGCTGGCGAGACCCGGGATATCCTTCTTTCCCCCGGCGAGACTTTTTCGCAAACAGTACCGTCGCCGGTGATTCTGACCATCGGCAACGCCGGCGGCATCCGCGTCTATGTCGACGGCCGGCCCCTCCGCCCGCTGGGCCGCCGGGCACAGGTGGTGGAACTGACGCTGACCTCCACCAATTATCCGGAATACCTGCTGAAGCGGGAGAAACAAAACTGACATGGCCACAACGAATCCCTTACTGCAGGCCATCAAAAGCGGCGTTGCGCCCGACATGGTCAAGATCGCCGCGGCCAAAGGTTCACTCCCCCTGCCGCCGGAGACCATTCTGGAAGCTCAGGTCATGCTGGCCGATGACAAGAACGCGAAGGTGCGCGGGGAAGCCCTGGCCAGCATCCAGAAGTACAGCAGCGATGAACTGTGCGACATTCTCGAGCGGCGAAACATCGCGCCCGAAGTCCTCCATTTCTGCGCCGTCCAATTCACCAGCAAGACGGCGGTGGTGGAAAAGATCCTGCTCCATTCCGCCACCAGCCCCCGAACCATCAGCAAAATCGCCCCCATCTGCTCCCAATCCCTGGCGGAGTTGATCATCGCCAACCAGGTCCGGCTCATCGAGAACCCTGAAATCATCGCCTCCCTGCGACGGAACACCAACCTAACGGCGCGCAACCTCAAGACACTGGACGAAATCGAGGAACATTTTCTGACGGAGACTCCGGCCGAAATCCCTGAAAGGATCACGGCGGATGAGACGGCCGCGATCGCCGGACCGGACCGCGAAACCGTCGCCGAAAACGAGGCCGGCAATGACGAAGACATGACCCGGATCTTGCCGACGGAGCCCTCCTCCGCCCAGCTGGAACATATCCTGCAAATGGCCGAGGACGATCCCGACAAACTGACCCTGTATCAGAAAATGGCGTCCCTGCCGGTCAGCGAAAAGATCAAGCTGGCACTGCTCGGGCGCCGCGAGGAACGCACGCTCCTGATCAAGGACGCCAACAAGATGGTGGCCCTCAGCGTCCTGCACAGCCCGAAAATCAACGAGTCGGAAATCGAAACCTACAGCCAGTTGCGCAACGTCTCCGACGAAGTGCTGCGGGTCATCGGCCGCAACCGGGAATGGACCCGCAACCACAAGATCGCCCTCAACCTCGTGAAGAATCCCAAAACCCCGGTCCAGATCTCCACCAGCCTCATAAACCGGCTGACCATGATGGACTGCAAGCTGTTGGTCAAGGACCGCTCCATTCCGGAGGTCATCCGCCGCCAAGCCAAACGCTTGCTGGAGCGCCGCAAATAGGCCGACGCGGTCCGCCCGCCCCCCCGCCGGTCATGCCAAATCTGAAATTCCATTTGACATTCCCGGTTAAGTATCTCTAGAATAACGATGATTTCAGTTTGGAATTGGCGATGATGAGATTATGCAGATTGCTGTTGTTGCTTGGATGGCTGGGGATACAGAGCACGTTTTTCCTGGCCGAGAAATTTTATTCCTATCACAACCGCTTCAATCAACTGGTATTTTCCAATCACCGTCCTCCGGCTGCTGACGCCAACGATGTGAAGGAGATGGAAATCCAACGGGATCAACCCTATCTCCTTCAATTCGATGAAGATCGTTACAACCGTTTCGATGAACTCATTCTAAAGCACAGCCAGCGCTCGGGCGTTGATTTCAATCTCGTCAAGAGCATGATTTTGGTGGAATCCAATTTCAATCCCAAAGCCGTATCGCCCAAGGGCGCCCAGGGCCTGATGCAGCTCATTCCCGATACGGCCACCCGATTCAACGTCGGCGACGTGTTCGATCCGGACGAAAATATCCGGGGCGGCTGCGACTACCTGAAGTACCTGATCGAGCTTTTCGAAGGCGATCTCGAACTGGTGCTCTCTTCCTATAACGCCGGCGAGAACCTGGTGAAACGGATTCAGCGGATCCCCGATTATCGGGAAACCCGCAATTACGTAGCGAAAATCATCCAGATCTACGGACGCACCCGAACCTCACTGGAGCCATTTACCATCCTCACGCCGGGCTCCAAATTCTTTAAATATGTTGACGAGAACGGTGTGATCACCTTGTCCAACATCGATCCGCCGAAGGGGGCGAAACCGGTCAGATAAATGTGTTCCGCCGCGTAACCTTATCCAGAAAGAAGACACCATGTGTGGGATCATCGCGTATATCGGTGAAAAGAATTCCGTCCAGATTCTGATGGAAGGCCTGAAGCGGCTGGAGTACCGGGGATATGACTCCTGCGGACTGGCGGTCATGGCCGAGGGCGCCCCGTATTGTGTGAAAACCACCGGCCGCATCATCAATCTCGAGAAAAAACTGGCCAATGTGAATATTTCCAGCCGAATGGGCATCGCCCATACCCGCTGGGCCACCCACGGCAAACCGTCCGAGGAGAACGCCCACCCCCATTTCAACAAGGACCACACCATTTTCGTCATTCACAACGGGATCATCGAGAATTACGCCATCCTCAAGCGGGAGCTGATGAAGCTGGGCCATCCCTTCTCCTCCGAGACAGACACCGAGGTGATCGCCCATCTTATCGAGGAATTCTATGATGGCGAGCTCCTGCCGGCCGTTCTCAAATGCCTGGACAAGATCACAGGTACATTCGGGCTGGCCGTGTTCCATGCCGAAGAACCGGACCAGATCGTGCTGGCCCGCCGCGGGTCGCCCCTGGTCATCGGCCTGGGCCGCAACGAAATGCTGGCGGCCAGCGACGTCAATGCCATTCTTCGGCATACCGACAAGGTGATTTACCTGGACGACGACGAAGTGGCGGTCATCCGCCGCGACGGCTTCCAAATCATGTCGCTGACCCAGGAGACGGTGTATCGCACACCCGAGAAGGTGGAATGGCAGATTGCCGACACCGAAAAGGACGGATATCCCCATTACATGCTGAAGGAGATCTTCGAGCAGCCGGAGACGGTCCTCAACGCCTTCCGCGGACGGATCATTCCCGAAGAAGGCGTCAGCAAACTGGGCGGTCTTGAGCCGGTCATCGACCAGCTGAAGCATATGAAGCGTCTCATCGTGGTGGCCTGCGGCACATCCTATCATGCCGGGCTGTTGGGCCAATACATGTTTGAAAAAATGACGGACGTGGATGTGGACGTGGAGATCGCCAGTGAATTCCGCTACCGCAACGTTCATCCCCACGACGGCACCGTGGTGCTGGCCATCAGCCAGTCGGGCGAAACGGCCGACAGCATCGCCGCCCTGCGCGAGGCCCGCCGCAAGGGCGCCCTGACGCTGGGCATGGTAAACACGGTGGGGTCCACCATCGCCCGTGAAACCGTAGCCGGGATTTACAATCATGCCGGCCCCGAAATCGGTGTGGCTTCCACCAAGATCTTCACCTCGCAGGTGGTGATCCTGGCCCTGTTTGCCCTGCTGCTGGGCCGTTACCAAAAACTCTCCATGACGGACGGCGCCGGCATCATTCGCGCCATCCAGCAACTCCCCGAGCAGATTTCGCATATTCTGGACCGGGCCGATCATATCCGCGCCATTGCCCAAAAGTACTACAAATACAACTCTTTCCTGTTTATCGGCCGGATGTGCAACTACCCCACCGCCCTGGAAGGCGCGCTGAAACTCAAGGAAATCAGTTATATCCATGCTGAAGGGTATCCGGCCGGTGAACTGAAGCATGGTCCCATCGCCCTGCTGTCCCCCCATTGCCCGGTAGTGGCCGTTTGTCCGCAGGATAGCATGTACGAAAAAACCATCAGCAATATCAAGGAAGTCGAGGCTCGCAGCGCCAACATCATCGCCGTCTGCACCGAAGGCGATGACAAGTTGACGGAAATCACCCGGGACATCATCGAGGTGCCGGCGACCGTCGAGTTCCTGAATCCGGTTCTGTGCAATGTCCCATTGCAGCTGTTGGCCTATTATTGTGCCTTGTATCGGGGTTGTGAAATCGACAAGCCAAGAAACCTGGCCAAGAGCGTAACCGTGGAATAAATAGCGGGAGGTCATTTTGCCCGAGCATGACATCAAGGGAGTCATCATGGCGGCCGGCTACGGCACCCGTTTTCTGCCCGTTACCAAGACCGTGCCGAAGGAGATGTTGCCCCTGGTGGAGATCCCCTCCATCCAGTTCATCGTCGATGAATTCGTGGCAACCGGTATCCGCGACATCCTGATCATCACCAGCCGGCGAAAGAAAGTGCTGGAAGACTATTTCGACAAGGAGATGGAGCTGGAGGGCGTCTTCCGCGAGGAGTCCGCCTCGGCCAAGCTGGCCAAGATCGTGCCGGTGCCGGTCAATGTGTTTTTCGTGCGGCAGCAGGAGATGAAAGGCACCGCCCACGCCCTAATGCTGTGTGAACCCTTCACCGCTTCGGCGCCTTTCGTGGTGGCCTACCCCGATGACATCATGCTGAGCGAAACCCCCTGCAGCCTGGATCTCATCCGGACGTGGGAGCGGACGGTGACCGACGACCATCCGCACGGCTGCAGCGTGCTGTCGGTCATCGATCTCCACGGTGAGGATGTTTCACGCTACGGGGTGGTGGATCCCGAACGGCGCGGTGATCTGACCTATGTCCGCCGGATGGTGGAAAAACCGCCGCCGGGCACGGAACCCAGCCCCCTGGTCTCCCTGGGCCGCTATCTCTATACCCCCGAGATCTATCCCGTACTGCGCCGGCAGGCGAATCAGCCCCGTGACGGGGAATATTACCAGACGGAACCCATCAACGAACTGGCCGGCCGCGGCAAAGTGGTCTGCACCGCATTCACGGGTATCCGCTACGACACCGGCGAACCGCTCGGCTATCTGAAAACCGTGGTGAGCTACGCCCTCCAGCGGGACGACCTGCGGGCCGATTTCGTGGAGTTTTTGAAAACCATCATCGCTGATCACACGAGGACGGAATGAACCAACTGTTGTCCAAAATCACTGCCCGAAGCGCCCGTATCGGCGTCATCGGACTGGGTTATGTCGGCCTGCCCCTGGCCGTGGAGTTTGCCGAGCGGGGGTTTCCCGTCACCGGTTTCGACGTGGACCGTTACAAGATCGAGCAGTTGCAGCAGCGCCGCAACTATATCCAGGATGTGGACGACGCGGTACTGGCCAGACAGGTGGCCGCCGGCCGGCTGCAGGGGACCGAAGATTTTTCCCGCATCCGCGACATGGATTGCGTCAGCATCTGCGTGCCCACCCCGTTGCGCAAGACCAAGGATCCCGATCTCTCCTACATCATCGCCGCGGTGCAGCAGGTGCGGGAATACCTGCACCCGGGCATGCTCATCGTTCTGGAGAGCACCACCTATCCCGGCACCACCGACGAGCTGATTCTGCCGGAGATCACCAGTCCCGAATACCGGATCGGCGAGAACATGTTTCTGGCCTTCTCGCCGGAGCGCGTCGATCCCGGTAATCCGGTGTTCAAGACGCACAACACACCCAAGGTGATCGGCGGCACCACTCCCCGCTGCGCCGAAATCGCTCATGCCCTCTATAGCCAGATTATCGACCAAGTGGTGTTGGTCAGTTCGACGCGGGCGGCGGAAATGGTCAAACTGCTGGAGAACACGTTCCGGGCGGTCAACATCGGCCTGGTGAACGAAATGGCGGTGATGTGCGAGCGGCTGGATGTGAACGTCTGGGAAGTGATCGATGCGGCGGCCACCAAGCCGTTCGGCTTCATGAAATTCTATCCCGGACCGGGACTGGGCGGGCACTGCATTCCCATCGATCCCCACTACCTGAGCTGGAAACTGAAAACCCTGAACTATAACGCGCGGTTTATCGAACTGGCGGGCGATATCAATTCCCACATGCCGGATTTTCTCGTCCAGAAACTGGGCCAGGCCCTGAATCAACAACGGAAATGCTACAACGGCAGTCGGATCCTGCTTCTGGGCATCGCCTACAAACGGGACGTGAACGACCTGCGGGAATCACCGGCGCTGGATCTGCTGCACCTGCTGAAGGCCCAACAGGCGGATGTCTGTTATCATGATCCCTACATACCGGGCATTCAGGAGCATGAGCTGAAGCTGAAATCGGTGGTGCTGGAAGAAGACATCTTCGAGGATACCCAATTTACCGAAAAAGTTCTGTTGCCGCCCGATCCCGTCCGGATCTCCCTGCGGCAAATGGACGCGGTGGTCGTCGTTACGGATCACAGCTGTTACGAATCTGCAAAACTCATTGACGCCATTGGTACGGACGTGGTATTATTCGATGCCCGGAACATGATCAAGGACAGGGATCTCACGAACGTATACAGGCTATAGAACATTCGGCAAAGTCAGGCAATAGCCACATTCCGGGTGAATTCACCAGGCTGATGGAGAATGCAATGAATATCCGCGTAAACCTCTGCACGGTGCTGATGATGGTTTCGGGGATACTTGTTGTGGCCCAGTCCACCACGGCCCCGCCGGCGACACAGCAGGAAAACGCCGAGCTGGATAACCAGAAACTTGAGATACTTCGTCAACGAAATTCATTCATTACAGACTATTTACTCGGCCCCGGCGACATCATCGACATTCAGGTTCTCGGCGTGCCCGAACTGACCAAAAAGCTGCAAATCAATCAGGCCGGGGAAATCTTGCTGCCCTTCGTGGAAGTGGTCAGGGTGGACGGCCTGACCATCTTCGAACTGCAGAAAAAATTGGAATCGTTGCTGTCCCAGACCGTGCTGCGTGAGCCCCATGTCAGCGTCACCATCCAGGAATATCGGTCACAGCCCATCCATGTGCTGGGCGAAGTGAACGCACCCGGGACATACCAGCTCAAACACGCCATGCGGGTGGTGGATGTGCTGTCCCTGGCCGGCGGGTTCTCATCGGCGGCCGGGGATACCTGCACCATTACCCGCGGCCGGAACGATGGGACCTCGCAGCGCATCGAGATCAACCTGCGTGAATTGCTGGACGGGCAGGACTTCAGCCAGAACACCCCGGTCATGGCCGGGGATATCATCCATGTCAGCAAGCGGGTGATCCGCAATTTCTATGTACTCGGCGACGTCGGCCAGCCGGGAGCCTACGCCCTGGCCCCGGACAAGGACGTCCGTTTCAGTGAAGCCCTGTCCACTGCCGGCGGATACCTGAAGACAGCGAAACTCAGTGACACAAAACTGATCCGGGTCCAGGAAAACGGTCAACGCACCATGGTGGCACTCGACGTGAAAAACATCCTGAGCGGCAAGTCACCGGACCCCCTCATTCAGGAAAACGACTTGATTTTCGTTCCCAATTCCCGAACCAAAGCGTTGGGCCAGAGCCTGCTGAACAACGCCACCGGTATCTTCATTCAACCGCTGGTCTGGGCCCTGATTCGATAAAGGTGAGCGATTTGAAGAATCAACAATTACCCGTGATTCCCGACCATGATCCTCAGCGTTCGCTGCCGGCCCTGCTGCAGAGCGGCCAACTCCAGCTTTCCGCGCCGCTGGAGGAGGAAGGAGTTCACCTCGTCGATTACTGGCGGATCATCCTCAAACGTAAATGGGTCATCCTGTTGTGCTTTCTCATCGCCACCGTAACCGTCTTCATCGCCAACATGAAGATGACACCCATTTACAAGGCCACGGCCACCATCAAGATCGCGCCGGAACAATCCAACATCCTGCCCTACAAGGACGTGGTCGCCGACTCGGCCGGCTGGGCCGCCCGGGACGAGTACGTCCAGACCCAGCACCGCATTTTGCGCAGCAAATCCCTGGCCGACCGGGTCATCAATGCCATGCACCTGGACGAGGACACTCGTTTTATCGGCCGGGATGAACGATCGTTCCTCGATGATCTCAAGGCCACGGTGGCGGGCTGGTTCTCTCCGGGCGGCAACGAGGCGGCCGAATCCGCCGCCGACAAACCGTATCCTGTCACCCAGTCACAGTATTCGCCTTGGGTCGGGGCGTTTCTGGGCGGTCTGGAAGTGGAACCGGTCCGCGACACCCAGCTGGTTCAGGTGAGTTTCAATTCGCCGGATCCGCACCTGGCCTACGAAGTCATCAACACCTTTGCCAACGAGTTCATTCAGCATAATTTTGAAACCCGTTACCAGGCCACCAACCAGGCCACGGACTTCCTGCAAAAACAGATCACCCAGCTGCAGGCCCGCCTGGAAAAATCGGAGGAGAATCTCATCTATTACGCCCGGGACAAGAACATCATGGTCCTGGATCAGCAGCAGGATGTGGTTTTTCAGAAACTGGCGGAGCTTAACGCCGCCCTGACCGCTGCCCAGTCGGAACGAATCAAAAAAGAATCCCTCTACAAGATCGCCACCTCCATTAAGGATCCGCTCTCGAATTTCCCTAACATGTTGCGCAATAACGTTATCGAGGAACTCGAACGGGAATTGGCCCAGCGCAAGCAGGAATATGCAAAAATGTCCTCGACATTCACCGACGAATGGCCGGAGATGCGGGCCATGGTGCGGCAGATGGAGGAAACGGAGAAACAGCTCCGCCGGGAAAAGGAAGAGGCCATCGCCAACACCATCACCGAGTATGAAACCGCTCGGCAGCAGGAAAGGCTGCTGCAAGAAGCCTTCGAGATCCAGAGCGAGTTGTCCAACGCCGTCAAGGAACATCTCATTCAGTACAACATCCTCAAGCGCGAGGTGGATACCAACAAGAATATCTATGAAGGGATGCTGCAGCGGCTCAAGGAAGCGTCCGTGGCGACCGGTCTGAAATCCAGCAATATCGAAATCGTGGACCGGGCCGAGGTTCCCGGCGCTCCGGCCAAACCGAAAAAAACCATGAACCTGTTGATGGGCATGATCGTCGGCCTGCTGGTGGGTGTCGGTATGGCCTTTTTCCTGGAGTATATCGACAACACCATCAAGACGCCCGAAGAAGTGGAAACCCTCACCTCGTTGCCGGCCCTGGGACTCATTCCTTCCCAGCTGCCGTCTGACATGCGTGAAGCACGCGTCGCCAACAAAACCAGCTTGATGCTCACCCAGCAGAGCCGCGAGGAGCGCCGCCAACTGGACCTGACCGTTCACCTCGATCCCTCATCGTCCATCGCCGAAGCCTATCGCTCCCTGCGGACGTCCATTCTGCTCTCCAACCCGGATGCACCGCCCCGCACGTTCCTGTTCACGTCGCCGCGTCCCCAGGAAGGGAAAACCACCGCCTCTCTGAATACAGCCATCGCCCTGGCCAACATTGGCAAGCGGGTGGCCCTCATCGACCTCGACCTGCGCAAACCACGTGTTCACAAAGTTTTCGAAATAGACAGCCAGCAAGGGATGAGCACATTTCTAGCCGGCACCTCGGATCTGGCCCCCCTCATCCAGCAAACGGAGATCGACAATCTGTACGTGATTCCGGCCGGCCCCATTCCACCGAATCCAGCCGAGCTGCTGTCATCCATGCGGATGCATCAATCCCTGGAACTGCTCAAGGAATACTTCGATCACATCGTCATCGACACGCCGCCCCTGCTGACCGTGGCCGACGCCCGGATCCTCTCCAATCTCATGGACGGAGTCATTCTGGTGGTCCGCAGCGGCGACACACCCCGGCAAATCCTGCAACAAGCCCAAAAAAGTCTGCAATTGATAAAGGCGAAAATTCTTGGTATTCTAATCAATGACGCGGATCTATCGAGTGCGGATTACTATTATTATTCAAAATACTACTATTACTATTCCGAAGAGGAAGGCCGGAAAAAGATGAAAAAGCGGAAACGCCGCAAAGCAACGCCAAAGTCCGCCTGATGGTCTTCGGGGAGGTGGAATTGAAAAAAAGACTTTATTTTGTATTTTTTTTCCTTTGCCTCAGTGCATGGATCTGGGCCGGTAACGGTCTGAGTCCCGCCGGTCAACTGATTGCGGGGGGTGAGGCGCGGGTGAACGATGTGTGGATGCCGCGGGGGGCGACGGTTTTCACCGGCGATGAAGTGACGGCCGGG
>JAFGRT010000123.1 GCA_016935015.1 Acidobacteriota bacterium | reverse complement strand
CCGGCGGTGATACTGTAGACCTGACGGTCGGTGACCACGAGGTGATCGTGCAGCTGGATGCCCAGATTGCCCAGCACATCGGCCAGGTGACGGGTGAGCTGCAGGTCCTCGGGCGAGGGCGAGCACTGGCCGCCGGGGTGGTTGTGCACCAGGATCACGGCCGTGGCCCCGCGCAGCAAAGCCAGCCGGGCCACCTCGCGGGGGTAGACCGGGGCGTGATTGATGGTGCCTTCGGCGACAATTTCCTGATGGATCAGGGTATTGGCCGCGTTCAGGCACAGCAGCATGACGCTCTCCCGCACGCGGGTGCCCAGAACCGCCTGCAGATAGGCGGCGACGTCCTCGGGGGAGGAGATGCGTCGGCCCGGCTCAACCGACGCTTCCAGAGCACGCCGCCACAATTCGCGCACCAGCTCCATGAGCACACCGCAGGCGGCGCCGAAGCCGGTCACCTGCTCCCATTCCAGCGTCCCCTGGCGGAACAGATGGGACAGGCAGCCGGCCTGGTGCAGCAAGTCATGGGCCAGGGGCTTCGTGTCCCGGCGGGGGATGGCGAACGAAAGAAGCAGTTCCAGCAGTTCGTAATCAGCCAGCGCCTGGCCGCCGCGCCGGCGAAACCGTTCGCGCAGGCGCCGACGGTGACCGTCAGCCGGATGGGATGTGGTTTCCGGTGCGATACTCATGAGCAAACTCCCGTGTTGGCGTTCGCGGAGCGGTGACATCGCTCAGAACAGACCGAAGCCGGCGTTGCTGCGGGTCAGCAGGATATCGCTGTGAAACATCTTGTCCAGGTTGCGATACTGGATGGCCTCGCTCAGGTGGTCGGGCTGGATGCGGTCGATATCATCCAGGTCCGCGATGGTACGGGCCACCTTGAGAATGCGGTCGTGGGCCCGGGCCGAAAAACCCATGCTCTGGATGGCCTGCTCCAACAGCTTCTCCCCCGCCTCATCCAGGCCGCAATATTTGCGGATCAGGGCGGAATTCAGGCGGGCGTTGCAAAAGATGTTCTCCTTCTCCAGACGCTGCCGCTGCCGGTGGCGGGCTCGCTCCACCCGCTCGCGCACGGCCTGGGACGATTCGCCTGTTTGTGCCTGCCGCAGCTCGCGGTAGGCCACGGCCGGCACGTGCACCTGGATGTCGATGCGATCCAGCAGCGGCCCGGATATGCGCTGCATGTAGTGATGCACGGCCGCCACGCCGCACTGGCACCGGGCCGTGCCGTAATAGCCGCAGGGACAGGGATTCATGGCCGCCACCAGCATGAACCGGGCGGGGAACGTCAGGCTCATGGAGGCGCGGGCGATGGTGACGGTTTCGTCCTCCATGGGCTGGCGCAGCACCTCCAGCACCCGCCGTTGAAACTCCGGCAGTTCATCCAGAAAGAGTACGCCGTTGTGGGCCAGGCTGACTTCGCCGGGGCGGGGAATCATGCCGCCGCCGATGAGGCCGGCGTGGGAAATGGTGTGGTGAGGCGACCGAAAGGGACGGCGGCCCACCAACCCTTCCTCGCGGGTCAGGACGCCGGCCACGCTGTGGATCTTGGTGGTTTCGATGGCTTCAGTGAAGGACATGGACGGCAGGATGGTGGGAATCCGGCGGGCCAGCATGGTTTTGCCGGAACCGGGCGGCCCGATCATCAGGACATTGTGGCCGCCGGCGCAGGCGATCTCCAGGGCCCGCTTGGCCTGGATCTGGCCGCGGACGTCGGCGAAATCCACCCGGTGCCGGCTGCTCTGGGCCAGCATGGCCTGCCAGTCCAGCTGGGTGGGTTGGATGTCCGCCAGCCCGTTGAAAAAGTCAATGACCTCCCGGAACGTATCTACTCCGTACACGCGGACGGCCTCCACCACCGCTGCCTCGCGGGCGTTCTGGCGGGGCAGGATCACTCCCGGAATGCCGGCGTCGCGGGCGCAGACGGCGACGGACAAAGCCCCGCGCACGGGCCGCACCGTGCCGTCCAGGGAGAGCTCCCCCATGATGAGAAATTCGGCCAGGCGGTCGCGCTGACCGATTTCGTCCATGGACGCGGCGATGCCAACGGCGATGGGCAGGTCGAAGGCCGAGCCTTCTTTTTTGAGATCGGCCGGTGCCAAATTGACGATGATTTCGTCCTCGGGCATGAGGAGCTCCGAATTCTTGATGGCCGACAGCACCCGTTCACGGCTCTCCTTCACCGCTGTGTCGGGCAGGCCCACCGTCATCATCCGCGGGCCGTTGGGGCCGCCGGGGTTGAGGTCCACTTCCACACTCACCAGATAGGCATCGAGGCCGTAGAGGGCCGCGCTGAACACTTTACTCAACATACTGGTTCTCCCGCAGAGAGTTCACTGGAAATAACGACCGGGCGACGGATTGTGTGGAATTTTCTGTAAAATTAACGAAAATCCTCACTCAATCCGAAATCGGCTCTTTGAAATTCACAAGTTGTGGCTGTGTATGAAACGAAAGTTTATAGATTTATGCGATAAGCGTGCGGTGAGGTCGTGCGGACCCGGGCTGAGCATTCCCGGCCGGCAACGGGCAGGAGCGGGGTGAATCCCGGTGGCCGATTTGTCATCCATATCACTGAAATAAAAAAAGATCAGGAGGAACCATCACGTGGAGTACCACATAACCCGAACCGTGGAATCGTCTTTTGGAGAAACCCTGAAAAAGGTGGAAGCGGCCCTGGCCGAGAAGGGCTTCGGCGTGCTCACGGAAATCGATGTCGCCGCCACGCTGAAGAAAAAACTGGACGTGGATTTCCGACCCTACCGGATCCTGGGGGCGTGCAATCCGCACTTCGCCTACCAGGCGTTGCAGGGCGAGGACAAAATCGGCACGCTGTTGCCATGCAACGTGGTAGTCCAGCAGACCACGGACGGACGGGTGGAAGTTTCAGCCATGAATCCGCTGGTGGCCATGCAGATGATCGGGAATCCGGCCGTGCACCGGGTAGCCGAGGAGGTGACGCGGCGCCTGCGACTGGTGGTGGAGGCCGTCGGAACGGCCGTCCAGTGAGGTCTTGCGTCCACACTAATCCTTGAAATGATGGCCTGACGGGGACAGTTCGTCCGCCTGTCGGCGGGAAGAATGATCATGACCCGGGCGTGTCAGGGAACCACCTGGGTGGATGCGGCCGCGGGAAAAATCAGCCTTCCGGGGAAAATTCATCCTTGCCCACTGCACAGGCGGGACACAGCCAGTCCTCCGGCAAATCCTCGAAAGCCGTTCCGGCGGGGATCCCGCTGTCGGTATCGCCCACCTCGGGATCATAGACCCAGCCACATACATTGCAGACATAGCGTTGCATACGGATATCCCTCCTTGTCGCGGGAATATTATTGCTGGTCACAGCGGGACATGACGGCGGCGGCCACTTCCCGGCCCAGCCGGTTGCATTCCCGCAGAGCGGCTTCGTCTGGCACGTACACTGCCTTGGCGGCCTCGCTGATGATGTCCACCCCGGTTTCGCGCAGGAATTCCTCGACCTGGGGCACGCTCTTGCAAGCCCAGCCATAGGAACCGAAGGCCGCTCCCACCAGGTGCGGCGGGCGGAGCCCGCGCAGGTAGACCATCAGATCGGCCACGGTGGGGAACAGGTTGCCGTTAAGGGTCGGGGAACCCACCACCAGTCCGCCGGCTTCCAGAATTTCCGTGGCCACGTCGCTGCGGTGGCAGGCGCCCAGCGGCATCACGCGGGGGCGGGCGCCGCCCTGCTTCAGCCCTTCGGCGATGGCCCGGGCCATGGTGGCCGTGCTGCCCCACATGGTGTCGTAAGTGACGATGACCCGGGGAGACGGCTGCGGATCGGACCAGCGATGGTACCATTGCAGGATCCGGTCGACATCACGGCGCCATACCGGACCGTGATCCGGGGCGATGATGTCGAAGGCCAGGCCCTGCCCGGCGATCTTGTCCAGCTGTTTCCGCACCAGCTTGGAATAAGGGAGCAGAATGTTGGCGTAATATTTGGCCGCCTCATATTCCAGGATATAGTCGGGGATTTCGTCGGCGAAGCGTTCGGCGGAGGCTACATGCATGCCCATGGCGTCCTGAGAAAAGAGCAGCCGCTGCTCTTCCAGCAGGGTGAACATGCTCTCGGGCCAGTGCAACATGGGCGTCTCCATGAAGAGGAGGGTTTTGCCGCCCAGATCCACCCGGTCGCCGTCCTGGACGGGGGTAAGGGGCAGATCGTTACCGAAATGCTGCTGCAACGCCTTGATTCCTTTCGCTGAAGTGAATATTTTTTCCGGTTTAACCAGGTCTGCCACTTCCCGCAGGCAGCCACTGTGGTCCATTTCAGCATGATTGGACACGATATAGTCGATCTTTTCCGGTGGAATGATGGCGGAGATCCGCTGGATCAATTCCGCCTGAAATTGCTTTTTCACCGCGTCGATGAGGGTGATTTTGTCGGCAATGATCAGGAAGGCGTTGTAGGTCGTACCGCGACTGGTGGCGTAGCCGTGAAAATCGCGGATATCCCAGTCGATGGCACCGACCCAGTAGACGTCCGGGGCGATGGGCACGGCGGGAAAATTGCTGGTCATGATGGCTCCTTATGCAGTTGAATAGTCGCTTTGTGATGGCCGAGCGTCGATCGGCATGGAATGTATCATATTATTAAAAACGCCGTGGCGGGTGCAAGAAATTTTCGGTTTAATCCGCCGGCGGCGTGCCGGGATCGGGCTGCTTGAGCTGTGCCCAGGTGGCGAAGGCCCGGCGCAGATGGGGAATGGTGATGGAGCCGCCCACCACCAGACCCACGGCCATGATCTCCTCCAGCTCCTTGTCGGTCAGCTGTTCCTGATGGCACTGGATCAGGTGATAGTCGATGCAATCGTCGCAGCGCAGGACCAGGGAAGCCACCAGGCCCAGCATCTCCTTGGTCTTTTTGGGCAGGGCGCCCGGCTGGTAGACGTTGGTGTCGATATTGAAAAAGCGTTTGATATTTTTGCCGGCATGCTTAAGGACGATCTCGTTGAGCTTTTCCCGTTCGCGGATAAACTCACGGACATCTCGTGTCGTCATGATGGCTCCTGTAAGGGGACGTTCAAACCGAATACGAATCATCTGTCCAGCCAGCGGAACCAGGATCCGCTATTCCCGGCCTTCCGGTCGCGGGCGCCGGAACCAGTCGGCCGGATTGTTCAAAAAGGAAAGCATATCCTGCAAGGCCTTGAGGTGGCGCTGCTCCTCTTCGATCATGGCGGCGAGGAATTCCCGCTCGAAGGGGTTTTCAGCCTCCGCCAGGTGTTTTTCATAAAAGCGGATGGCGCGGGTTTCCAGTTCAATGCCCACTTCCAGCGCTTCCAGATCACTGCTGTTCACTTCCATGTGCTCGGCCTGGTTGCGGGTAACCGCATCATACATTTCGCTCAGGTCGGTATGATCGACGGTGAAGCCTTTCCACTCGGCACTCCAGCCTTCATCCTGCTTGAGGGCGGTGTAGATGGCCTTGATGCGCTTGGCGTGGATCACCTCATCGTCCCGCAGCATGGTGAAAATCTTGGCGCCCAGCGCGTTCTGGCTTTTGCGTACGGCCTGGTCGTAAAAACCATAACCGTATTTTTCCATTTCCAGCGCCTTGCCGAGCATCTGCAGCGATCGGTTCTCTTCGTCGCTCATGGGATAACCTCCTTGCCGCGGTTTCAGGGAGCGTATAACCAGCGGCCTCCGCCCCCGACGAACCCGACCGCCAATCACGAACCGGCGGCGATGCGCTTCGCTTCGGCCAACACCCGGTCGTAGTCCGGTTCAGCGGTTACCTCGGGCACGATTTCGGTATAACGAATCACGTCATCCTTGTCCACGACGAACACCGCCCGGGCCAGCAGCCGCAGGCCGGGGATGAGCACGCCGAAGGCCTCGCCGAAGGAGGCCTGCTGATAATCGGACAGGGTGACCACGTTCCGGATGCCGGCGGCGCCGCACCAGCGCTTCTGGGCAAAGGGCAGGTCCATGCTGACGGTGAGAATGACCACATCGTCACCGAGTTCGCCGGCCCGTTGGTTGAAGGTGCGGATTTCCGTGTCACAGACCGGGGTATCCAGGGACGGCACGGCGGCGATAATCTTGATCTTGCCGGTGTAGTTTTCGAGCTGCACCGGTTTCAGGTCATTGTCCACAACGGTGAAGGCGGGGGCAAGATCGCCCGGTTGGACGGCCTGCCCGGCCAGGGGCAGGGGATTGCCTTTCATGGTAACGGTACGATCGCTGTTCTGAGTCATGTCTTTCTCCTCACGTGTTTTCCATTTTTGTCGGGAACGTTCTCGGGGGACGAAGGTTCCTGGCGCGGCGGCTGGGCCCTAGTTTTCCCGCTGGGCGTATTCGTCGTACTCCAGTTCGAAACGCAACTTGTGCTTCGCCTCTTCCTGGGCCAGGGCACGCAGGGTATCAGCCAGGGTAGCGTCGTTGGTGGATTCGGCCAGATCGCTGTACAGGCGGAACGACGCTTTTTCCATTTTCATGGCCAAAACCAGGGCGTCCCCGTAATCCATTTCGGGACTGGGCTCCATGTCCACCGTGTAGTCAGCGATTTTCAGGTCCATGACCTTGTCGGCGGCGGACAGGAGTGTCTGCCCCTGCTTGATGTTTTGCAATTTGGACTTGTGCCCCAGTTCTTCCTTGGCGAACCCGGTGAACACCTTCTCCAGGGTGGGGTTGCGTGTGAATCTCTTGGACAGGCCCATATAAAAATCGTAGGCCTTCTCTTCCTTGGAGATGGCGAAATCGAGCAATTCATCGACGGATTTAAAACTCACGATAGCCTCCTGATTTCCACATATAATAAGGGCTGGCCGGCCCGGCGCCGGCGGGACGGCCGACGGCGGGCCGCAACAGGCTGTATCCGGCAGTCATCAGAACGGCCAGAAACTCTGGTCGTTCCAGATCTCTTCCTGCAACTGCTTGTCCAGGCCGGACAGCAGGGTGAGGTGGGTCTTTTCCCAGTCGGAGAGCCATTGGAACATCTCCCGCTCCATGGGATCGTCGGTCTCCTGGGCACGATTGCCGTAGAATTTGACCGCCTTGTCCTCCATATCCATGGCGGCACCGATGGCGGCCGCTTCATAGGCGGCGTCGGCCGCATTTTTCCGGATCTCCTCCGTCAGGATCTGCGGCGTGATATCCTCAGCCATCTGGGTAAAACTGGCCGGTTCAAACTTGCCCGAGCGTCCCACGCTCTTGAGCTGACGGGTCAGGACATCGATATGCCCCTTTTCCTCCTCCGCCATGGTCTCGAATACCTGGCGGATCCCGTCGATCTTGCTTTCCCGGGCGGCACTTTCATAAAAGGCTTTGCCCTTGATTTCCAGCAGAATGGCCTGCTTAAGGACGTCCATCGCCTTGGTCTTTTCCATGATTCTCCTCCTGTAATATGGCAAATTATTTGTTGTCAAGCGAGAATTTGAGTGTACCACGGGGCTGATATTTTGAAAACGGACAGATGGCGATCTGCCGGATCCGGGCCTGAAGGAGTCACGGCCAGCCACATGTCATCTTCTCTCCAGCTTCTTAGGATGCGTGGCGGAGCGGGACGGATGCGGCAGGCATACCCTGAAAAACCCATCGGGGCGAGAAAAATCCGAGCCGCCTGTGGAAACCACTACTCTTGCCTGGCTATCGGAAATCTTCAGCGTCGTCATTCAAGCTCGGATGTCGGTGATAGTTCCGGCGGAGGAGTACGGAGGGGTATCTCGAAGAATTGAAATGTTTTATGCGTCGTGTATCCTCAAGAAGCGAATCGAGATTCGCACCCGGAGCCAACGCGGTAGGGCCGGGAAACAGGTGAAGTCACCGAGAGAATCACCCGCTTCGTCCGTGAAAGATTCAAACCATGCCCCGGACGAGATGGATCAGGCGTTCCACGCCTTTGAACACCAGGCGGCAGGGTACCTGCCAGCGGGCTGGCAAGTCCCATTCCATCCGGATGAGCTCGATCAGTTCCAATAGTGCCGCCCGCCGAGAATGTCCCCGGGAGCGCAGCAGGCGGTAAAAACGCCGCCAGTTGACCGGAATATGGGTGAACATGCGGGCATACCGTACCCGGTGCCGGTATTCCAGTTTCTCCCGCGCGGAAACGGGGGCGACGGCCAGGGCGCCCATGACGGACGACGGCAGATCCGGCTGGAGAAGGTCCTGCAGAAACTGGAGTGCGTGCCGGACCGGCAAGGTCAT
>JAFGRT010000122.1 GCA_016935015.1 Acidobacteriota bacterium | reverse complement strand
TCCGGGTTGAATTCCAGAACGTTCTTGATGGTGTAGCGAAACTTCTGGTTCTCCTCGTTTTTGAGCATGTTCATGAAGGCGCTGTTGTAGACACGGTGCATGCCCAGGCTGCGGACGAAATAGCCTTCCATCAGCCAGAACGCCTCGGCCAGCAGCAGGGTGTCAGGCGCTTCGGCGGCCACGCGGTCCACCACTTCCCGCCAGAATTCCTCGGGCATGTGCCGGTTGAATTCCTCCCGGGAAATCCCCTTGTCGGCCCGGGTGGGGATGTCGCCGCCGCTGCCGGGCTCTGGAAACCACAAGCGCTGGTAGTGGCGCTTGGTGAGGGTCATGGCGGCGTCGAACCGGATGATGGGGAAGCGCCGGGCCACGTCGAGAATGGTGCGGATCACGGCCTCCCGGACCTCGGGCAGCAGGTAATTCAGCTGGGCCGTGTCGTTCCAGGGCATGCTGGTGCCGTCGTTGCCGTGATAGACATAACGCGTACGGCCGCTGCCGTGCTCCTCCAGCTTGAAGACCACGGCGGCGTCGGTGCGGTCGTAGTAATGGTCCTCCAGGTAGATGCCCACCCGGTCGTCGGCCGAGAGATTCACGCCGTTGAACGAGTAGGCGGGGTAGGGGGGATGATCCAGCTGGATGAACCAGTCGGGATGGTCCACCAGCCAAGGCGAATCGATGCCCATGTGATTGGGCACCATGTCGCCGGCCAGGCGGATGCCCCGCTGCCAGGCGCGGCGGCGGAGGTGCTCCAGCGCCGCCTCGCCGCCGAGTTCATCCGACACCCGGTAGTCCAGCAGGGAGTAGGCCGAGGCCAGGGCTTCGGGATTGCCGCACAACTGCTTGATCTTTCGAGAGGCACGACTCCTCTCCCAGAGGCCGATGAGCCACAGGCCGGTGAAACCCCAGCGGGCCAGGCGGTCCAGTTCCTCGTCGGGGATCTGGTCGAGACGTTCGATGGGGCGGCCATATTGCCGGGACAGCTGGTCCAGCCAGACGAAAGTACACTTGGCGATGAGCACCACCCGGGGCATCCAGTGGAGGTCCGGACTGAAGCGTTCCGGCTCGGCTTGCGCTGTGAGGGCGTCCTTGCCGAATTCGAGAACCGTGGTCGGACCGGGTCCCAGGAACCCCATTTTCTCTTCTTCCCGAACCAGGTCGAGGCCGCTCAACAGGCGCAGCAGGTATTTCTGCAATAGGATGCCCCACTTTTCGCGCATGTAACCCAGCTGGGCGGTCAGGGAGTGAGGATGTTGCCGGGCCGGCCGGCGCAGCATGTCGATGAGGTTGTCGTCGTCGGGACCGAAGGGCGGCTGGGCCTCGAAAAAGTCTGCGAGGTGTTCCATGAGCTCGGAATAAACCGTCTGTTCGCGCAGGCGAGCGTCATGGAAGAGCTCACCGAACGGAGAAAAAGCCGGATTGAGGTTGGCCAGCCACAGCATGAGCATCTCTTCCAGTGCGATTTCGCGATGGCTGACGCCGCCGGTTTGGTCGCGCAGGTAATCGGCCGCCGGGATCTGTTCACGGTAGGCAGCCACCGTCGGGAACTCATGGGCGAAGGTTTCGAGTGTTTTGGCCAGGGCCGCCTCGCCCAGATGTTCCTCCAGGTAGGCCAAGGCGTCGGCCATGACACCGCCGTTGATCTGTTCGCGATAGAGCTCGACGACGTAGTGCAGGATTTCGTCGATGAGGCCCATGGCGTTGAGTTGCCCGGCCCGGACGGCTTTTTCAGGGTGACGGGCCAGATCCCGCTGGTTGTTCATGGCGTAGGCGAACAGGCGGACGGCATGAAAATCGGGGAAGATGACATTGCCACTGATGGTAAACAGCGTCTCGTCGAACGAGTAGGTGTCACGGCAGGAACGGGAAATATGGAATTCCATGTTCCGCGGCCGGCCGCGGGAACGGCGGGCCGGTTCTTCCAGCCGTACGGCATGGAGCCGGATGGCCGGGCTGGAATGAGACGAATGAAAAATACTTTTTTTCATATATTTATGGATGCGATACCGTCGGCTTCGTGTCAGAGTGCCGGATAAAAGTCCAAAATAAAGCAATCGGGCATCATTGTCAACGACCTCCTGATCCTGAAGAGCGGTATTGAAGCCGGTATCTCAGATCCACTCAAATAATGGTTTGCGATTGAAACGACGGAAGTGGTAGTATAACCGGTTCAACCGAACGCAGATTGCATTTTCCAGGAGGAATCATGGATCCCAAACACTCCGGTTTCAATACGCGGCTGATCCACGCCGGCGCCTTTGAAGACGCCTACGGCAGTGTCAGCGTACCCATTTACCAGACTTCCACTTTCGCCTTCCGCAACGCCCAACATGGCGCCGAGCTCTTTGCCGGCTCCGACGACGGGTATATCTACACCCGCATCGGCAATCCCACCATCAAGGCGTTCGAGGACAACATCGCCTCGCTGGAAGGCGGCGTCGGCGGAATCGCCACTTCGTCGGGCATGGGCGCCGTCAGCACCATCTACATGGCCCTGCTGGGGCAGGGGCTGCACATGGTGAGTACGGCCTCGGTCTACGGGCCGTCCCGCAACATTATGGAGAAGCATTTCTCCCGCTTCGGCGTGGAATCCACCTATGTGGACACGTCCAAGCTGGAGAACGTGGACCGGGCCATCCGTCGCAATACCCGGCTCATCTATGTGGAGTCGCCGGCCAATCCTACCATCCAGATTACGGATCTCCGGGCCGTGGCCGAGCTGGCGCACCAGCATGGCTGTGTGCTGGCAGTGGACAACACCTTCGCAACGCCGCACCTGCAGCGGCCGCTGGAAATGGGCGCCGATATCGTGCTGCACTCCATCACCAAGTTTATCAACGGCCATGCCGACGTGGTGGGCGGCATCATCATCACCAAAACGAAAGAGATGTACCGTACGTTGCGGCCGCTGATGGTAGGCATGGGCTGCAGCATGGATCCGCACCAGGCCTACCTGGCTTTGCGCGGGGTTCGCACCCTGTCCCTGCGCGTGGAACGCTCCGAGGAGAACGCCCGGCAGATTGCCCGCTGGCTGGAACAGCATCCCAAGGTGGAGTGGGTGCGGTATGCCGGTCTGGAGTCCCATCCCCAGCATGAACTGGCAAAAACCCAGATGAGCGGCTTCGGGTCCATGATGAGCTTTGGTCTGAAGGGCGGCTTCGAAGCCGGCCGCACACTGATGGACAACGTCCGACTAGCCATCCTGGCCGTATCGCTGGGCGGAGTGGAAACCCTGATTCAGCACCCCGCGTCCATGACCCACGCCGGGCTGGACCGGGAGGCCCGCCTGCAAGCCGGCATCACCGACGGCCTGGTTCGCCTGTCGGTGGGCATCGAGGACGTGGAGGACCTGTTGGCCGACCTGGAACAGGCCTTCGAAAAAATCTGAAACTTCGCCGACTTTCGGGGATTTAACCTCTCGTTACAGGAGTTGCCTGAATCGAAAGGAGAAAGACCATGAAAGCCAGAACCGTTCTCTTCACCCTCGCCTTCCTCGGCCTGCTCTGCGCAGCCACCAGTTCGCTGGCGGCGGTCGTCTATCGTCCGCATGTGGTCGTGGTCCGGGGCGGTCCCTATACCCACGGCTGGTATGGACCCCGGGTCATCAACGTGACCGGGCCCTTCGGCGAAATCGATTTCGACATCAAACCAAACAAATCCGACGTCTATGTGGACGGCGTTCATATCGGCATCGCCGACAGCTTCGACGGCTGGCCCCAGACCTTCCGGGTGCGGGCGGGGAAGCATATCATCAGGATCGTCTCGCCCGACGGCCGCGTGCACCGGGACACCATCTATGTCCAGGCCGGAAAGGAAACCAATGTCAAAGTAAAATTTTGATTCGGATAAAATCCGAATTTGAATGTCATGCAACCCTGCCCCCGGCAGGGTTTTTACATGGTCGCGCTCTGACCCGCTAAAGCAGGCCTACCGCTTCGTTAAAACGGACGATCAGCTGATCGATGGCGTCCACCTGCCGATGCAGGCCGCCCCAATAGGCAGGCGCATCGAACCACTGGGCATTGAGTTCGGCCAGCGGTTTGGCCTGCTGTTCGATCCAGGTATAGTACTTCAGGTTGTGTATCCGCTTGCGGTCGTAATGGGACAATTCCTGCATGTCGGCCCGGCTGATACCGTGCAGAAGCTCCATATCGCACAGCGCCTGGGACGTGGTGTAGTCGCCGCGACGTTGACGCAGCTCGCGGATCCGGGAACCGTACAGCTCGGTGGAATCGGTGAACACGGTCAGGATCACGTCGTCGGCGTCCAGTTCATAGTATTTGGCCATTTTGATGGCGCCGACCAGGTTGGCGATGGAGGAAATCCCCAGCAGATGGAGCTGGTCCGTAATTTCCGCGGGCACGCCGTGTTCGCGCAGGCAGGCGTGGCCGGCCGGTTCGTTGAACAGGCGCAGCAGGCGTATGGTCGCCTCGTCGTCCACGGTTATGACCAGGTCCGTGTTGCGGAGATTGTGGATCCACGGCACGTGCTTGTCGCCGATCCCCTCGATACGGTGACCGCCGAAACCGTTCCAAAGCAGGGTCGGGCACTGCAGGGCCTCGCTGACGGCCACCCGGGAACCGGGAACGATCTCCTTCATGTAGTCGCCGCTGCCCAGCGTCCCGGCCGAGCCGGACGTGGCCACCAGGCCGGCATACCGCTGTCCGGCGGTCAGTTCCCGCTTCAGCACCTCTTCCATGGCCGGACCGGTCACGGTGTAATGCCACAGATGGTTGCCCAGCTGGTCGAACTGGTTGAAGATCACCACGTCGTCGCGGGTTTTCCGCAGCTCCCAGCACTTGTCGAAGATCTCCTTGACGTTGCTCTCACAGCCCGGCGTGGCGATGACCTCGCCGGCCACCTGGGACAACCACTCGAAACGTTCGGCGGACATTTCTTCCGGTAACAGGGCGATGGACTCGCAGGCCAGCAGGGCGGCGACGTAGCCCCCCCCGCGGCAGTAATTCCCCGTCGACGGCCACACCGCTTTCTGGAACGTGGGATCGAACTGACCGGTAATGAGGGTCGGCGCCAGGCAGCCGAATGTGGCGCCCACCTTGTGAGAACCCGTGGGGAACCACTTGCCCACCAAAGCGATGATGCGGGCCCGGACACCGGTCAGTTCGGATGGCAACTCCATGGAATTGACGCCGCCGTAGCCGCCGCCGTGCGGCACGGGTTCGTTTTTCCAGGTGATGCGGAACAGGTTGCGGGGATGGATGTCCCACAGGCCGATCTGCTCCAGTTCTCTGACAATGGCCGGGGGAATGGTTTCGGGATGGCGCATCTGCCGGAAGGTGGGGATGATGATGTTCCGCTGGCGGCAGCGTTCCACCGTGCGGGCAAATTGCTCAGGATGAAAGGTCAGGTCGATCATGAAGCCTCCGTTGGGGATGAGTTGGCGGATGCGGCGAAGCGAAGATGGCGATTGCCCCGTTTGCCGTAGCGCAGGGCCTGCATTTCGGCAACGATGGAAACAGCGATTTCATCGGGCGCAGGGCCGCCGATGTCCAGGCCGATGGGAGTGTACAGCCTTTCCAGCATTGCGTGACCGGGGAATTTGGCCAGCAGGTGGTCCAGGATGGTGCGGGCCTTGCGACGGGAGGCGATCATGCCGATGTAAGCCGGCTCCAGACCGGCCGCCAGGAGGGTTTCGGCGATCTGGAGGTCCAGCTGGTGAGAGTGAGTGGCGATGACGACGAAGCTGCCGGGCGGGACATTCTCCGCTGTCAGAAACTCGGCGTGATTCACGGTCAAGACCCGGTCGGCGCCTTCCACACCGCGGGCGATCTCCGGCCGGGTGTCGACGACGGTCAGATGCCAGTCGCTGTTCCGCAGATGGGTCACCAGCGCTCGTCCGACGTGTCCGCCGCCGAACAGGACCGCCGGCAGGGCGGGGGGGATGTACTCGAAGAAGATGGCGGCGGAGCCACCGCACCACATGCCCGTCGGCCGGGCATCATCGGCGGGGGATTCCTCACCGAGGGAATACTTGCGCAGGATGGAAGCCCGGTTGGCCAGGATCTCGCGGATCTCCTGCAGCGCCATCTGCTCGATGGCGCCGCCGCCCACGGTCCCCCACCGACGTCCGTCGGCGTGGACCAGCATCTTGATGCCCGGCCGGGCCGGGGTGGATCCTTCGGCCTGAATGACGGTGGCCAGCACGCCGGCCTGACCGGATTCCTTCAGATCAACGATCCGACGGAAGATGTCGAGATTGGGATCTCCACTCATGCGATCAACTCCTCCAGAAACCAGCGCAGCAGATTCAGGCAGACCTGTTTCCGGTATTCCCGGGTGGAGCGCTGATCGTCGATGGGTTGGATCAACCCGTCGTAGGCGGCGCTGATTTCGTCGATATGATGTTTCATTTCAGTCAACGGCAGACCACACAGACGTTGTTCAAGTTGCGGCGCGCGGATTACCGTTGGGGCCACGGAGCCGAAGGTCAGCCGGATATCGGAGAGCCGCCCCGCGGCGTCCATGTCCGCCAGTCCCAGAAAGGAAAGCTTGGCCAATGTGTTGGCCCGTCGGGCGCCGACCTTGTGGTGACGGTGAACGACGAATTCCCGCGCAGGGAAAACGATCTCCGTCAGCAGTTCGTCCGGACGCAGGGCCGTTTTGCCCGGACCGATAATAAAGCGCTCGATGGGCAACTCGCGCCGGTTGCCGGAGTCGCACAGCAGCACCCGCGCCGCCTGGGCGTACAGGAAGGGCAGGGTGTCCCCGCAGGGGGAGGCGTTGCAGATATTGCCGCCGGCGGTGGCCACGTTGCGTATGGCCGGCGAGGCCATGTCGGCGACAGCCTGGCGCAACGGCGCCGGCAGCCGCGCATGGTCGAGGATGTCGGCCAGGGTGACGGCCGCACCCAGCCGCCATTCGCCCTGCTCCATACGGATCTGTCGCAGCTCGGTCAGGTGACCGATAAACATGATCGACGGGGATGATTCACCGCGGCCCGGGGAACAGCTCGGCGCTGCGGCCATCAGGTCCGTGCCGCCGGCCAGGGGCACCGTGCCATGAGTGCGACGGATCGCCAGGGCTTCATTCAAGGTGACGGGTCGAAAAGCCGTCACCACGGGGCACCTCCCCGCCGGGCCGCCAGCTGGACTGCCTCCACGATCATGTTCAGCCCCGTGCAGCGACACAGGTTGCCGGCCAGAGCGGCCCGGATTTCAGTCTCGTCCGGTTGGCTGTTGCGCCGCAGCAAAGCCGCCGCCGCCAGGATCATGCCGGGGGTGCAGAAACCGCACTGCACGGCGCCGGCCTCGGTAAACGCCTCGGCCAAACGCTGGTATGCCCCGGTTTGGCGGAAGCCCTCGATGGTCATGACCCGGCCATGGACCACGGCGCCCACCGGCAACAGGCAGGAATTGACCAGCCGGTCATTGACCAGCACAGCGCAGGCGCCGCATTCTCCCTCGCCGCAGCCCCGCTTGGTGCCGGTCAGACCCAGCTCCTCGCGCAGTACGTCCAACAGGGGGCGCAGCGGATCAACATCCAGGCATACGGTTTCGTTGTTGAGTTCGAACGTGATCTGCATGGTTACGTGTCCGCCCGGCTCCGGGATCGGGGGGACGATTCCGGAGGTATTTCCGAATCGGGCTTGGCATGCTTGCGATTGCGTATCCGCCGGAGAATCATCTCCGGCGTGACAGGAATCATATCCACCGGACAGCCGATGGCCTGCTGCACCGCCGCCGCCACGGCCGGCGCAACGCCCACCAGGGTGAGTTCACCGGCGCCCTTGGCACCGAAGGGGCCGAATTCATAGGGATTGTATACCGATCCGCTCTCCACCGGCGGCATGTCCATAAAGGTGGGGATGGTATAGTCACGGATCCGCTGTTGCTGAACCCTCCCATCGTCCACTTCCAGTTTTTCCCACAAGGCATACCCCAGCCCCTGGGCGATGCCGCCTTCCATTTGCCCGCGCAGGGTCCGCTCGTCCATAGGCGCTCCTACGTCGAACTGCGCCCAGATCTTGATGACGCGGACAAGCCCAGTGAGAAGATCTACCTCCACTTCCACCACGTTGACACCCCAGGCGTATTCGGGATAGGCGTCGCCGCGGAAATGCTCCTGGTCCCAATGGATATGAGGCGGATGGTGGTAGGTCCGGCGGATGTCCATCACCCGGCCGGATTGCCAATGCCGCTTGAGATCGAGGGCGGCCTCGCGCAGGAGCCCGCCCACGATCATGGTGGTACGGGAGGCGACGGTGGGACCGGAATCGGGCACGATGTCCGTATCCGGATTTTCGTAATGGATCTGATCCAGGGGGATGCCCAGGGAGTGGGCCACGATCTTCGGCAGGACCGTTTGAGCGCCCTGACCCATCTCTGTGGCAGCCACGCGGATCTCCACGGCGTCGTCGGCCCGTTTGTGCAAGGCGATGGTGCCCTGGATCAGTTCCTCTCCCTGGCCGGTGAAACCGCAGCCGTGGTAACAGAGTGACAGACCGATGCCGCGCCGGTAGCGTCCCTGTCCGGCTGTGTAGGCGGCCTGCTTGGCCGGATATCCGGCGGCTTCGCAGAGACGCGTCGCCATTTCCGGCAACCGGACGGCGCCTCGCACCAGGCCGTCGGTACACGTGCGGTCGCCCCGGCGCAGGGCATGCCGCAGCTTGTACTCCAGCGGATCGAGGCCCAGGCGCAGGGCAATGTTTTCCAGGTGCATTTCGATGGCGAAGAAGGCCTGGGGGGCACCGAAACCACGGAAGGCGCCCGCAGGGACCTGGTTGGTGGCCAGGACGCGGCCATGCACGTGCAGATGGGGTACCCGGTAGACACCGCTGGCGGCGAACATGGCCCGCTGCAGCACGACCGAGGAAAGCCCGGAATAGGCGCCGCCGTCCAGCAGGATGTCCACGTCCATCCCCAGGAGATCGTCGTTTTCATCCAGAAAGGTGGTGAAGTCAATGCGGGACGGGTGACGCTTGGTGGTGGCGGCGATATCCTCGGTCCGGTCCAGCACCAGCCTTACGGGACGGCCGCTCTTGAGGGCGGCTACGGCTGCCTGGCCGGCCAGCAGGGAAGGATAGTCTTCCTTGCCGCCAAAGGCACCACCGGTCACCGTCTGAACGATCCGGACATGGTGCCGGCCCTCGCCGACAGCCTGTTCCACCGCTTTCTTAACGTAATAGGGACATTGCATGGAACCGTATACGGTCAGCCGGCCCGCCTCGGGGACGGCCAGGACGCCTTGGGGTTCCAGATAGAGATGTTCCTGAAAGCCGGTTGAAAAACCGTCCTTGACCATCTGCCGGGCGGCACGCCTGGCCTGCGGCAGGTCCCCCTTGTGAAAACTGTACTCGGCAAAGCAATTGTCTTCGCCGTACAGGGGGGGCGCCAAGCCGGCGAGGGCGTCATCGAGGGAAAGAATGGGCGGCAGATCTTCATACTCGATGATGACCCGGGAGGCAATCATCGCCGTCGCCTCCGCCTCCGGTCCGACTACCAGCAGGATGGGTTCGCCTATGTGGTTGACGATATCTTCGGCAAAGAATGGCCAGTCGTCGTCCAGCATCCGGATCCGATTGCGGCCCGGTATGTCTCGCGCCTCCACCACGAAGAAACCCGCCGGCAGAGGGGGCAGACGGCGGCTGGTGATCCGCGCCCGGGGCCGTGTGGAGCGCACGGTGCGGGCGTGCAGCATACCCGGTACCGCCAGGTCGGCCAGGTAGCGAGCCGTGCCGGCGCATTTGGCCGCCGCGTCGGGGCGGGCCACCGGGTCGGCGATGTCATTCCCTGGAGTGGCAGTATGCTCGGGCGGCTTCATAATCGTCCAAATCGTCGATATCCATCACGATACCATGGTCCGTTACGTCCAGGACAGTGATTTCCTGCCGGTGCATGAAATCACGCAGCGTGGCGTCGGCGGGCATGGCCAGGATCTCGGGGATGAACCGGGCGTGGACGAGGACGGGGTGACCTTTTCGCCCTTCGTGACGGGGGACGACGATATCCGCCGCCACTGCCGCCATACGGCGCACGGTTTCCGGCCGGACCAGCGGGATGTCGCCCGGCAGGAGAAAAAAAGCGTCACCCCTCACCTGGCGGATACCACAGCAAACAGAGGAGAACATACCCCGCTCATATTGATGGTTGCATACGGTTTCCACTCCGCCGCAATCCGCCACCAAGCGGCACAGGCGGTCGTAATTATGACCGCCCACGACAATCACCCGCCGGCAGACCGGCAGCAGTGATTCCACGCTGCGGCGGATTACCGGCTGGCCGCCGAGATCCAGTTCCATTTTATATTGGTGGGAGGTGCGGGTGGACTTCCCGGCGGCCAGAACGACGCCTTCCAGTGTGTTCACAGGATATCCTCCACGCGCTGGATGGCGCCGGTCGGCATGGTGATTCCTTTACGGGCCGCGGCGATGTCTTTCAGGCCGGAACCGGTGATGAGAACCACCACCCGCTGATCCGCCGGCAGGCGATCCCGGCAACGGAGCAGGCCGGCCAAGGCAGCGGCGGCTGAGGGTTCGGCGAAGAGTCCGCTCTCGGCGGCCAGGATATGCTGGGCCGCCAGGATTTCGTCGTCCGACACCGTCAGGCACTCGCCCCGGTGACGGTGCAGCAGCTGCAGGGCATAATAACCGTTGCGCGGGATTTCCACGGCGATGGAATCGGCCAGGGTCCGGGCGGATTGGGCCGCTCCGAAACCGCCCTGTTGCCAGGCCCGGTACAAAGCGGAACTGCCGGCCGCCTGCACCGCCACCACATGGGGCATCGATTGCGTCAATCCGCAGCGCTGCAGGTCGGCGAAGCCCTTGTACACGCCGGCCAGAATGACGGCGTCGCCGGCGGAGAGGAATACGGTGTCCGGCACACCGTTCAGCTGCCGGAAGATCTCCAGCGCCACTGTCTTCTTCCCTTCGATGGTCAGCGGATTGTATGCCGTATTGCGGTTGAGGGCATTCGTCCGGCGGCTGTAATCCAGGGACATATCATAGGCCTGGTCGTAGGTGCCGGCCACCAGGTGCACCCGGGCGCCGTACTGCAGGGCCTGGACGATCTTCGCCGGCGGGGCCGTTTCCGGAACAAGGATGGTGACGGTCAGACCGGCCGCCGCGCCGATCCCGGCCATGGAGGAGGCGGCGTTGCCGGTGGAGGCGACGACGACCTCACCGATGGCGTGACGCCGTGCCAGTCCGGCTACCAGCAGCGAGGCGCGGTCTTTCAGGGAACCCGTCGGTTGGCGGGTATCATCCTTGAGGAACAGGCCCGGCAGCTGCAGCCGGCGACGCAGCCGCGGCGGCGCCCACAGGGGAGTATCCCCCACCGGGATGGGAGGGAGATGCCGTGATTCCACCGGCAGGAATTTCGTGGGCGGCTGGTCAGGATCGTAGTCCCAGCGATCGGCAAGGGCTTCGAGAATCCCGCGCAACGGCTTGCCCGGTTCCTGGTGCCGGCAGCAATGCGTACAGATCATGATTTCCGGCCGTATCTCGTACGTCCGGCCGCATTCGGTACAAATGTAATGCCACTCCATGCTCATGTCGGGTGCTCCCACCGTCCGGTGCGGCGATTCACTGGCGCAGGGTGGCCCTCAGCCGGAGCGGATTGAGCAGCAGGTCCAGTGCGTCAAGGATGGTGCGGCAGACCACATCGGCCGCCGCCAGGCAGCCCGCCGCCGCCCCCTCATCCTGGACGACGGCGATGCCCAGGGCGGCCGCGGCCACCATCAGGCGGTCGTTGCGGCCGTTGCCGACGGCCACGCTCTCCGCCGGACCCAGCCGGCAGATGTACTGCATTTTGGCCTCGGCCTGGTACTCTTCCGCCAGAATGTGCAGGGTCAGCGGCATCCCCGCCAGCTGGGCCCGGGCCTTGCCGAACGTATCGGCCGTCACCACGTGGACGGCCATCTGTTCGCCGAGTTGCCTGAGGCGATCGGCGACGCCCGGCACCAGGGTGCCGTCGCGGGCCAGGGTGCCGTTGTAGTCCAGCAGCAGGTGCCGGAGGGTGAGGTCGCCCGTGCCCGGTATGTGTAGTTGCAGCATCATGTTCCTTCCCGCGAGAAAATTCCCGCCTTCATTTTAGGCAGGAACGACTGGAAAAGCAACGGCCGGTGATGTAAAACAGGGAGAAGATCGTGATGGACGGAGAATCATGGCCGAACTCCATGTCGTTCGCCTGCTGGCGGCGGAAGAGTTTCAGAAGCAGCAAAACCGGCTGTTGACCCGGGTGTCTTCGAAAAGGGTGGAGCGTTGCCGCCGCTTCCGGAACGCCGCCGACGTCCAGCGATCCCTGTTGGGAGAATTGCTGGTCAGGGCCGTGCTCTGCGTCGACCATGGTTTTTCCAATGCCCAGCTGGTGTTCGACACCGATGCACGGGGCAAGCCATACCTGGCCGGCATGACGGGGCTGCATTTCAATGTTTCCCATTCGGGTGAATGGGTGGCGGTGGCGATTTCACCCCTGCCCGTTGGCGTGGATGTGGAGGCGGTGCGCGGTGTCGACCTGGCCGTGGCCCGGCGGTTTTTCGCGCCCGAGGAGATGGCCTGGTTGCTGAGCCGGACACCCGTCGAACAGGCGCAGGCCTTCTACCAACTGTGGACCGCCAAGGAGAGCGTCCTCAAGAACCTGGGGCAGGGGCTGCAGTTGCCCCTGGACCGGATCCTCATCCGTGGAACGGCGCCGGACCGTCTCCGGCTCGAGTCGCGATTGGACCAACCCCTGCCGGATCTATTCCTGCGCCTGTATCAGCCCGCTCCCGACGCCATCCTGGCCTTGTGCAGCCGGGAACCTTGCCTGCCGGCGGATATTCGCCAATGGAGCGTTTCTTCATTGTTAAATAATATTCGGTAATTCAAACATATTTAATGAAGTAATTTCTCAAGAAAAAACGATGGCTGCCGACGGGCGCGGCCACCGTCAGCGTCCCAGGAGAGCCAGCGATTCCCGGCGCAGTTCGTCAGGTGTCAGGGCGCGCTGGAAGATTTTCACATCATCCAAAATGCCGGTAAAATGTTGACTCCGGCCGGACTCCATGGCGCCGATCTGGGTGGTCATCCGTTTGGTGTCGTAACTGATCTTGCCGCTGCCCTTGATGGATTCCGCCAGTTCCCCATCCACCCAAATTTCGAAGATGTCTTCATGGCGGCGGTGCACGCCGCAGAACACGTGATAGCGGTCGAAATCCAGGTTCCAGAGGGACCAGCCGACCATGACGGTTTTGGGAAAGTCGCGCCGGAAAAGAATGCGCCCGCTGCTGATGAAGAAGCTGTAGGGATCGCGGCCGCCGCGCTCGTCACCATGCCAGACGATCATGTGCAGACCTTCGCTGCGCGCCGATTCGGGGATTTTCATCATCACCATGAGGGTCATGCTGCCGTGGATATCGAGATAGGGATCCGCCGGCAGCAGCAGCCAGTCGTCGCGACCGTCGAATTGCAGTCCACGACCGTTGGGTGTATCCACCAGCAGCGGATCACCGTGCACCACCGCCGTGAATGAGGATTGGCTCCGGTCCTGGATTTTGCCGTCGACGACGGCGTCCAGGCTCAGGTGGAGCACCACGTCGGGTTCGGCAGGCTGGACCGGTCCGCCGGACCTATCCACCACCGTGACATCGGTGTCGGTCATCCCTGTCCGCTGCTTTTTGAAGGCCTGGGCGTCGGTGAGGCTGAAGGGGCCGCCCAGTACTTCATCACCCGGTTCCAGCCGGTTGATCCCCTTGACGACCTTCAGCTCCTCCACCCCGGGACGACGGACGACGTAGTACCCGAACAGCTCGTCCACAGGCTCTTGCCCGGATTCGCCCGATTGATGGGGATGCATCACCGGACCGTTGTTCCCGGCATATGCCCCTGGACCGGGCGAGCAGACTACGGCCGCACCCAGCAGAATGATGAACAAAGTCATGGTTCGGCCGGCCGGTGCGGGATTGGACATCCATCCCCGTCGGTCCGGCCGGGATGAATTTTCCAGGACAGTGTGAACCATGGCGTCTGCGTCCTCCGTTTCGGGGATAGCCTCAAAAAAATGAATACGGCCATCCCGGATTTTCTTCCATTGTAAGGGCTGTGTCGACGAAGATCAAGAGCCGGTCTTGACCGGCAGACGAGGGGAGCCGAATTGGCGGTCGCGTGCGAATGGCCGAGAGTCGAGGAGCAATGGATTTGACAGGGTGATCGCAGGGAGATTATACTTTTCCGGTCACAAACATGTGATGGACTGGCGGTTGTGTGGTAACGCCCCCGAAATTTACGCGGAATCGTTCGCCGGGCGAGATCGGGGCGGTGGCCGACGCATCCAAAGATCCAGCGGATTCGGGTGACTTCCTTTGGACCTGCAGGAGGTGGCAATATGTTATTGCTGAAGAACGGTGAAGTTTATGATCCGGAATCCCTCGGCCGGCGGGATATTCTCGTGGCCGGCGGAAAAATTGTGGCCCTGGAGAAAAAGATCCCTCCGCCGGCCGGAATCCCTCTGGATATCATTGAAGCCGAAGGGATGATAACCATGCCGGGTCTGATCGACGGCCATGTGCATATCGCCGGTGCCGGTGGTGAAGGGGGACCGGCCACGCGGACTCCGGAAATGCAGCTCGGCCAAATGCTGGAAGCCGGTTGTACGACGGTCATCGGCTGCCTGGGCACCGACGGCCTGACACGTTCTGTGGAGAGTGTGCTCATGAAAGCCAAGGCATTGCGGGCCGAAGGCGCATCCTGCTGGATCTTCACCGGCTCCTACCAGGTGCCGCCGCCCACCATCCTGGGCGATGTGGGCAAAGACATCGCCCTCATCGACGAGATCATCGGCGTCGGCGAAATCGCCATTG
Source organism: Acidobacteriota bacterium (assembly GCA_016935015.1). Classification (GTDB taxonomy): domain Bacteria; phylum Acidobacteriota; class JAAYUB01; order JAAYUB01; family JAAYUB01; genus JAFGRT01. The sequence goes on along the minus strand of JAFGRT010000122.1, from coordinate 132,940 downwards.
CCGATCACCGTTCCTCGTTTCCCACAGTGGAAGAGCTTATCCGCCTGGCGGAGCATGCCCGCGTGGGTGGCATGCTGGGCGGCAAGGCCGGCATCGTCAACCTGCATATGGGTGATGCGGATCATCCTTTCGCGATCCTGTACGAAGCCGTGGCCCGCAGCGAACTCAGGCTGACCCAGTTCCTGCCGACCCACTGCAACCGGAACGCGACGATTTTCGAGGAATCCATTGAATACGGCAAGCACGGCTATGTGGATCTGACCACCAGTTCCTATCCGTATTTTTCTGAGGTCGAAATCAAGCCCTCCGCGGCCTTGGTCCGGCTGCTGGCCGCCGGGGTGCCCGGCACCCACATCACCTTTTCATCCGATGCCTGCGGGTCACTGCCGCAGTTTGATGGTGACGGCCGCCTGGTCAAGCTGGAAACGGGCCGGCCCCGGGCCAACCTGGCGGAACTGATCGACGCCGTTCGCCGGGAAGGCATCCCCTGGGAGCAGGCACTGCCGGTGGTAACGTCCAATGCGGCCGATATCCTGAAGTTGTCCGGCAAGGGACGAATCCGGATCGGTCACGACGCCGACCTGGTAGTCCTCGACAGCGAGGACAAGATCCGTCACCTGGTGATGAACGGCGTCCTGGCCGTCCGCGACGGCCGGCGCCTCGTCAAGGGGACGTTTGAAAACTGATCCGCCGCCAGACCGGAACCGACAACCGCGGGGCAGGGTACGTTCGACGGTAATATGCGTACAAATACTGGAGGTACGACATGGCTGAGAAGATCAAGCGGATCGCCATCAACACCGGCGGCGGCGACGCCCCGGGCCTGAACGCCGTTATCCGGGCCATCGTCCTGTCCGGACTGAATCGGGGCTGGGAATGCTACGGCATCCGGGAGGGGTACAACGGCCTGCTCGATCCGGCCGCGTTCGGCGACACCGGCATCATCCGCTTGGGTGAGGAATCGGTCCGCGGTATCACCCATCTCGGCGGCACCATCCTCGGGACCACCAATCGCGGCAATCCGCTGCGTTTTCCTATCCGCCGGCATGACGGTACCATCCAGGAAATGGACCGTAGCGGTGAAATCATCGACGGCCTGCATAACCGCGGCATCGACGCTCTGGTGGCCATCGGCGGCGACGGTTCGCTGGCCATCGCCCTGGAACTCTACCGCCGCGGGCTGCGGGTGATCGGCGTGCCCAAAACCATCGACAACGACCTGGACCGCACGGTAATCACGTTCGGTTTTGACACGGCCGTATCGTTCGCCACGAGCTGTCTTGACCGCCTTCACTCTACGGCTGAAGCCCACCAGCGGGTGATGGTGGTGGAGGTCATGGGCCGCTATGCCGGCTGGATCGCCCTGAATGCCGGCATCTCCGGCACGGCCGACGCGATCCTGATTCCCGAAATACCCTATGACCTGACGAAAGTGGCTGAAAAGATAGAGGAGCGTGATCGCAAGGGGCGCCATTTTTCCATCGTCGTGGTGGCCGAGGGGGCCAAGGCGGTGGGTGGTCATGTCGCGGTGAAATCCAAGGAAATCGGCCGCCAGGAGCGGCTGGGCGGGATTGGAGACCTCGTGGCCCATGACCTGGCGGAACTCACGGGTAAAGAAACCCGGGCCGTGGTGCTCGGCCATCTTTTGCGCGGCGGATCCCCTTCCACCTTCGATCGGCTGATCTCCTTGCGCTTCGGTGCAGCCGCCGTGCGGGCCCTGGACGAAGGCCAATCCGGAATCATGGTGGCACTGGATCCGCCGACGGTGAATTATGTGCCCCTGGCCGAGGCGACACGGCGCATGAAATGCGTGCCCCTGGATTGTGACTCCATCCTGACGGCGCGGGATCTGGGCATCAGTTTCGGAGATTGAGGCTGCCGGGGAGTTACAGGGCCGTCTTCCGCTCGTGCATCAAATCCACAAACTGGCGCGAAATATAGGGATCGAACTGGTGCCCCGCCTCCCGGGCAATTTCTTCAAGGGCTGTCTCCCGTGACATGGCATTACGGTACGGACGATCACTGATCATGGCGTGAAAGGCGTCCACCACCGCCAGGATCCGCGATTCCAGTGGGATTTCCTCGCCCCTGAGGTTATTGGGGTAACCGGTCCCGTCCCAGCGCTCATGGTGGTGTTCGATGATGTCGGCGATATGGCGCAGGGAGGAGATGGGCCGGATGATGCGCGCGCCGATTTCGGAATGCCGTTTCATGACCTCCATTTCATCGATACTGAGTTTCTCCTGCTTGCAGAGGATGTATTCCGGGATTCCGATCTTGCCGACGTCATGGAGCTTGGAGGCGATACGCAGCCGTTCCACGGCTTGTTCATCGAGACCCAGCCGCTTGGCCAGGGCCACGGAAAAAATGCTGCTCTCCGATGAATGGTTGCCGGTATAGTGGTCCTTGGCGTCGACGGCCGTGACCAGGGAATTGATGACCTCGAAAACGGTCAGGCCGTTCTGGTCCTGATCCCGAATGGAGATCTTTTCCATCACCCCGTCCAACAGCTCAGGGCCCGTTTTGAACGTCCGCCGGCCCAGCAGTCCCGACAGAATTTCCAGCGACAGCTTCTTGAGAATTTCGCTGCCCATGATGGAAGCGGTATCGCCGCCCTGGTAGCGGCTGATCATCAGTGCCTGCTCGGCTGCCAGGGACAAGGCTTCGACATTGGTGCCGTTGAGAGGGAATGAAGAGACGCCGATAGAATATGTAACCGTTTCATTTTCTTCGGCATGCAGCATCTTGCGTTCCCAGCAGATGTTCCGGGCGAGTTTCAGTGCTTCGTTGAGGTCCATCTCCGTTATCAGGGCCTGGAAGGTGCTTTCTCCGTCAAATCCGATGATGGTCGTCGGAGGTAATTTGACCTGCAGCCATTGCGAATGGGCAAGCAGAAGGCGTCGCCGCGACATGAGGGAGGGCGAATGAAAATGGCTTTCGGATCGATCGAGGCCGATGAACATGATGGCGAAGTGCCGGCCGCGGGTTTTGCCCACGTCCAGCTGCCGGGCGATCTGTTCTTCGAAGCCGCGGCGATTAAGCAAACCGGTCTCTGAATCCCGGAAGACCATTTGCAGCAGGATGTGATAGCGGCTGATGTTTTCCAGAGCGGTGATCAGATAGGGTTCGAGCATGCGCAGCCGATGCAGATGGGCGAATGTGATGGCCGAGGGCGTATGATCGGCGATTTTGAGTAGCGCCACGACTTCGCCCTTCTCCTGCAAGGGATAATACAGGACGGAGGCAATGGATGGCGAGTCCAGGACCTGGGATTTCTCCTTGCCGCTGAGCACCGTTTTTAGAATGGTTTTCCCGCTGTGGACGCACTGCATGAGAAGACAATTGGAATGGGCCTCACGCAGTTGCCCCGTCGATGTGGGCTGAATCTCTCCGTCATGCTGATGCCGCCGCCAGTTGAAACCTTCGCTTTCCGGAAGATAAAAAGCGACATAGCCGACACGCAGATATTCACGAATCATACAGGGCAGGGAATGGATGAATTCATCCCGTTCGAGCAAGGGAAGCAGGCCCATGACCGCGTTCTGCAAATCACGGTTTATGAAGGAGTCGCGCAATTTGGCATTGAGGGGTGAGGTTTCGGCCAGAAAATGGCTGACTTGCAGCACCATTTCGCGAAGGATACCGAAGATATCACCGTGGCCGTTAGCCTGGCTGTCAAAAAGGAGGAGGATGGCGGCGGAGAAATTTTCGTCCTCGAGGTGGAAAAAAAGTCCGCGAAAACCAGGCAGGTCCTGTCGGGCCAAGACGCTCTCCGGAATCCGGACCGGGCCGCCGTTGTCCAGCAGCACGCGGAAGATCCGGTGCACCTGTTCTGAGTCGATGGATCGGTCCTGGTCGGCGGACACATAGGTGGTGGTGTGTGACATATTGGAGCGGAGCAGGATCCGTCCCGCGCATGAGCCGCAGACCCCCGCGACCAGTTCCAGTGCGCGGGTCAGTGCGTCGCGATAGGACAGATCCTTGAAGTACGCTTGGCGGATCTCCTGGACCCAGGGCCGGCAAATGCGCCGGAAGCGGGAGTGGGTGTTCCGGATGAGCGGCAGGAGACAAGATTCCAGGCGTGGCAAGAGCGGTCGAATCTGCTGGGGCTGCAGGCTCCGGTCCCGGTTCGAGGTGCCGAAGACGATGCGGTAATCCTGCTGCAGGGCGGAATGAACGAAATCCGGGCTATAGAAGACGATGGTCTGGCCGGTGGCTGCCGAGTGATGGGTCGAAACGGATTTCCGGATGCGGCCCGTCGTGGTCAAGCGGCGGAGGAAAACGTCATCGACGACCGCGAAGTCGGGATCGGGCGCATGACGGGCCAGGTGGAGATCGAACAGGGGGTAGAAAAGCGTGGATCCCAGCAACCGTTCATACACCACAAACCATTGCGCGCCGGCGGGTTTAAGCTGCCTTTTCAGATAACGGGTAATGGAACGTACATCCATGTGCCAGTAACCGACAGATTCTGTTTCCCAAGAGCTCCTGAACGGGGATCGTTCGCCTGAATAACTATTGTAGTATATTTCAACGGCGATTTGAACTGAAATCACAACCGTCGGTCGCCGCCCGTCTCGCGCGGGTGCTGCGCCGGCGCGACAGCGGCCCGGCGCTGATAGACGAATGCGTCCAGAACGGAGTACAGATAGACGACCATCAACAGAATGAGGACCAGCCCGTAGGCGGCGCCGTTCTGATAGGTTACGGTCGCTGAAATCTCGAAGGAAAGGGCGATGAGCTCGGCCGGATCCAGGGGCGGGCACTCGGGGATCAGAGCCAGGATGTCCATGAATACCACGGCCAGAAAGCTGATCACGAGCCCGACGGCCAGGACCATCTGCAGCAGGCCCAACCACCGACGCCGCTGGACCCACTGTCCCAGGCCGGGGCAGACCAGGGCGGAGAGCAACACCGGCGACCAGCGGAAGGCCGATTTCTCGGTATGGTTGTCAGTGGCATTGATTCGGTCAAGGCCGTTGTTTTGCAAATCAGTCCTCATCACCGTGCGAGGGGCCCCTGGTTTCGCTGTCGGTCAAATTGTACAGGTTGGGATCGGTGAACGCAAGAAATGGATACCGGCCGCATGACCAAGAAGATTGAATTCGGTTCTCGCTCCAGGTATACTTGAGGGCCTGATCTCCTTACCATCTGTCCATCAGGGAGGAATTCTTGAAGCAACCCATCGAGAGGCTCTACTCGCAGCACACGGCGATCATGAAACACTCTTTTATCCGAGAGATTCTCAAGGTGACCAAGGGCGTACCAGGGATGATTTCCTTCGCCGGCGGACTGCCCAGTCCCGATTCATTCCCCCGCGAATTGCTGGCCCGGTTGTTCAGCCAGGTCATCCTCGAGGAGGGGGCGGATGTTCTGCAATATGGCGCCAGCGACGGCGACCGGTTCTTCAAGCAGGCGCTGAAAGCATTTGAGGAAGTGCCCTATCTTTCGGATGAGGAGATCATGATCACCGTTGGCTCCACCAACGGGATCTACTATTTCACCCGCACCCTCATCGATCCGGGTGATACCATCGTCTGCGAAGCGCCGGGGTTTCCCGGCTCCGTTACGGCCATGGAGAGCTGTGGCGCGCGCCTGGCCGGGATCGAGATGGACGAGCTGGGAATGATTCCGGACCAGCTGCGCGACACTCTGCGCGGACTGCACGACCGGAAAGCGGCCGTGAAATTCATCTACGTCATCCCCGAGTTCCAGAATCCCAGTGGCCGGACCATGGACTTGAACCGACGACGGGAAATCATCGCCATCGCCGCCGAATTCGGCATTCCCATCCTGGAGGATCAGCCGTACCGCGAATTGCGCTACAGCGGGGAACGGATCCTGACCTTATGGGAGCTGGCCCGGACGGAATTTGACGATCCCCAGCTGGTGACCATTGCCAAATCCTTTTCCAAAATTCTCGGGCCGGGCCTGCGATTGGGTTTCGCGGCGGGGCCGCCGGAGATGATCGGCCCCATGGTCAAGTGGGCCCAAAAAACCACTGTCAGCCCCGATTGCGCCACCCAGCGCGTGGCGGCCCGTTTCATCGAGGCCGGCCATATGCGGCGGCATATCGACTGGATTATCGATCTGTACCGGCCGAGGCGGGACGCCATGCTGAACGCCTTGGCCGACTGCATGCCGGACGGCGTGACGTGGACCCAACCCGAAGGCGGCATGTTCGTCTGGGTAACCCTGCCGCCGGAAATCAACGCCGATGACCTTTTCGAGCGGGCCATCCAGCACAAGGTGGCTTTCATTCCCGGCAGCAAGTTCTATCCGGCCGGCATCGTTCGCACCAACGAACTGCGCCTGAATTTCTCCTATTCCGACGAAAAGCTGATTCGGGAGGGAGTGTCCCGGCTGGCCGGATTGCTGTAATGCCAAGCCGGCGCTGCAGAGGTTGCCTGCTGGAGAAAGATCGTCTACCTCGGTGCTTGCGCCGGTGGGCCATCAGGAGAGGACATGAATCTGCAGATTGAGGGAAAAGTGGCCGTGGTGACCGCGGCCAGCCGCGGATTGGGTCGGGCCGTAGCCGAAGCCCTGGCCGCCGAAGGCGCCCGTGTGGCCATCTGTTCCCGCGACCGGGAGGCTATCACCGCCGCGGCCGAGGCCATCCGGGATGCGACGGGTAGTGACGTCCTGGCCCTGGAATGCGACGTCACGAACCCGGCGGCCGTGGCCCGGTTCGCCGCAACGGTCCTGGATCACTGCGGCACGGCCCACATCTTGTTCGCTAACGCCGGCGGGCCGCCGCCCGGATCGGTGCTGGATTTCGGCGCCGACGACTATGCCACCGCCGTGGAGCTCAATCTGCTCAGCACCATCCGGCTGGTGAACGTTTTTCTGCCGGCCATGAGGCGACAACGCTGGGGTCGGATTATCGCCTCCGCGTCCATCTCCGTGAAACAGCCGCTGCCCCAACTGGCCCTGTCCAACGTGTCCCGGGCCGGCGTGGTGGCGTACATCAAAACCCTGTCCAGCCAGGTGGCCGCCGAGAACATCACCGCCAACACCATCGCCCCGGGCTACATCATGACGGAACGGGTGGAACAGCTGCTGGCCGACCGGGCGCAGCGGGAAAACCGGTTGGTGGATGAGGTGCGCACTGACCTGGAGAGCGCCATTCCGGCACGGCGCATCGGCCGGCCTGATGAATTCGGGGCACTGGTGGCCTTCCTGGCTTCGGAACCGGCGGCCTACATCACCGGCACCACCCTCCTCATCGACGGCGGCATGTACCAGGGGCTGATGTAGGCGTGTCGTGGAGGCTGAACGCTCGTGAAGGGAGAGAAAGCATTGATGACTAAACGTTGCTGGAATCAGTCAGTCCGACGACGGGCGGCCGCCGCCCTCATGTCGCTGGCCATGATGGGCGGATTTTCCCTGGCCCAGGCTGGGCGGGATGGGCCGGGTACGTATCTCACCCTGCACCGCGAGGCGTACCAGGGCGCTTTCACCCTGCTGATTCCCCGTGGCTGGCGGGCCGAAGGCGGCATGGTGGGCAGCGGCGTGCCCGGGAACGTGGTGGACCTGGTGGAGTCCAACATCCGCTTTCGGGTTACCAGCCCCGACGGGCAGTCCTTTTTTGGCTGGTACCCCCGATTCTACTTCCAGGATCCGCGCTCCCATCCCGGCGCCGGCATGGGGCTGGGGGTGCAGTATGGCAGTGTCCTCAACGGCTGCTGGCAGTACCCCTACATGACCATCCCCCAGTACGTGCAAACCGTCATTTTCGGCGCCCTGTCCGCCCAGGAGTTCCAGAATCCGCGCATCATCGGCCCGGCGGTGGAATCGCCCGAGTTGCGGCCCTTTGTGCCTGCAGTGGCCACCCATTCCCAGTGCGGTTACGTGAATTTCGAGTGCACCATCGCGGGCACACCCCGCGTCGGTCGCATCTACGCCATCCTGTACAACCTGGGGGGGAACATCTGGTCCACCGTCGGCACTTTCGGCTGGGTGGCCCCCACCCGGCGCTGGCGCCAGGACGCCCGGGTCATGGACCTCTGCCTGCGCACCTTCCGGCTGGACCCGCAGTGGGTGGTGCGCGCCGCGGCGGCCTCGGCCCAGCGCGGCCAGCAGTACAACGAGATCATCCGGCAACTCAACGAGGCCGATCGCCAGATGGAGCGGCAACGCAGCCAGACGCGCAGCGATATCCAGACGGAAGTGCACAAGGTCCTCACCGGGCAGATGGAGGCCCTGGATCCCCAGACGGGACGACAGACCTGGCTGCCCATGTATGAGAAAGCCTATACGGACGGGCAGGGGAATTATTTCCTGACGGATGTGGAAGGGCCGCTGCCCATCGACGACGATCCGTCGTGGCGGCGGTTGCAGATCGTCAACCGCAACGATCCGAATTATCGGGAGAAATGACGGCCAGCGCCGCCGCTAGTTGTATTTGCGCCACAGCTTGACAAATTCCCTGGCGAAGTCGAGGGGCGCGATCTGCAGGTCCGTCACCTCGGCCAGGTTGATCTTGCCGCTCTCCCATTCCGCCAGCAGGCGCAGCGTCACTTTCTGGGAGTCCGGGGCATACCCCGTGACCTTGAAGATCTCCCCCCGGCCCTGCATGATGAAATTGTCGTAATCGTACTCCTCCACCCGCATTTTCCGCGGATTGTGCCCCTTGTACTTGAACTGGGTGGATTTCTTCCGTTCCGGATTCTCGTAGGTGAACGTCAGCACCGCATCGGCCTCGGACATGAGGGAAACGATGGACATCCCCCGCAGCTCCTCCATGATGTACGTCTCGATGATGCGGCGATACTCCTTGTCATTGGCCTGGACGTAGATGCGGGTGACCCCCCGCAACTCCTTCTTGTCGCCCTTGACCACCTTCTTGGCCGGCGCCGCCGCGGCCGGTGCGGCCAGGAGCAGCAGGATCAGTGAGCCGGCAATCGCTATCCTCCGCATGGTTCAACCCCTTGGTGTATCGCTCTGCGCGTTTAAGATGACGCCTCGCGATCAATGTTACATATTTCTCGCTCCGAGTCAAATCCAATCCCGGATTGATCCGGCCCGGGCGGCCGACCGAGACAATCTGCCGGCCAGCAAAAGAAGGGGAACCGGAGATCTCGCATCCTCTCCCGCACAGCCTGCATCTGCAAACTCTTGTTGTCGTCGTCGTAATCGACTCGTTTGCCCCATCGATTCCAACAGTGTAGTCCTGGCCGCCTCTGTCCCGATCGCTGTTGTTATTGTTGTCGTAATGGTAGTCGATAGAGTAGTCGAGAAAAGTGCCAACACTATCGGGATCGGTAACGAACCCAAAGACCATCAGGGATATAATTCACGGTAATAAATGGTGACAACGAAAAACTCTCGCCCCTGATTGAGACCTCCGCGCTGCTGTTGTCTTAATCGCTGTCGTTGTCGTCGTCGTAATTGTAGTCGATCCCCCTCGACGAAAGGCTTATGATCGACAACGATCTTTCAGCACAGACTTGATGATGCATGGAATGATGTTTTTTCCATGCTCTTTGATTTCCACCCCGGGCAGGGGTGGGGGGCCAGTAGCCGGTGGCGGCGCCGGAGGCACGGCCACCGGAAAGGACGTCGTAAGGAAATTGCCGCCCCGGGCAGGGGCGGCAGGACAATTTTCTTTACGGACCCGGCAGAATCAGCAGAGCCATCCACCGCTATGGAGGATAACGGAAAATATTTATTTCGAACAAATTACGTGAGGATCATATCCCGCTATGAATCGATCACGCTGACGATCACGACAACGACAGCGAAATGACTCTTGGCCCTGATCGCCCCTGGCCGCCCTTGTCAGGCTCGCTGTCGTTGTCGTAATCGTAGTCGAACCTCTCGACCCGCCGCCTGCCCGTATTCACTTTCCCCGGGACTCCCCCCTTCTGGAGGCCCGAAGGGCCAACCCGATGGTAGCCGTGGGCGAACAACGTGAGCCCACGAAAATACGATCCCTCCGATAGAACCCGAGGCCTGAAAGGCCCTCCAAAAATTAGGGTGTAGCGCAAGCATCCTGCTTGCAACCACACTCAAGCTGGAAGCTTGAACTACCATCGTGCCAGTTGTTTCGGGGTCGGACCTGGCAAACATGTTGAAATATAAGTGAAAAATTCTTGTCCATGATCGCGTTTGGCTACTCCTTTCCTGATCGCTTTCGTTGTCGTATTTGTTATCGTAATCGATCTTTTCGATAAATTACTGACGATCGACAATGCTCTTTCGGCAAGCCATGGATGATGGATGAAGAGAGAACTTTTCCATGCTCTTTGCCTCCCACCCCGGGTAAGGGTTGCGGGCCAGTAGCCGGTGGCGGCGCCGCAGGCTCTCCCCGCGCCGCACTCGATAAACGTCTTCCGTTCAATAGAATATGAAGGGTAATCACAGAGAACACACTCTTCCTTACATCCTTCTGCGTAGACGATCAGGACAATGGATATTTCGGAATCTTAATTATTCCGAAGACTGTCCGTGAGGATCGGGCCACTTCGAAGAATCGATTACAATCACGACCACGACAGCGATTTTGTCGATCACCATGACGACGACGTTAGCGACAACGATGGTATCATGGAAATCCAACACCAAATTTGGAACGGGTCATTTCCTCCAACCTGCCGCTGGTGTTTTGGGCTCGGTTGTGCTACGTTGGCTGACGATCAGGTTCTGTCGTCGAAAATACGCATCCATTTGACGTTAGCGAAGGGGGCAGGGGATGAAACGGGCCACCGAGAAGCGGGAGCTAACCGTCGCCACAACGGGCTATCTGGTTCTGGCCGTCCTGTCCACCTATCCCGCCGTCGTCCATTTGTCCGACCGTCTCATCGGCGCCGGGGACGCCTCTCTCTTCACCTGGAACATGTGGTGGCTGAAATACAGCCTAGTGAGCCTGATCCATCCGTTCTGCCATAACTTCGTGTATTTCCCCGCCGGACTGTGCAATTATCTGCATACCTGGAATCTACCGGTCACTCTGGCCTCGATTCCGCTGCAGCCTTTCCTGTCGCTGGTGACGGTGTACAACCTGTCCGCCCTGCTGAGTTTCGTCCTGGCCGGCCTGGGAATGTTCCGGCTGGGCCGCTACCTGGGATTCGGTTTCTGGGGCGCCCTGGTGGCCGGAACCGCCTATTCCTTCTGCCCCTATCATTTTGCCAAGCTCGAAGCCGGGCACCTCAACCTGATGCACTACCAGTGGATCCCGTTCTTTGTCCAGTCCCTGCTGGCGGCGGATGAGGCGGGATGGCGGATCCGGAAGGCCTTGGCCGCCGCCGGCTGGCTGGTCCTCATCGCCCTGACCAGCTGGTACTATTTTGTGTTTTGCGTGATGGCATCACTCCTCCTGATTCTGTACCGGGCACGGTGCGACATCCGCTTCTTGCTGCTGCGGGCGCGGGGAACGGCCGTCATCATCCTCATCAGCGTCCTGGTGCTCAGCCCGCTGATCAGCGGTATGGTGTGGGAAGCCGGTCAGGGCCTGCCGGCTGAGACCATCGCCCGGCGGGATAACGCCGACCTTGCGTCGTTCGTCATCCCCGGCGAGCGGTCCCTTTTCGGCCGGCTGGTGGCCTCGGGCGGCGGCCACTGGCGGGCCAACAACGTTACGCCCGAGAACTTCATCCCCTGGACGGCCTGGCTGCTGGCCGGCGTGGGCTGGTTCACCTGCCGGCGGGAGATCCGATGTGTTTTCACCGGGTGGCTGGTAATGTTCTTCGTCCTTTCCCTGGGGTATCACCTGCGGACGGGCGGTGAGCTCTATGAGTCGGTGACCCTGCCATATGGCCTGCTGGCCGACGGGATCCCCGGCGCCGGCATCATCCGCTCACCCATCCGCTTCCATATCATGACCTGGTTCGCCGGGTGCCTTTTTTTGGCCGCCGGTGTCCATCACCTCAGCGGCCGGCTGCGATCGGATAAATTGATGGCGGGCTTCGCCACCCTGGTCTGTGGACTACTGGTGGGCGAAAGTCTGGGCGTACCGTTCGTCATGAACCCTCTGCCGGTCAGCCCGTTTTACACCCAGCTACAGCACAACTCCAGCCCGGATGAAGGTGTCATGGATCTGCATTATTTCGCCGACGCCCTGTATTTCCAGACCGTTCACCACCGGAAAGTCATGGGCCGGGACGGCATGGTCAACCGAGTGCCGCAGTCTGCGCTAGAGCAGTACGAGGTCAGCCCTATCCGCGAGATCATCGCCGAAAACGATTATTATCATTACGGCACCGGCCGGCCGGCAGACATCCTGGCCGCCGCTCCCGCCATGGCGGAAGAATCCACTTTCGTCGCCCTTGGCTACCTGCAGGGCCCCGGACGTCTGTGCATCGAAACCAGCCGGCCCCATGACATCTGGCTGGGCGAGCGCCGCCGGGCCAGGGGGGGGCTGGTGACGGAGCTGGAAGTGGCGGATGCGGCAGAGCAGCGGTTCCGGCTGTCGACCTCGATCCGGCGCGGCGCCGGCGACACGGTGCTTCTCCGGCCACTGGCCGATCCTGGGCCGGCGGGTCGTCCGCAGCATAGCACCACCGTCGGGATCCGGCCGTATTTTGCCGATCCGCCGGCCAGCGAGGGATTGTTTTGTGTGCTCTATCCCTATGAATCGCCGTCGGCCCCGGACGCCGAAACGATGCGTCGAATGCTCCGCCAGGCCGGTTTCCGCTGGATCATCGTTCCCTTTTACGGCAACAGTCATTACGTCGAGACGATCCTGGAACTGACACCGGCGTACGAGGACCACCTCCTGACGGCCTACCGATTGGAATAGTCATATGAAGTGTTTTGAAATCAGAACGGCCGCAGCTCGCCGGTACCGTCGAAGACAGAGTCCCACTGACCGCGGATGGTCACCGACTTCCCCTGCTCCTTCAGAACGCCGTGGCTGACGTACATCTCCTCCAGCTGCAGCGTGTTGTGCAGGCGAATAATCCGCATCTCTTCCGGGGCCAGGGGACCGCAGGCCATCAGGGCCACCCTGAGGGCGGCGGCGGGCGTGTCGGCCACCAGCGGGATCTTGGCCCGTTCCAGGAACGTGGTGGTGATGACGTTGGCGTAGGTGGCCGCCAAATCGATGTTGTCGAACAGGCGCCGGGTGATGACGTCGGCCAGGCCCACGCCGATGGCGTTGCCGTGGGACTCGGGGGTCAGCCCGCAAACAGCGATCTGCGTGATGGCCGGACGCTCCGGCTCGGGCTGGCCGAGGACACGGATGCGGCCGATGATGTTGGGATCGAGGCCGGTGCCGCTGATGTTCTTGCCCATCTCGTCCAGCAGCAGAACGTCCAGCCGGTCCACCGGCAGGGCGGGCATGTTTTGCCGGGCCAGCTCCAGTAGGGCCGGCTCTTCGTCCAGGATCTCGTGGGGCCCCAGGGCACGGATTAGCATGGGCTCGTCGCGGGCGTTCTCCACGATGGCCACGCCCAGGAGGATTTTACCCGTGGCGAAGAGGCGGCGGGCCGCGGCCGGCGTGAGGTCACGCAGCCCGGTCACTCCGTGGCGGTGGATCTCCCGCGCCTGGTCGTGCTTGCCGAGGCCGATGGCCGCCATTTTAACCAGGCCGCTTTCGTATAGGCCGCGGAAATCGGTGTGGGGCTTGACACGGTTCACCAGGACGACGCCGTCCGATTCCCAGGCCAGGCGGTCCATGAAGACGCGCCGGCCGCTGCCGTCGTCGGGCAGCTCCACCGTGGCCATGGAGGAACGGACGGGCGCCCCCACGCCTGCTTCGTCCAGGCCCAGGCTGGCTAGGACGGCCGCCTGGCCGTCGGCCGTGGCGCCGCCGTGGCTGCCCATGGCCGGCACCAGGAAGGGCTCGGCGCCGGCGTCCCTGAGACTGTCGATGATGATCCTGACCTGGCGGTCGATGGCGTGGATCCCGCGGCTGCCAACAGCCACGGCCACGCGGGCACCGGGGCGGAGGGGGGGCAGGGTGCGGCGCAGCTCGGTGGGCAGCAGCACGGCCGGATCCACGGCCGGGGCGCAGTCAAAAAACTGTCTGATTTTGATGAGTGAAACACTCATGCCGGCTGCCTGGTACATGCAAAATTCATAAAAATACGCTTAATTAACGACGTTTATAGGCTTACCCTTGAGAAACGACTCGACGTTTTCCGCCGTCAGACGGATGAGCCGTAGACGCGCCTCCTCGCTGGCCCAGGCCACATGGGGAGTAATGTGGCAGTTGGGCGCGTCCAGCAGGGGATTGTCCTCGGGCGGCGGCTCGGTGGACAGCACGTCCAGGCCGGCGCCGGCGATGACGCCTTCGGCCAGGGCGGCGGCCAGGTCCCGGTCGTTGACCAGGGGACCACGGCTCGTGTTGATGAGAAAGGCCGTGGGCTTCATTTTCCGCAGGTTGACGGTGTTGATGAGGCCCCGGTTCTCGTCGGTCAGGGGGCAGTGCAGGCTGACGACGTCGCTGTCAGTGAACACCCGTTCCAGGGACACGAAGTCGACACCGTCTTCGTCCTTGGGATAGATGTCGAAGGCGATGATGCGCATGCCGAAGGCGCGGGCCAGCCGGGCTACTTCCCCCCCGATATGGCCGTAACCGATGAGACCGAGGGTTTTGCCGGTGAGCTCCACCTGGGGATGAATCCAGTAGCAGAAGTCTTTGGCCCGGCTCCAGTCGCCGTTGCGTACGGAACGGTTATGGGCGCCGATGCGGCGGGCCAGCTCCAGCAGATGGGCCATGACCAGCTGGGCCACAGACTCGGTGCAATAATCGGGCACGTTGGTTACGGGGATGTCCCGCTCGCGGGCGGCCGCCAGGTCCACCACGTTGTAGCCGGTGGCGATGACACCGATGTAGCGCAGCCGGGGCAGCCGGTCCAGCATGGCCCGGTCCAGGACGACCTTGCTGGTGATGATGATCTCGGCCTCACGACTGCGCTCGTACGTGTCGGCGGCTGCGGTGCGGGGATAGACCGTCAGGTCGCCCAGTTGCTCAAAGGGTGCCCAGGAGAGGTCCCCCGGGTTGACGGTGTGGCCGTCCAGAATGACGATTTTCGGTGGCTGCTCCATGACTTTTCTCCTATCAAGTGCCGGCACGGATCTCGTTGTACTCCCGCACCATGGTTTCCAATTCGGCCCGGGTGAGGCGGGCACCTTCGGCGTTGGCCTGCTCGACGAACGGGGGCGGCAGGGTGTCGGTGGTGGCGTCAAGCCCCTCGCGGGTGTTGTATTCGCGGGTGCGCTGGGTGATGTCGTTGGCCAGGCGCTGCAGGGCGCTCTTGTCCAGGGGCAGGCCGGTGAGGGCGGTGATGAGTTGCTGCAGCTCGTCCCACAGGATGAAGTCGCGGAAAAAACGGCACAAGATCAGGCAGTCGAACAGGGCGGACCGGTCCTCGTAGTCGATGTGCAGCCGGGCTTTGCCCTCGATCTGGTTTTTGTCCATTTCGCCCGACAGCTCGGCCTTGTAGAACGTGCCGCGCAGGTGGCAGGCGCCCCGCGGCGACGTGGCATAGGAGAGCCCCATGCCCTTGAGCACCCGCGGATCGAAACCGCCCGGCTCCAACCCCTTGACATGGATGGCTATGTGTTCCAGGCACAGGGTGGCCGCGGCCGTCTTGATGCCCTGGGCCAGCAGGTCGCCCAGACCCTCGCGGCAGGTGATCATCCGGAAGAGCTCGGCGACGCGGTCTGGCTGGTTGTAGTCGATGGCGAAGTCCGTCCGTCCGGCCTTGTAGGCTTCTATGGCGAACCCGGCCATGTTGCCGGCGCTCATGGTATCGATACCGTAGCGGTCGCACAGATCGTTGAGCCAGGCGATCTCCTCCAGGCTGTCGATCTCGTTGATGCCGCCAATGGCATACAGGGTCTCGAATTCGGGCCCCTCGATCTCCAGGCCGGCGTGCCGTCCTTCCCGAACCACGCTGTGTTTGGTGCAGCGGAGAAAGCAGGAAGGGCAGCCGCAGGCCTTCACATCAAAGTGGGCCTGCATATAGTCGGCGGAAATGTTCTCCCATTTATCAAAATAACCCTTTTGCCAATAGCGGGTGGGAAAGCACTTGTGGGCGTTGGTGACTTTGACCTGGTTGGGTGTTCCGAAATTCTGGTAGATTTTAGTGACGGGAGATTCTTTGCCCTTGGCCGCCACTTTTTTGATCAGTTCGCTCACCACCGTCTCGTCGGCGATCGGGCATGTTTGCCGGCCGTTGAAAACGATCCCCTTGACGTTCTTGGAGCCCAGCACGGCGCCCATGCCGCCCCGGCCCAGGCTGCGCCAACGGTCGGCCTTGATGCAGGCCATGACCACCCGGTTTTCGCCGGCCGGCCCGATGGCCATGGCCCCGGCGCCGGTGGGAGAATGTTTGAGGAAATGTTCCTCGGCATCGCAGGTATGGGCGCCGGCCAGAATCGTGGCGTCATGGAAGGTGACACCGTCGGCGTCGATATACAACGAACGCAGGGCGGGGCAGCTTCCGCGGAGAATGATGGCGTCAACGCCGCAGCCCTTGATGCGCGGGGGCAGCGTCCCGCCGCAATAAGACTCACCGTACCCGCCGGTGGCCGGGCTCTTGCTGAACACGCCGAACCGGGATTGCCCCCACATCTTGGTTCCCGTCACCGGTCCGACGGTGATGACGAAGATGTTTTCCGGGTCGAGGGGATCCACACCCGGCGGGTTTTCCGTCAGCAGGAAATGCACGCCGAGTCCTTTGCCGCCCAGGGTCCGGCGCAGTAGATCATCATTCAGAGACTCGTAGCGAAACGTCTCGGTGTCAAGATCGATGCGTAAAATCCGGTTGAAAAATCCTTCCATACAGAGCTCCTCAGTCGTTTAGTCGTCCGTGATAGGCGTTACGGAAAATGGCTTCGGCATCGGCCAGGGTGACCTCGCGGGGATTGTTGTCCAGCAGCCGCTTGACCTGCATAGCGGCGGCGGCCATGGCGGGGATGGCCGGCTCGGGGATGCTGAACTCATTGAGGGAAGACGGGATCCCGCAGCTGATGGACAGCCGGCGCACGGCGTGGATGGCCTGGCGGGCCATAGCCTCGTCGGACCCGGCTTGTGGAACGCCCAGGGCCGCGGCGATTTTGGCATACTTGGTGATGCAGGCCGGCAGATTAAAGGCCATCACGAAGGGGAGCAGCACCGAATTGGACAGGCCATGGGCCACTTTGAACTCGCCGCCCAGCGGATAGGCCAGGGCGTGGACGGCGGCCGTGTTCACCGGTCCCAGGCACATACCGCCGTACAGGCTGCCCAGGGCCATGGCCGTGCGGGCATCCATGTTTTGTCCGTCATGCACGGCGGTCTCCAGGGCGCCACCCATGAGACGAATCCCCTCCAAGGCGATAACGTCGATGATGGGGTGGGCGTGGCGATTGGTGTAGGCCTCGATGCAGTGAGTCATGGCGTCCATGCCCGTGGCCGCCGTTACCGCCGCCGGCAGGGAACGGGTCAGCTCCGGATCCACGATGGCCACATCGGGCACCAGGTATTTACTGACAACACCCTTTTTCAGTTTCTGGGTCACGTCCGTCAGCACGGCGATGGGTGTGACCTCGCTCCCCGTGCCGGACGTGGTGGCCACGGCGATGAGCTTGACTGGCCGGCCGTGCACATTGCCGATGCCGACCACTTCGTGCGGCTTCTGTTCGCCGGGAAAGAGGACCGCCACCAGTTTGGCCATATCCATGGCCGAGCCGCCGCCGACGCCGACCACAGCATCCGGCTCGAACTCGTGGACCGGTTCCAGCAGCTTTTCCAGCGCCTCGAAGGGTGGCTCGGGCACCACGTCCGTGGACAGCATTACCCGGCAATGTCGCTGCTTTAGATCGCTGATCACAGGCTCCAGCGCGGCCTTCACGGGTATATCGGCCAGGATGAAGATACTGCGGTGCCCGGCCAGGTGATTGGGCAGTGATTTCAGCTTCCCGGCGCCGAATTCGATTACGCCCGGCCACTGCAAGGTTGTATTGGGAATCATAACGCACCTCGAAATCGCATTATTGGTGAAGGTTCCAGGCGGCGATTACCGGAATGCCGGCCTTGATCAGCTCGGCGGCGGTGTGATTCAGGGCCACATGCTTGTCCAGGTAGTTCAGTTCGAATTTCGGCATGTTGCCGGCGGCGATCACATCTTCCTTGGGGATGAAATACGTCAGGATATCCGAGGGAAATTCCCGCTGTTGTTCCTGATCGGGTGTGCCGCCCTCGTGTTTGGCGCTGATGTTTTTCACCTTCCGGGACACTTCGATCAGTTCCTCCGTCCGGTCATACGGCTGGCGCACGATAGACTTCCAGGTCTCGGTGATATGGTGCTCGAAACGGACCTTGTCTTCGAAGCCGAGTTCTTTGCGAATGAAAGCCGCCAGCTCGATGGTCTCGTTGTTCACGGAATTGGCGAAATTGAAGCCGATGAGGGGAGTCGTCCCGTCATCGCGGGAGAACATCTTGGCGGTCATGAGAGTCCACAGCACGGAATAGGGATTGTCGTTGCCCATGTAGACGGAGATCTTGAACTCAATATCAATGCCGAGCTGATGGAGGAGATAGCCGACCAGAACCGTTCCGGCATTGATGTTCAATACCTGTTTGACACCGTAGTTGGTGTGATAGTAGAGATACTCCTCGACCCATTTCAGCGGATAATGATTGGGTTGGCCCGGTCCGCCGAAATATCCCGTAATGGTTTCGGGACCGCCGAGATGGACATTGGCGCCGTCGGTACCTTTGGTGTCCAGCGTCTCCACCCAGGTGGCGCCCACGATATCCATGGCCGCCGTCACCGCCAGGAGATCGCCGTCCGCTTCCTGTTCCTTCATGAAACGCACCCGAATGAATCGGCCCGGCATCAGTTCCCGCTCGGCGATGGCCCGCTTGGCCTGGGTGATCAGCCAGGGAAAATAATGGAGCGAACTGATCTCCAGCGTGACAGCGTTGTCTGAGGCAAATGACACTTCACCATAGCGGTTCTGGAGAATGTTGCGGTAGTAGTCATTCATGGAGATGAAGGCCTTCTTTTCCCGCTGTTCCATCAACCATTCCAGATCCGCCAGGTAGGGCGATCCTGATTCCCTGATCCGCTGCAGCTTGGTCTCCAGCCGGGCGGCCTGGGTGTGTTTTTCGCGGATGGCTTCGACGCCGCCGAATTTTTCCACGACGCCCAGCAGTCTCTCGGTGAGGGGATTCACTTCGAGAGACATGAATTCATTGACCTCTTCCAGGCGGGCGAGAGGAATGCGAAAACCGGGTTTGTTCATATGATTCTCCTTGCGATGGATGTCCATGGGCCATCATGTACAGACCGGTTTCTGCCTGTGCAATATTCGAATCGGGCAGTCAAGCAGTGGTCATGCGGTGTTGTTGTTTGCATCCGGCCTTGTACGCGACAGAGTGGATAATTTATAGCACATGGCCGGAATCAAGTCAAAGCCAATGAACACGCAAATTGACAGGTTCGCTCAACAACATGGCTTGATGCCACGGTCAAGGATCACTATAATATGATTTCGTTTGGCCGAGATCGAAAGGCAGATATCCTTGATCCAACGGAGTGTCCAAGGTGAAAAAAACTGGAATACTGGTGGACAGCACGGCTGACTTCCCGCCGGGCCTGGTGGAGCAATACGGGCTCCATCTGATGCCGATTCACGTATTCGTGGAGGGCCACGATTACCTGGACGGCATTTCGCTGCAGCGGAATGAGTTTCTGGAGCATCTGCACAAACGCGCCGACGTGAAAACGGCTCCGCCGTACCCCGGCGAATACGCCGCCATGTACGAAAAGCTCTTGCAGGATTACGACCAGGTCATCTCGTTTCACATTTCGTCGGAACTCTCCGGGTGTGTTGCCAGTGCCGGCGGATCGCGGCAGTTTTTAAAACAGAATCTCGCCGAACGTGTCCGTCAGATCGACACCGGCTCCCTGTGCGTCACCCAGGCCATGCTCGTCCAGAAAGCGGCGGAATTCCTGCACCGAGAGGAAAACCTCGATCAGCTGGAGACCTATCTGCAGCGGTATATGGCCGACAGTTATTTCTGTTTTACCGTCGACAATCTCACCTGGCTGCGCAAGGGGGGCCGCGTCAGCGCCCTGGCGGCGTTCATGGGCAACATATTGAATATCAAACCCGTCATTCACCTGGAGAATAAACGACTGATCCCGGTGGACCGGGCCCGTGGCCGTCAGGCGGCGCTGGAGATGTTGGTGGAAAGGGCCAAGACCATCAAGGAATTGCAGCACAGCCCCGTTGCCCTCTGGATCGCCCACGTCGATGCCCCGGCTGATGCGAAGATGATGCAGGAAAAAGTGGCGGAAGAACTGAATATGCCGGTGGAAGAAGTGCGCCTGGCTGAATGCGGACCCACCATCGCCGCCCATGCCGGGCCGGGGGCCATCGCCTGGGGAATGCTGCCCAAATAAATCCCGGTTCGGAGTGCTGACTTTCTGATCAGAAGACCTTGCGGCTGTCCAGCAGCAGAGTGACCGGGCCATCGTTGACCAGACGGACATCCATCATGGCCTGAAATTCGCCTCCCTGAACCCTAAGGGGCAGCTGTCGCGCCCGCTTCATGAATTCCTCGTACATGGATTCAGCCGCGCGGGGCTCCATGGCATGGGAGTAAGAGGGACGGCGGCCCTTGCGGCAGTCCCCGTAGAGGGTGAACTGGGAGACCACCAGCAGCTCGCCACCGGTATCCAGCAGCGAACGGTTCATCTTGCCTTCACTGTCAGGGAAAATGCGCAGTTCAATGGTCTTCTTGAGGATGTAATCGGCGTCCGCCGGGGTGTCGTCGGCGGCGATACCCAACAGCAGGAGAATGCCCGGGCCGATGCGGCCGACGGATTCGCCGTCCACCCGCACGTCCGCCCCGGATACCCGCTGGACTACTCCCCGCATGAGGACGACTCCTCCCGTTTGTGGAGAAACACCGCCACCTCGCGCACAAACTCCTCCACCAGGTGATCGTTGGTTATTTTTTTTACTACCGCCCCTTTTTGGAATATCAGCGATGCCTTGCGGCCGCAAGCCAAGCCGATGTCCGCCTCGGCGGCCTCACCCGGTCCGTTGACCTCGCAGCCCATGACGGCGATGGTGACGGGTTGCGTCACCCAGGCCAGTCGCTCTTCGATGGCATTGGCAAGACCCACGAGGTCCACAGTGGTCCGGCCACAGGAGGGACAGGAAATAAAACGGGGCCCGTGCCGGCGGACGTCCAGCACCCGCAAAAGACGGAAACCGACCCGCACCTCTTCTTCGGGCGGCGCCGTGAGCGACACGCGGATGGTGTCGCCAATGCCGTCCAGCAAAAGAGCGCCGATGCCGGCGGCCGAGGCTATGGTGCCTGTCAGGAAGGTGCCGGCCTCGGTGATGCCCAGATGGAGAGGGTAGTCCGTCTGCCGGGCCATGAGGCGGTAGGCGGCCACGCACATGGCCACGTTCGACGCTTTGAGGGAGATGACGATGTCCCGAAAATTCAGATCTTCGAGGATGGCCACATGCTGGAGGGCGCTCTCCACCAAGGCTTCGGCACAGGGGTGGCCGTATTTGCGGAGAAGCGGGCGGGCCAGGGAGCCGGCGTTGACACCGATGCGGATGGGGATCCGCCTTCGTTTTGCTTCTGAGACCACCTGCCGGACGCGCGGCGGGTCGCCGATGTTGCCGGGGTTGAGGCGCAGCTTGTCCACGCCCGCGTCTAAGGCGGCCAGAGCCAGGCGGTAATCGAAATGAATATCGGCCACCAGCGGCGTTTTCACCTCCGCCCGGATGGCCGGCAGGGCATCGGCCGCCGCCTGATCAGGGACGGCCAATCGTATGATCTCGCAGCCGACCCCTTCCAGCCGGCGGATTTGGGACAGTGTCGCCGTCACGTCCCGGGTGTCGGTATTGGTCATGGATTGTACAGTGACAGGCGCGGGGTCCCCGATGGTCAGGGAGCCGACGGCGACGGTTCGTGTCTTGCGACGGTGTATGGCGGACATGATGCGCGGCTATGTTCCCCCGAAGGATTTCATAATATCCAGCATCACCACCACGGCCATGAAGGTGATGAGGATCAGGAAACCGATCTGGATGATCCGCTCCTTGAGACGGAGGGGCAGATCACGGCGCAGGCCCATCTCGATCAGGAGCAGCAACAACATGCCGCCGTCCAACACCGGGATAGGCAGCAGGTTCAGAATGGCCAGGTTGATGCTGATCAAGGCGCTAAAGGCGAATATGTTGGTCCATTTCCCTGTTTTAACCACCTCACCCGTCGCTTGGGCGATGCCGATGGGTCCCTGGAATTGTTTCAGGGACAGTTCCGCCGTGAGCACCTTGCCGAGGATCCGGTAGGTCAGGAGTACCAGTTCATAATTGTCGCGGAATGATTTCACCAAGGCCTGGGGAAGGGGATACTGTTCCTTGTAGAAGGCGAAGTCAAAACTGAATCCCAGTACACCGCGGACCATGAACGTCGACTCTGGCTCCGCCTGTTCCGGATGCACCAAGGCCGCGGACAGGGTATCGGCCGCCGTCGGGGGGACGTCCAGGGTGACCGGTTTACTTTTCCGGAGGACGACCAGGGACATGGTCGGTGACCAGTCTTCGTGCAGCCACTGCACGATTTCCGGGAAATGGTCGGCGACGCGGTCATCCCGGGTGAGAGACTGAATGATGTCCCCGACCTGCAGGCCCATGCCCTGCGCCGGAGAACCTTCCGGCACGGAGACGACTTCCGCCGCCGAATAGACCACCTTTTCCAGCGTCCGCTCCCCCCGCTGCACCTGCAAGGTGAGTTTCTTGCCGGGACGGTTCCAGATGAAACGAAAGATGTGGAAGTAGCCGCTGGCCGATTCATTGTCGTGGGATACCCACGCGATGACGTCACCACTCTGCAGACCGGCCGCGGCGGCCGGGTAATCCGGCGCGACCTGCTGAATCCTGGCCGGGACGAAAGGCTTGATACCAGAGATATTGTACGGATCCTGAAGGTCCTCGCCGATGCGGATCTCCGTCTGCATAAGGCGGCCATGGCGACGGATCTCAAGGGCGACCGTCTCATTGGCCGCCGAAATAGCCTCGAGCTGGAAATCCTGCCAGTCGGTGACGGCGTCGTTTCCCAGGCGGATGATCTCGTCGCCGACTTCCAAATCGGCGGCGGCGGCCGGCGAACCGGCGACGATGTCGCCCACGCGGGCCGGTTCACGGGTGAAACCGGGCATGTCTACGCCGATGACGTTGTTCGCCGTCAGAAGAAAGACGGCCAGAAGAAAATTCATGAAGGGACCGGCAAAGGAGACAATGGCCCGCTGATAGCGCGGCTTGGAGAGAAACTCGTCAGGGTCGCCGCCGCGGGATTCTCCGAAGTATTCACCCGCCATCTTCACATAACCGCCCAAGGGGATCATGCTGATGCGATAATCCACGCCGTTTTTTTCGAAACCCCAGAGCCGCTTGCCGAAACCGAGGGAGAATGTTTCCACGCGAATCCGGAACAAGCGGGCGGCGATGAAATGCCCCAGCTCATGCAGGAAGATGATGACGCCAAGGATGATGACAAACGAAAAAATTGCAATCAAGGTATCCATGGGGGCTTTGTTTCCTCATTCTGGATTCGGCACAATGGAGAACTTATCACAAACCGGGTCCCGGATAAACCCCGGATCGGTTGACACCGTGAAGGCGCCGTTTCATTTGAGATCCCGAACGATCCGGTAAGCGCTCTGCCGGGAGCGTTCGTTCAGATGGAGAATGTCTTCCAGGGTTCGGGCCTCTTGGCCGGCCAGGGCCGCCAGGGTGTCGCCGATAATCCGAGGGATGTCCGTGAACCGGATATCTGCGCGCAGGAAGGCCGCCACCGCCACTTCATTGGCCGCGTTGAGAATTGTGGGCAGGGATCCACCCTGACGCAGCGCCTGGTAAGCGAGGGTGAGGCAGGGGAATTTTTCGAAATCCGGGGCATGGAATTCCAGCGCGCCGAGGGTGAAGGGATCCATCCGCCGGCCGTTGAACGGCGCCCGGGCCGGGTAGTGCAGGGCGTAATGGATGGGCAACCGCATGTCGGTGACCCCCAGCTGGGCGATAAACGATCCGTCCTGAAACTCCACCATGGAATGAATGGTCGACTGGGGATGCACCACCACCTGGATGGCATCGGCCGGTAGGCCAAACAGCCAGTGAGCCTCGATGATTTCCAACCCTTTGTTCATCATGGTGGCCGAATCGATGGTTATTTTCGGTCCCATCCGCCAGGTGGGGTGACGGAGGGCCTCCTCCGGCGACACCGTTACCAGCTGGTCAAGGGGCGTAGTGCGAAAGGGACCGCCCGAGGCCGTCAGCCAAATGGTCTTGATTTCGGACGTGCTCTCGCCGCGGAGACATTGAAAAATGGCGTTATGTTCGCTGTCGACAGGGACGAGCCTGACATTGCATTGTCGGGCGGCCCGGGTGATGAATTCCCCGCCCGCCACCAGGACCTCCTTGTTGGCCAGGGCGATATCCTTGCCGGCCTGGATGGCGTGATAGGTCGGTTTCAGACCGGAAAAACCCACCATGCTGGAAATCACCACCTCCGCGGCGGGCAGAGCCGCCACGGCGCAGGTTCCGGCCTCACCGCTCAGGATTTCGGTGCGGTCCGGGGGGTAATCCGCCGCAGCCAGCAGCGAACGCAGTTGGGTGGCGACAACATCATCCAGCACCGAAACGCATTCCGGCTCGAATTCGCGGATTTGTTCGGCCAGTGCCCGCATGTTCCGGCCGGCGGCCAGGCCGGCCACCCGGAAGATGTTCCGCTGGGAGCGGATGACGTCGAGGGCGCTGGTGCCGATAGAGCCGGTTGAACCTAATATGGTGATCGCTTTCATCTGCCGTTCCGTCGCACCGGTCTCAGATCAGCCAATATTTCAGCACTCCGAAGTAGAGCGGGGCTGTGAATATCAGGGAATCCAGACGGTCCAGAACACCTCCGTGACCGGGTATGAGATTGGATGAATCTTTGACTTTACAGGTTCTTTTCAGCTGGGATTCCAGCAGGTCGCCCAACTGGCCGAAACCGCCCACCAGAAGCCCGAACAGGAGACCTAGCCAAGGTGAGGCGTCCGTCAGAACGACTACGGTCAGCAGCCAGCCGACGGAGGCGCTCCCCGCCAATCCGCCGATGGTGCCCTCCAGGGTCTTTTTGGGGCTGATGGCCGGGGCGAGACGATGTTGGCCGAAGGCCATCCCCGTGAGATAGGAAAACGTGTCGCCGACCCATTGGATGAGAAGAAAGAAGAGCAGCAACAGCAGCCCTTTCTCCGGAGCAAAGGAAAACCGGATATCCACAACATAGGAAAAAAGGATATAGATGTAAACAAAACCCAGCAACGGCCAGGCCAGCAAGGTCATGATTTCCTCAACGCACGAAGCTAGCAGCACGCTGGTGACGCCGGCCATGAGGAAAAAAGCCAGCAGGGCCATGAGGCGATGATCGGCGATCCAGGGATAGATGGCCACCCCGCCCGCCAGGACGGCCGGTATATAAACCGGGCCGAAACGATAGCCGGTAAAGATGTTTCGCCCCATGCGGATAAATTCATGAAAGGCAAGCAGGCAAATGAGATAAACCACCAGGGTAAAAAGCCAGAGCGGAGCCCAGACCATGATGGCGAGAACGGCGGGAATGAGAACCAGAGCTGACAGGATTCGTTTCCACATGTTGTGTTATGAACTCAGACGTTTTTCACGCCACCGTACCGGCGCTCCCGCTGTTGGAAATCGATAATGGCTTCGAAGTAATGAATTTTACGAAAATCCGGCCAGAGCACCGGGGTAAAATAAAACTCGGTGTAGGCCGTTTGCCACAACAGAAAATTGCTGATGCGATATTCGCCGCTGGTGCGGATCAGCAAATCCGGTTCGGGGATGCCGGCAGTATACAGGTGCCGGCCGATGGTGGATTCGTCGATATCTTCGGGTTTCAGCCCGCCGTCGGTGCAGAGGCGACCCAAGGCGCGCATGGCGTCCACCAGTTCGGTCCGTCCGCCGTAGTTGAGAGCGATATTCAGCTGTAGGCCGGTGTTGTCGCGGGAATGGTGAATGGCTTTTTCCACGAGCGTCCGGGTCTTGTAGTCGAGTTCATGAAGGCGGCCCAAAGCCTTCAACCGAATCTTGTGTTTCATGAGGGTCGGCAGATCTTCCCGGACATAACGCCGCAAGAGCCGCATCAGCTCGTTGACCTCCGTGATCGGCCGTTTCCAGTTCTCGACGGAGAAGGCGTAGAGGGTGAGATAGTGCACACCCAGGCGCACCGAAGTTTCCGTGATTTCCTTGACGGAATCCGCACCGGCGCGATGCCCCTCGATGCGGGGCAGGCTGCGGGCCGCGGCCCAGCGGCCGTTTCCATCCATGATCACGGCCACATGCCGGGGAATTCGTTGGGGATCAATCCGCGCCAGCATCTCCGCTTCGGGCGAATCGGGTTCGATGATTTTTTCGAATGAATTCCAAATCATGTCACGACCGGTTCCTGGGTTGGCAGGTGGCAGACTCCGCGAGTGTGGTTCAGGCGGTTTTTTCGATTGGTTGGGCGTCCGTCTCCAGCACCTCGACGGCTTTTTCCAGCTGGCGTTGATAGACTGTATCGATATATTTTTTGTAAAATTCCTGCGCCTCATCGCCCGTAGCCATTTCATAGTCGATGTAGAGGGACAGGGCGAAATCCTCTTCTGGTGATTTAACTTCGGGCTTGACGCCGGAGTTCGAGAATTTTTCGGCCATGATGGGATCCCCCGCCGGTGAATGATAGATGAGATAGGTAAGGTAAATGGCCGAGCCATCCTCCAGCTCGAAATATTTCTGCTCCGAGGCGGTGCCGTATGTTTTCTGTCCAATCACGGTGCCATCGGAGCGCTCGCGGAGGGCGGCGGCAATGATTTCGGCAGCGCCGTTGGTGTAGCCATTGGTCAAAACGGCGATGGGCCCCTGAAACAAAGTCTTCTCGGGGGATGCAGTAAATGTTGTATCAGCTATACTTTGGCCCTTCTGGGTGGTGATGATGCCCTCGTCGATGAGCATGTCGGCGATGGTGATCGCCGCGGCTGGTTCACCGTTGCTGCAGCCCCGCAGATCCAGCACCAGTTTCTTTACATCACTGTTCACAAGCGTTTTCAACCCTTTCTCTACCTCCGGCAACGAGGCACTGTGAATCTGCAGCAACCGCAGATAGCCGATGCCCGGCCGCAGGATTTTGGTCTCCACTGGCACTGCGACGAGCGGTGCCCGTTTGAGGGTGACTTCGAACAGTTCTTCCTCGCGGCCGCGGGAAATGCCCAGTTTTACCGAGGAGCCGGGCTGGCCGCGCAGAAAGGCCTGGGTGTAAATGTATGTCTTTTCACTGATGCCGACGTCGTCGACTTCCTCGATGATTTCCCCCGGCAACAGGCCGGCCTTCGCGGCAGGTGTGCCGGGCAGAACCTGCATGATCCGGTAATACCCGGTGCGGGGGGAAAGGATCAGACCGGTCTCACCCACGGCCGTCATTCTCTCCCGCACGAACCGGTACTCCTCGGGACTTAGGAAGCTGGAGAAAAAGTCCGTCCCTTGAACCAACCCTTCCAATGCACCATGTTTCAGATGGGTCATTTCCGGGTGTTCTACGTATTCGCGGGAGATTTTTTTCAGAATGTCCTGGAAGATGGACAGATTCTTGAAAGTTTCGTCTTCGGCAATGGCCTTGCCGAGAAAACCGCCAACGACGGTATACAATACCACCACCGCCGAGAGAAGGATGATGATGAGTTTTCCTCGATCGAACATAAGGGCACCTCTCAAAGGTTGTTATTATACTAGATGCATCGGATGGAGAAAAGACATTTGTCCTTTTAATTACTCCGGCATATGGCTAGAATACAAGAGGTCGGAAGGAGGTGGAATGCCCCCCGATTGTCAGACAACGGGGTGATCTCTTGGCAACACTGAGACACCTGTTGTCCGGCTCGCAAGCAGATTGGTCGTCGTGCGGTAACAGAAAAAGGGCAACGGGAAAACCCAATGAGAATCCTGGCGTTGGATGTCGGCGAAAAAACCATCGGGTTGGCTCTGAGTGATGCCCTGGGCTTGACGGTTCGTCCCTTCAAAACCATCCGGCGGAGGAGTTTCCGCGCCGACCTGGCCGAGATCGGCACCGTGATCCAGGAATGGCAGGTCGGCCGAATTGTTCTCGGCTACCCGCTGCATGTTTCCGGTGATATCAACGATGCGGTTCTGCGGGTGGAGCGATTGGCTGAAAAAATAAAAAAGCAGTTTCATTTGCCTCTGCTGGCGGTGGACGAGCGGTATTCCACGGTGGAGGCCCTTGAGCTACTAGCGGTGCGAGAGACAGCCCGGCAAAAGAAGCCATTCGATACGGATGCCGTGGCGGCGGCCCTGATACTGAAACGTTTTCTGGAGGAGGCGGATTCTGTCGTCTGCAAGGAGTGGTAATAAACGGCTCGGCCTTATCCTGCTTGCGGTGGTCCTTCTGGCCGGAGCGTTCCCTTCGGCCCGATGGGCACACTGGATTCGCCTGACGGTGAGCACGCCCTATCAGGGATATCTGGCACCCGATCGTCGACTGCTGATCCTGCAGGGCATGCGTGCGCCGGCTATCGCCGAGCTACTCGAAGAGCAGGGGGTCATCGCCGAGCAGGAACTTTTTGTCTACTATCTCCGCCTCAACCGGATGGCCCATCAGGTCAAGGCCGGGGCGTACAATTTTTCCGAACCCCTGACCATGCAGGAAGTGGCGAAGATTCTGGTGGAAGGGCGTATTGCCACCCTGAAGATGACTTTCCCCGAGGGCTGGACGGCGTCACGCTGCTTCCGTCATTTGGCGGCCGAGGGTTTGGGGAACTACGAGGAATACATGCGGCTGTTCGAGGATCGATCCCTGATACCCGAGTATGCCGAAGAATCTCAAACTCTGGAAGGATATCTTTTCCCCGACACCTATTCCTTTCCGCTGGACTACGATGAACGTCAAATCGTCCGGACCATGCGGCAGCGCTTCGATGACCTGGTCTGGCCGGAAATCACCGCCGCCGCCCCGAAACTCAGTCTGCAAGAAATCGTCACCCTGGCCTCCCTGGTGGAGAAAGAGAGCGGCGTTCGGGAGGAACAGCCTCTCATCGCGTCCGTTTTTTATAACCGGCTGGCCAAGGGGATGAAACTGCAGTGCGATCCGACGGTGATCTACGCCGAATGGCTGGCCAAGGGACGGTGGGACGGCAAGGTCAATGTCAGCGATCTGCGTCGCGAATCGCCTTACAATACCTATGCCTCCCCCGGATTGCCCCCCGGCCCCATCTGCAATCCGGGTCTGTCGGCGGTGCGGGCGGTCCTGCAACCGCCTCGGACCCGCTACCTCTACTTCGTGTCCATGAACAACGGACGCCACCTTTTCTCGGCGGATCTGGAGACCCACAATCGGGCCGTCCAGCAATATCAGCGATGGCAGTGATGTCAGCCGTCGAGCTTCTCAGCCCGGCTGGAACGCTGGCCAAAGGACTGACGGCACTCCATTTCGGTGCCGACGCCGTCTACTGCGGTTTGCCGGGTTTCAACCTGCGCCGGCAAGCGGAAGGCGTGTCAGTGGCCGAACTGACCCATCTGGTGGATACGGCTCATGTTCGTGGGAGAAAAGTCTACCTGGCAGCCAATATCTTCCCGACCGACGACGACTGGCATGCACTGCGGTTAGGCCTGAAGGAAATCGGGCATGTGGGAGTGGATGCGGTGATCGTGTCCGACCCTGGCGTTCTGGATCTGGTTGGGGAACTCCTGCCGGGGACCGATATTCATCTCTCCACCCAGGCCAATACGCTCAGCTCCGCGGCGGCGGCTTTCTGGTTTCGTCAGGGTGTCCGCCGGATCATCCTGGCGCGCGAATTGTCCATCGCCCAGATCCGCCGGTTGTGCAGGGCCGTGCCCGACGGCGAGCTGGAAGTATTCATTCACGGTGCCCAGTGCATGGCTTACTCCGGCCGCTGCTTCCTGAGCACATATCTGGCCGGACGGGACGCCAACCAGGGGGAATGCGCGCATAGCTGCCGCTGGCGTTACCGCGTGACGGAAGAAAGCCGGCAGGGTGAATGGTACGAAGTGGACGAGGGGCCCGACTACACCCGTATCTTTTCGAGCCGGGACCTGTGGGCTCTGCCCGTGCTGCCGGAACTCGTGACAGCCGGCCCCCGGGCGCTGAAAATCGAGGGGCGCATGAAATCCGTTTATTATACGGCAGTGACGACGGCGGTTTATCGGCAGGCCCTGGACAGCCTCCAGCACGCCCCCCGCACCTGGCCCGTCATGAAATCCAAATGGGAGGAGGAGTTGTGCCGATTGCCCAACCGGGGCTATACCACCGGCTTTCTGACAGGGGCGACGGATTTGACCGAAATCGCAAACATGCTGCCCCCGGACGGGGAGAGTGCCGTTTTTTGCGGATTGTTCGGCGAAAGACAGGCCGACGGCGTGGAACTTCATGTAAAAAATACCTTCGACCGGCGGGAACGGCTGGAAGTCTTTCGGCCGGATGGCCTACGGACCGTGCGCCTGGAAACCATCCGCAATCACCGCGGGGAATGGACGGAAAAAGCCCATTCCGGACTCACGGTCTGGGTTCGGCCCGATATTCCGGTTGCGTCGGGTGATCTACTAAGACGAACGGTCGGTGGGAAAAAATGAAACGCCGGGGTTATTCGTCACTGGATGAATGTCCTGGCTCCTCATCGCCCGAGGGCAGCTCGGCCGCAGCCACCGTCTCATCTCCGGCAGCCGGCGGGGCGGGGGATGGTGTATGCTGCATGGGCAGGAAGATATTTACCTTGCCGAGTTCGCGGTGGGTGTAGAAAATGCGGCTGATGACCGTCCAGTTGGACAGAATGGCGATGACCCAGAGCACGTGTTCCACCCGGTTGAAGATGGTGCCGATGATCAGCAGCACCACCCGCTCCGGACGCTCCAGAAAACCGACCTTACAGGCATCGATGAGACTTTCGGCCCGGGCCCGGGTGTAGCTGGTCATCATGGAGCCCATGATGCAGATGCCCACCAACACGACGTACTCCATGCGGTCTGCCCGGCCGAAATAGATGATCAGGCCCAGATAGAGGGTGATGTCCGAATACCGGTCGATGACACTGTCAAAAAAGGCGCCGAAAGGGGAGTCGGTATGGGTGACGCGGGCGACGGCGCCGTCCAGCATGTCCATGGCGCCGGCCAGAAAGATCACCGCCGCCGCCAGGAGAAACTGGCCGTAGGCCAGGCAATAGGCCGCAAATATATTGATCACAAAGCCGAGCAAGGTCAGGAAGTTCGGGTTGATCCGCAGGGCACTGAGCAGGGCGACCAGACGATCCAGCAGCCACTTCCCACCTTGACCGATTTTCTCGGTTAGCATGAATCTTACCTTCACCAATATCAGGGTAAGAAAAATAATTGATTTTTGGATACTTTGCAAGCAAAACTTTAAGTTTGACAGCGACGGCCGTTATATGTCAAAATACTTCTAGAAAAAGCGTTTACATCAATCAATCCAGATCATCGATCGCCGGTATCCAATAAAAGGCTAAGGAGTGGAGGGGGGAAATGAACATTGCAACCATGATGTCTTTAAGTATTTTTGATTATTTTCTTTTACTGGGGCTGTTGCTGATCGTCGTTTTTTTCTTCCTGTTCATGGTTTTTTTGCGCAAGAACCGGTGGCTCAAACAGGAGTTGACGCTAAACGAAAAGAAACAGCGACAGTTGAATGAAGAGAATTCACGCCAGCAGACGTTCCGTGCCAAGACCATGGCGGCCATAGCCGATCCCGCGGAATCCGTCCAGCAACTCCGCCTGCTGCTGGATGAAATCTGCAGTTGGCTGCAATGGAAGGCCGTTGCCCTGATTTTTCGGGACAAATTCAGCCAATCGGATCATCATTTTCCATATCCCGAGAGCTGCCTCGATCCCGCCGCCACGATGGATCAGCTGGAGAATATTTTCACCGGTGAATCGAGGACACGCGGGAAGCTGCAAACGGTTCGCGTGGCTGATTTTCCGGCTATGATGGCCAACCAGCCGGCGGAGAATCTGCCGTTGATGACGATCTATCCCTTCGTCAAAGAGGCGGAAATTCAGGGGGGATTGATGGTCTTTCAGGAAAAGAGTCCAGACCCGGAAACGGAAGCGGATATCCGCCAACTGGGGCATATGTTCGAGTCTCTGGTGAGATTCAAGCTGTTGCAGAGTGAAATCGGCCTACTGAACAACCGGACGCGGATGCTGTCCACCTATCTGGTGGAAATCAGCAGCCAGGAAGACTGCGATTCTCTGCTGGAAAATCTCCACCGTTTCTTCAGTGAACACTTCGTGCAGATGAACGTCGCTGCGCTCACCTCCGAATCACCGGAGTCGTTGCCCGAATTGAAAAAAGGCAAATTATTGGATTCCCAGCTGATTCATCGTCTATTCCCGATACTGGCCCGGCGGTTTGAAGCAGGCGAGCGTTTCCTGTACGCCGCCACCCGGGATGCTCTCCGCGAGGCATATTCTGTTGAGCCGGATAACGAACGGATCAATGCCGTTCTCCTTTTGCCGCTGCTGCTGGATGAAGCGCCCGCCGGGCATCTGGTGTTTGAATGCGCCGAGCCGCACCCTTTTGGACCTCTCGAACTGGAAACCCTGCTCCTGATGGCCGATCTGACCTCCCTGATGATGAAAGCCCGCAATCGCCTCGAGCTTCAGGAGCTGGATCAACGGCGGTCCCTGAAAAAAATACGCGATGAAATTAAAAGTCTGACCGAAAAATTGGCGGAGAAAGACATGGCGCTGCACCAACAGCAGGCTTTGCAGGAAATGGCCAGTTTCAATTCCATCTTTTCGCTGGTGCAGGGGGCGAAAGTCAGCCTGACCAATTTGCGCGGTTTTCTGCGAATGACCCAGGAGACGGGCGCGGGAGCCGGAACGAACAGCCAGGAATGGGTCCGGAACTGTCTGGTGGAAACGGACCGCCTGGAATCGATTCTCCAGAAGTTCGATCTTATTCAGGTCATCACCGACAAGGATTATCCCCTGCAAATCAGGGAAATTCAGGCAGGTCCGTTTTTTGAAAAAGTCCTGGCCCCCCTTAAATCCAAACTGCTGTCCAAGAAAACCGGGGTGGAGTTCAACCATGATCCGAATGTGAACGTCCTGAAAATCGATCCGGCCATCATGTCCCAGGCGCTGCAGCAGTTTATCTTGCGGCTGCTTGATTTTCTCGCCGGAGGAAAGATGCTGCTCGATGTGCAGCACAAGGGCGGGTCCATTCAGGTCGTGATCCGGTACACACCCGAGGACAAGCTGGACAAGGCCGTCTGTGAACGGCTGGAGACGCTCTTCGCCAAGGAATTTCAGTATCTGCTTTTGCAAAAGGTGTACGCCCGCCATGAGGGGAAGCTGGATCACACGATCAATCCTGAAAAGGGTACGATCGTGCGCGGCCTGATCCCTTCAAAAAAATAATAAAAAAGGTAGATTCCGCTGATGAAAAATTTTGACATGCTGCGGCTGGTCATTGGTCCGCTGGAAGTCAATTGCTATGTCCTTTGCTGCCGGGAGACCGGGGTGGCGGCCGTGATTGACCCCGGTGCCGAAGCCGGCCGTATCATCGGCGAGATCGAAGCGCGGGGCTGGCGTCCGGCGATGATTATCAATACCCATGGTCATATCGACCATGTGGCCGGGAATTCGGATATTGCAGACCATTTCCGGATTCCGGTCCTCCTCCATGCCCTGGATGAGCCTCTGCTGAAGAGCGAAGATATCTTCGGGTTGGCGCCTGTCCTGAACGCCCGGCCGTCCCCGCCGCCGGAACGCCTGCTGCGGGACGGCGACACGGTCATGGTCGGCCAGGTGGAGATCCAGGTGCTGCATACACCCGGTCATACGCCCGGCGGCTGTTGTCTGCTGGCCGACGTGGCCTGCTTTGCAGGGGACACGGTGTTCAGAGGCAGCGTGGGACGAACCGACCTGCCGGGTGGTGATTATGACACCTTGCTCGAATCCATTCGCGAAAAGATCCTGCCCCTGCCCGACGATGTCGAGCTCTTTCCCGGCCATGGCCCTTCGACCACCGTGGGGCGGGAAAAGGAACAGAATCCATTTTTCAGAGACATCGGATGAGTCGCGATCATATCGCTGAATATCTGAATTATCTGCTGGTGGAGAAAGGACTCAGCGAAAACTCCCTGGCGGCTTACGGCCGGGATTTGGCCCGGTTTCAAGACTATCTGGTGCGGAATGGACTGGATCCCCTGGGTGTGGCGCGCGAAAACCTGCTGGTTTACCTCAAGACATTTTATCTCGATCATTACAAGCCGTCTTCCATTGCCCGGCATATTTCGGCCATCAAGGGATTCTACAAATATCTGCTGATGGACGGCCACATCCGGAAAGACCCGGCGGAGTTGCTGGAAGCCCCACAGAGATGGCGGGCGTTGCCGAAGTATCTCTCGCAAGGTGAAGTGGAGCGATTGCTGGTCCAACCGGATACCGGAAAAGCGGCCGGCCTCCGGGACAAGGCGATGCTGGAACTTCTGTATGCCACCGGTTTACGGGTGTCCGAACTGGTCCGTGTCAGAGTCACGGACCTGAATCAGGAGATTGGGTACCTGATCTGCCTCGGCAAGGGCGGCAAGGAGCGCATCATCCCCATCGGCGAGGAGGCCCAGGCCTGGATCGGGCTTTACTTGCGTGACGGACGCAACCTGATGCTCAAGAAGGCCCTTGATTGGTTGTTCGTTAACCGGAGCGGACAGAAGATGACCCGGCAGGGTTTCTGGAAGATCATCAAGGCGTACGGCGTTGCCGCCGGGATCCGGCAAAGCATTACACCGCACCTGTTGCGTCATTCTTTCGCCACCCATTTGCTGGAAAACGGCGCTGATCTGCGGTCGGTGCAATGGATGCTCGGCCATGCCGACATTTCCACTACCCAAATCTATACGTTCGTCACCCAAACCCGTTTGCAGGAGATCTATCGGAAATACCATCCCCGGGAGTAGCGAGATTGAAAGGCCTCTGCATTATCTCCTTGGCAGGCGTGGTGTAAAAAGTGTATCATGACAGCCCTAAACCAAAACAGGTTCTGAAGAAAAAATATGTTGGCAAACGCTATCGTCACCGGACTGATTCAAATCCAGAAATTTACCCTGTTGAGCACCCGTGCCATCGCCAATCTTTTCCGGCGGCCGCGCTACATCCGGGATACCTTCGAGCAGATGGATATCATCGGCGTCGGATCCCTGACGATCATTCTGCTGACCGGATTTTTCACCGGCGCCGTGCTGGCCTTACAGTCGGCGGCCTCGTTGCGGTCTTTCGGGGCGGTCGGTCTCACCGGGCAGCTGGTGGCCGTCAGTCTGGTCCGGGAGCTGGGTCCGGTGCTGACGGCGCTGATG
Organism: Acidobacteriota bacterium; assembly: GCA_016935015.1. Taxonomy (GTDB): domain Bacteria; phylum Acidobacteriota; class JAAYUB01; order JAAYUB01; family JAAYUB01; genus JAFGRT01. Next base: position 97,598 of record JAFGRT010000122.1, on the reverse strand, counting down.
CTGGCGGGCCGGATCGGCTCCGGTATCGCTTCGGAACTGGGCTCCATGGTCGTCACGGACCAGATCAACGCCATGCGCGCCCTGGGCACCGATCCGACAAAAAAACTGGTAACACCGCGGATGATGGCTACCGTGACCATGTGCCCCCTGCTGACGGCCATCTGCGATTTTTTCGGCCTGATCGGCGGTTGGTTGGTGTCTCTCTACGAACTCAAGCTGCGCTCATCCCTATACTGGTCGGTGGCTTTTGATTCCATCACCTATGACGATCTCATCGGCGGGCTCACCAAGCCGTTGGTATTCGGTTTTATCGTCTCCATGGTCGGCTGTTACAAAGGGCTGGAAACCTGGGGGGGGACCCAGGGTGTCGGCAAATCCACCACCCAGGCGGTGGTGGCGGCCTCCATCATGGTGATCATTTCCGATTTTTTCCTCAACAAACTGATCATCGAGTTGACCGGGTAAGGGTATGATTCATCTGGAAGATGTCAGCATCAGTTTCGGCGGTGAACAAATCCTGCGGGACATCCACATGGATGTCGGTCCGGCTGAATGCCTGATCTTGCTTGGTTCGAGTGGTTCGGGGAAATCGACGCTCATGAAAATCATCATCGGTCTGGTCCGTGCCGACAGCGGCCGGATCGTGGTGGCCGATCACGAACTGTCCAGCATGACCGAAAACGAGATGATGGCGGTGCGCCAAAAAGTGGGGATGGTCTTTCAGGAAGGAGCCCTGTTCGATTCTTTGACAGTGCGTGAGAATGTGGCCTACCGCCTGTACGATGAGGGGGGATGGTCCGAGGAGGAAATCGAGGAGCGGGTCCTTCAATTGCTGAGTTTTGTTGAGCTAGAGCATACCATCGACATGATGCCCTCGGAATTGTCGGGCGGAATGCGCCGCCGGGTGGCCATTGCCCGAGCCCTGATGGGCAACCCCCGCATCCTCATCTACGATGAGCCGACATCCGGACTGGATCCTGTCACGGCGCGCTCTATCTGTGATCTCATGGTAAAGTTGCGGGACCTGGAAGGGGTCACTTCCATCGTTGTTACCAGCGACCTGAGCGCCGCATTCTTTCTGTCCACATACACGGCCCGGCTGGATAACGACAATGAAACGGTCCTTCTGAGTTCCGAAACGGACGATGTATGCTATATTCATACCCGTTTCAGCGTTCTCAAGGAAGGCGGTATCGTGTTCGAAGGCAATCTCAATGAACTGAAGGGGGCCGATGATCCCTTCATCCAGGAATTCATAACGTAAGACCAGGGGAGATGACGTTGGCGGAGAGAAAGAAGAAAAAATTCAGTTGGCATGAGTTTCGGGTCGGATTATTCGTAATCGGCAGTTTCGCCATCCTGCTGTTTATGATTTTCCGGGTCAGCGGCGGCCGGGGACTGTTTGCCCCCCGCGCGACAGCCGTCTCCTATCTGCCCACGATCGAGGGATTGAAACCGGGAGCGCCGGTGTGGCTGAATGGCATCGAAGTCGGCAACGTGGAGGAGATTACACTTGAACAGGATCTGCCCCAGACACGGGCCAACATCGAAACCCAGCAAAAAATCACCACCTACCGGGAGAATATCCAACGCTATCAGCGGCTGATCCAGGAAGTCCAGGACCGCGTGCTGCAACTGGAGGAGAAATATGCCACGGCCGGCGGCCGGGAAACAGAGTCCGTAAATATTACCCTGCAGGACGAGCGGGAGCGGCTCACTTCCCTGCGGCTGTCACTCGAAAAAATCGAACAGGACCTCAAGATCAGTCAGAACAACCTGCAGAACATCCGCCTGCTGCTGAAAATTGAAGAGGACTTTACGGAATGGATCAAGAGAGATTCCGAAGTGAGCATCGGTTCCATCGGTCTGCTGGGGGACAAGTATGTGGAGGTCAGTATCGGGCGTTCCGGGCAGAAACCCTTGAAAACGGACGAAGGTCACATCTTTATTGAAGGTGTCAATGAAGCCACCATCCGGCAGCTCATGGTGGGCGCCAACGATCTCATCGCCAATTTCGGCGAAATCTCGGAAAGTGTCCGCAGTATCACCACCAAACTGGATGCCGGGGACGGTACCATCGGTCAATTGATCAACAACACGGTTCTCCATGACTCCCTGACGGCGACGGTCCAGAGCCTGGACAAGGCTGTCGATCAGGCGGAGCTTTTGCTTAAGGACCTGCATGAGAGCGAGGGCACCCTCGGCCAGATCATCCACAGCAAGGAACTCTACCTCGAGATCACCGATACGGTCAAGGAACTCAAGCAGTTCATCAGCAAGCTGAACCAGTCGGAAGGCACCATGCACAAGCTGATTCATGAGGCAGAGCTGTACGACAATTTGGAGAACATCACCACCAAAATCGATCACATCGTGGAGCGCATCAACAAGGGGGAGGGGACCCTGGGCAAGCTCGCGGTGGATGATGCCATCTTCGTCGAGACCCGCCACTCCCTGGAGAAGATCCGCTCCATTCTGGAACAGATCGATCAGGGACAGGGTACCCTGGGCATGCTGCTCAAGGACAAGGAACTCTACGAGAACCTGAGCCAGTCCTTGGCCGAAATGGCCAAACTGGTCTATGACATCCGCAAGAATCCCAAGAAATATTTGAAAGTGAAATTTTCCATATTCTAGCGTGAAGATTATCCTTTGCCGGGACATGCCGCGTCGCCTGGAGAGTCTCGATTATTTCGGATTCTTCAGCCTTGCCGCCCTTCTGGTCGCCCGGTTTTTTCCCTTTGACACCGTTCAGGTGCCTCTCTGCGGCTTCCGGTCTGTAACGGGATTGCCCTGCCCGGGCTGCGGCATGACCACCTGTTATGTCCGGATGATGCACGGGCTGACGCTCGAGGCCGTGGCGACATCGCCGGCTGGGGCCATCCTGTTCCTGGGCAGCGTGCTGGGGGCGATCTACGTGCTGTGGCGCTGGTTGCTGGGCGGACCGGAAGTGCGGTTCCGGTTCAGTCGCGGGGAAAAAATCGGCCTGGCAATCGGAGCAGGGCTTCTCCTGATGGTCAACTGGATGTACCTGCTGTTACAAGCCCTGACGGCCTGAGCTTCGTCGGCCTTACGAAAAACAACGGCGGCGGCCCGATGTGGCCGCCGTTTAACGTGGGGATGATGGGGAGATCCGTCTCAACGCTCGGGCTGCAGGTACAGAATGTCCTTCTTGTAAATGAACTCGTTTGGCGCCTGGCGGACGGTGAGGCGGATGAACGACTGATCGTAATACTCGATGACGCCGGTGACTTCGCGTCCGTCCCGCAGCTTGATCCGCACAGGTACCTGGCGGTCGATACATTCGCGCAGAAACTTCGCTTCCTTGCCGGTATCGTCCCGTGGGATCCGGGCGCGCTTTACCTGGGAACTCTGCTCCTTGGAGTAACGCTGGCGCAATTCCTCAAGTTCCTGCTGGCTGGGACGAATCAGTTTCCTCATCGGCTGGTACTCCCTGCATGTCGGAAAATTCACTTTTACGGTAACATACGCGCGGGGTGCTGTAAAGATTTTACCGCAACTCGCGGAGGGCGTCCATCACCGTGCCGTCCACCCACTTGATGGCCGCCACAAAATTCTCGCCGTATTGCGGCGGTTCGGGTTTGCCGCCGCAGATCCGCTCCACTTCTGCCTGGATTTCCTGGATCGGCCGAACCGGTAAGTGCGCATCCTTTGTGGCGTCAAGGAGATCCTGTCGACGTGGATTGATGGCAATCCCTCGTTCCGTGACGATGACGTCGATCAATTCGCCCGGTCCGCAGACCGTGGTGACCTCGTCCACCAGTACCGGAATGCGGTCGCGGAAAGAGGGCAGAGCGAGGATGGTGCACTTGGCGGCCAGGCAGTTGGGCCAGCCGCCCAGGCCATGCTGCAGGATCCCGTCGGAATGGGTAGCCACGTTGGCATTGAACTGGATATCCACTTCGGTGGCGCCCAACACGGCCACATCGACAATGGATGCGAAATTCCCTTTGGAATGATAGTTATAGCTAGTGAACGGCGAAGTGGTGACATGCCGGTTGGGGTGATTCCGGATGGATTCCACGGCCACCGTGTCGAAAGTCTGGCCGTCGAGGATGAAATCCGTGAGACCTTCTTCCAGCATCTCCACCAGGTATTTGGTGGATCCGCCCCGGATGAAGCGTGCCTTGACGCCGGCCTCGCGCATCAGGTCTCGCAGAAAAATGGCGAAGGCCAGGTTTGTGCCGCCGGCGCCGGCCTGCATGGAAAAGCCGTCTCGCATGATGCCGGCCGCCTCGATGAAGCGGGCGGTCAGCTCAGCGATGTAGAGACGATCCGGGCTTTTGGTCAGTTCAGTGGTTCCCGAGACGATCTTCGACGGGTCACCGATCTCGTCCACCACCACCACCCAATCCACCAGATTGCCGTGGATCTGGAACGGGGCGCAGGGAAACGGCTCCAGGTTATCGGTGACGACGATGACCTTGTCGGCGTACTGGGAATCACCCAGGGCAAAACCCAGCAGGCCGCAGGCCGACGGCCCCCGGCTACCCGTGGCGTTGCCGAAGGGATCCGCCGTGGGGGCGGCGATGACGGCGATGTTTACGTGGACCTCGCCATCCTGCAGGGCCGTATACCGGCCACCATGCGAACGCAACACCCCCAGCCCCCTCATTTTGCCGGCCGAGCAGTAAGCGCCGAGGGGACCATTCAGGCTGCCTTCGATGTGGTGGATGACACCGGCGTCCAGATGACGGATCAGGTGTTCATGGCAGGGGAAGGTGGCGCTGGGATAGAACATCAGGTCCCTGACCCCCATCTCCGCCGCCGTGTCAAACAGCATGTTCATCAACTTGTCGCCATTACGAAAATGGTGGTGTGCCGAGAGGGTCATGCCATCCCGCAGGCCGCATTTTTCCAGGGCCTCTCGCAGGCTGGACACGACCTTGTTACCGTCGGACGGATAGTTGGCGCAGGAAGCGATGGGCGGCGCCGCCTTGCGCCCCCGGGGGATATATTTCCCCACTCCCTGGTAGGGAATGGTTTTCAAACCGTTAATCTCTTCCGGCAAGACACGACCAAGCACATTTTTAATCATCATGCGTTCTCCTGGCGATAAAACAGAATGAATTCCGACGATCAGCGCAGTCCGAGCTGTTTGGCCAGCTTAAGGATCTTCTGCGCCCGCTTGACGACGGGGGGATCGATCATCTTGCTCCCCAAAGCGACCACACCGCTGCCACGGGCCTCGGCCTCCCGCAGAGCGTCGACGATCCGTCCGGCCCGCTCGATCTCCGGCGGCGATGGCGCGAACGCCTCATGGATCACCCGGATCTGGCGAGGGTGGATACAGCCCCGGCCTTCGAAGCCCAGCTGCTTGGATTCGAGCGTGCTTTGCCGCAGGCCATCCTCGTTCTGAACATCGGAGTACACTGTATCGATGGGCTGCAGGCCGTGGGCGCGGGCGGCCAAGACCACCATGGAGCGGGCCTGGAAGCTTTCACGGCCTTCCTGGGTGCGCTCGGCACCGATATCGGCGGTAAAATCCTCCAGGCCGATGGTCAGTGCCACATTCAACGGCGAGGCGGCACCGATCTCATCAGCCCGCAGAATGCCCCGGGCGCTCTCCAGGATGGGCATCAGGTATACCGGCTCCGGCTGTTCGGTTTTGGCGCGAATATGCCTGATCCGATCAGCGACTTCTGCGACCTGTTGTCCGCTCTCACATTTGGGGATCAGGATGGTGTGAACATGGCAAGGGATGATTTCGTCAAGATCGGCCAGTCCGAGCGGCAGCTGGTTGATGCGCACCATCTTCTCCGCGCCGTAGAAATCCACTTCCTGCAACGCGTTCCGTACCAGAATCCGGGCGGTGTCCTTCTCGGCGGGCGCCACACTGTCCTCCAGATCGAGGATGATACCGTCGGGCTGATGCAATCCGGCGTTGACTATAAACTTCGGCTCGTTCCCCGGCAAATAGAGGCGACTGCGCCGGAAACGGTCCCGAGCGACGGTATAATTGGAAAGGGAAGTCGGAAACTGGGCCGGCGGGTGATCGAATTCCTTGCCCAGCCGCCGGATGGCGCATTCCAGGCGGGCGTTCAGGGTGAAGGGCAGCGCCCCGAAATCATCGATCCGGACTGCCGCCGCCCGAATCCCGTATTGTTCGAGCATGGCCTCCACCGCCTGAACAATGGAGGATCGATAAAACCTTTCAGACTTGCCGCGGATGTCGATGGCCAGCCCACCGGAATCGCGCCGGTCAATGGTTACATAACAATCAGAGCGGACGGAAGCTTCACGGCGTCCGGCCTCGGCATGCATTTGACCCATGAATTCACCTCGGAACGGAAATATTTATCGGCGACATGCGGCCGGATCAGGCAAAATCAAACGGGCTTGGCGGCGGCGAACCGTCGTCATCCGTGGAACTTTGCGACTCCTTGAATTTTTTCTCGAGCAGCTGTTTACGCTTTCGCTCCAGCCGGATGGCCTCTTCAAAAAGTCCGGCCTTGCGTTCCTCGTGACGGCGCTCGATTTCCAGGGCGTCCTCGAAGGTTTCCACTTCCCGGTTTTCCGGCTTCTCCACCAGCAGGACGTCCCCGCTGCCGGCGTCGATCTTCATGGTGCAATGGCAGTGAGGACATCTGATTTTCAGGGTCTTTGCTTTTTTGGAAGTCATGCCTCTTCTCCGTAAAGGATTTCCGTATTTTCAGCCGATCATTATATAATGGGATTCCTTGACAAACAAGCTCCGCGTAAGGAGGATTTCCGGATGGAAAGCGCTTTTTTGGACCTGCTGCGGCGGCGCCGCAGTGTGCGGAGCTATCGGCCACAAACGGTGGAACCGGAGAAGGTGGCGCTGATCCTGGAAGCGGCGAGACTGGCTCCCTCGGCCTGCAACCAGCAACCTTGGCATATCGTCACGGTGGACCGGCCGGCCCTGATCCGCGAAATGGCTCTGTGCGCGCCGGCAGGGACACGGATCAACAAATGGATGGCCGATGCTCCCCTGGTGTTCGTCCTCTGCGGCCGGCCCCATCCACTGATCCACCAGGCGGCCCAATGGATCGACAAGGACTGCCACCGCCTTGACGTGGCCATCGCCGGTGAGCACATGTGTCTCATGGCCACCGAGTTGAGCCTTGGGTCGTGTTGGATCGGCTGGTTTTCCGAAAAGAAAATCCGCCGTCTGCTGCACATTCCTCCGGCTTACACCATCCTGGCCTTGCTGGTGGCCGGTTACCCGGACGAAGGCATCCGGCTCGATGAACCGGTCGACCACGATTTGCGTCGAAAACAGCTGGTGGAAATCGTATCATGGAACGATTTCCGCGCGCCGGATGCTCCGGATTATCACTCCTGAAAGGATTAGCATGAATAGATATTATTGGATGATGGTGGGTTTGCTGGTGTGGCTTTGTATTTCGCCGGTGTCGGGTCTTGCCGAGAAAGGCCTCGAATTCACCGTAACCGTCCGCAGCTTGGGCGAGGGCATTGAATACAGCGAGGAGAGCGTTCATCGCTGGTGGCAGGGCCATTGGTCGGAGAACACCCCGGATGGCGCTCTCGTATTGAACATCCATGAAAACAAAATCTTTTTGATCGATCACGCCACCCGCACCTGGTATGGGGGGGATATCGATGCCTCACTGGCCGAGATGCGACGGGAAATCACACAGCTCACCAGGAAAGTGCGGGAAACCTATCATCTCGCCGAGCAGGCGATGATGGATGAAACAGACAATTCATTTCTGCCCGGCATCAAGCTTGATTATCACCAACGGGAAAAGAACCGGGGCCGCGATTGCCTGAAGTATCGCCTGCTGTACGGCAAGGAATTGATCCACGAGATCTGGCTGGACGATTCCATTCGACCGGGAAATTATCTCCCGCTGGATCAATACCTGCCGGTGCTCCGTCAGTTTCATGCCGTCACATCCGTTTTCGCCAGGGAGTTCAGCGGCCGCGACGATTATTTGCTGGCGCAGGCCATTCAGGCGCGGCTGCTTGAACTGTTCGCCACCGGCCTGGAAATCTATTCCGTCGAATATCGCCGGGGGAGTGCGGTCTATGAAAAGGTTACCCGTGATATCCACGAATGGGACGGCGAACCGGCGGAATTCCAGCCGCCGCCGGAATATCGCCGGATTGAATACCGTCAATATCTGGAGAACAGCCTGCCCACCATTACTGATTTCCTGTCACCGGACGCGAGGGAAAAGCATTAGCCTCGACACCATCACGCTGGCGGCGGAAAAATTCTTTTTACGGAACGGGTAAAGATGGCAGGTACTAGTCCGTCCAGGCCAGGTCGCCCTTCATGCGAAAATAGAGGGCCGGGAAAAAGCCCAGAAAATAAAAGAAAAGCTTGATCCATGTCCGCCGGAATTTAGGCCAGTTTTTGTAGCGAAACGAGTTTCGCAGATCATCTTTGATGAGTTCGCCAAGCCGGTCACGGAGGCAGCGCCGGGCGACCTTGTCACCATACAGGGTAAACTTGCCGAAGACCATGACGAAACCGAGGACATAGCCCAGGTCCATCCGATCGGCCTGGGCGAACGTGTTCCAGTTGTCGTGATAGACCAGCGGAGCAGGAGAGTATTTGAGCGGCAGCCGCTGCCGCAAGGCCCGGAAGGTAAGATCCGTATCTTCGCCGCTTTTCATGCGGGTACCGGCGCCCATTTGTGTATTGTAAAGGCCGACACGGCGGAATAGTTCCCGGCGATAGGCCATGTTGTTACCGTGCCCCAGGTACTTGTGGGGCGGAACCGGCTCAGCGACGGTCCGCTCATCCGGATCATCGATGAGACAGTGACAGAACAGTCCTTCGTCCCAGCGATCCCCCCATGGACGTACGCGGCCGAAGAGTCCGTAAATGTCGTCGTTTTCTTTGAATTCGCGTATGATTTCCCCGATCCAGCCCGGATCGCAGATACAGTCATCGTCGGTGAAGGCGACCAGGGGCGAACGGGCCAGGCGCAGGGCCAGGTTGCGCGCCCGAGACAACCCCCGGGTTTCCGTCGGCCGGTACTCGATCCGATGATCATCCAGGGAACGGACGTAGGCAGCGGTTTCCGGGTCGTCACTCTGATCCACAATGAGGAGCTCGAAATTCCGGTACCTGCTGTCGAGGATGGAACCGACACAGGCGCGGAGGGCGCCGCTGCGGTTGCGTGTGCAGACGAGGACAGAGATATCCGGACGCTGAGTCTCCAGAGCGTCGGTCATGAACACACCTCATGATACAGGTCGAGGGTCCGGCGAGAGATGGCCGCCATGCTGTAATTCTCAAGGATGCGCCCACGGGCGGCGGTCCCCATTCGTTCGGTTATGTCGGGCCGTTGCGCCACATCAACCAGGGCTTCGGCCAGCGGGGCGGCTTCTCCGGCCGGCACACACCGCCCGCTGACGCCGTCAGTCACCATCTCGGCCATGCCGCCCGAGTCCGTCACGATGACCGCCCGACCGCACGCCATGGCTTCCAGGCAGGTATACGGGAAGTTTTCAAATTCCTCGGACGGGAACACTCCGGCCACGCTGCCCCGGTAATAGGCCGGCAACTCGCGCCGGTCCACCTTGCCCAGAAAAATGACCCGGTCGCCGATGTCCGCCAGAAGGTCGTTCGCCGTCAGATATTCCCGGAAAGAAACGGTTCGGCCGTCGGTTTGAAAAGTGGGAGTGTCATGCCCGGCCAGCACCAGTTTGACCTCCGGTATTCGATGTCGGGCCCGCCGGAACGCTTCCAGCAGGATATGGACGCCTTTGCGCCGTTCCAGTCGCCCCGTATAAAACAGATAGCGCCCCGGGTCGCGGACCGCCGGTCCCGCGGGCGAAAACTCCTCCGTGTCAATGGGGTTCGGCAGAACCCGGATGTCCCGTCTGGGTTGCAACCAGTCTTCCGCCAGGCGTTTCATGGCCCGGCTGGGAGTCGTGATACAGGCAGCCCGCCTGGTCTGGCGGCGTTCCAGTCGATCGCACCAGCGGACCTCCCGGGTAACAGGCAGCCGGTTGAGATGGTAATTGACCAGCAGCGGGGTGTGAATCTTTACAACGGCCGGGATGCGGCCCCAGCGGGTAGCAAAGTATCCGTTGGCGTCATATTCAGCCGTTTCGAGCAGATCCAGGGGATCCGCATCGTGCAGACGCCGGATCAGGCCGGCGGCGGCGTGAGCGAATTCGAGTTTCCGGCGCAGGTAGGGCATCCGGTGCGTGTACACCTGGAAAATCCGATAGATCAGACGTTTGACAGGTTGTTTGGGCGCCGCGAAACCGATGCGGTGCACCCGGACACCCTCTTCTTCCGCGGTCGCGGCGCTCTTCAGGCAGCCGGCCACCACCTGTACGCGCTGGCCCTGCTGCACCAGGCCGCGGGCCAGGTTGTAGGTGTAGGTACCAATGCCTCCCCAGCCGGTATCGGGCGGGTACTCTTCGGAGATGAGGCAGATGTGCAGGGGGCGGTCATTCAGGGGCATGCATGCTCTCCGGCGAAAATCAGCATTTTATTGCGGATGCGAATGGAAATCAATGATAGATTTGCCGGATTACCGGCGCCGCGGCGCCGTCATGTCCGCTTCCCGCGTAATGACTGTCCGGCCGTTGTCGAACACATAGCGGTAATAGTGTCTCAGATAGGTCACGCCTTCGTCCCGCCGCCGGCAACGGACCTGAAAGTGGTACAGCCGGTTGTGAAAATCGTAGGGATGGATATCATCCGGACAAAAGATGGCCGCCGACACCTCGTAATCCCCATTCATCAACGTGGCGTCGGGAATGACATAGTCCACGTAGCCATTGGCGGGCAGTTCCTCGAGGCCAGCTGCATCCTTGGCCGACGAGGAGCCGTAGCTCAGGATGTTGTCGTTTCGCCAGATGGACACGCCGACGTTTGGATTGGGTACCCGGCCCCGGGCCCGGAAATGAAGCCGGATGATGATGGTCTCGCCAAAATCAAACACGTCGCGGGGTTGCTCGTTACCGTCGAGGATTTCCACCTTGTGGATTTCACCTTCCCGGGTCCCCTGGCGGGTGAGGGCCGGAATTTCCACGGCCGGTTCCGCCGGTTCCAATGTCGCTGCATCGGCGCCGGGTGGTGAAGCCTCCTCGGATATGCCCTCCTGCTGGCGGCGCTGTCCGATCCGGTTGCGCTGGAAATTAAGATACAGATCCGTGACCTCCACACTGTCACCGTCAGCATGGATACGGCCGCCTTCCAGCCAGACGGCCCGCTCGCATAACCCGCGTACCGTGTTGGTGGAATGGGACACGAAGATGACCGTCTTGCCCTGACTCCGGAATTCCTTGATCTTGTCGTAGCATTTAGTCTGAAAATATTCGTCGCCCACCGCCAGGATCTCGTCGATGAGCAGGATGTCGGGTTCGGTGTTGATGGCCACGGAGAATCCCAGTCGCATGAACATCCCCGTCGAATAGATCTTGATCGGTCGATCGATGAATTCGCCCAGCTCGGAAAAGGCAATGATTTCATCGAGTTTGCGGTTGATCTGCTCCCGGCTCATCCCCAGAATGGAACAGTTCATGTAGATATTCTCGCGACCGGTGAAATCATCATGAAATCCGGCACCGAGTTCCATGAGGGCGGAGATGCGACCCCGCACGGCCAGGCGGCCCGAAGTCGGGCTGGAGATTCCGGAAATCATTTTCAGCAGTGTGCTTTTCCCGGCACCGTTACTGCCGATAAAGCCAATGGATTCGCCGGGACGGACACGGAGTTGGATGTCCTGGAGCGCCCATAATTCCTGGTGGAAACTGCGCCGTCCGAACATCATCAGTTCCTTCACCCGATCGAAGGGACGAGCATAGATGGCGTATTTTTTATTTAGGTCGCTGATATCGATAATGGGTTCCATGGTGTTTCCGTTGGCGCGGATTTACGGTCAATGCCAGTGCAGCGCCTCATGAAAAAAACACGATCTTGGCCATAAGGATACCCTCCGCCGCCAGAGCGCCAAAGAGAGAATTGTATTCACGATTCCGCACAGCCTGCCGCCGGGAGAATCGTCCCGCGGCATCGATCGTCCGGCCGGGCCAAGGCCAGAACAGGGCGACAGCCTGGCGGTAGCGATCAAATTCCTCGCCGAACACGCGCTGCAGCTCCCATTCCTCGCGCCGCATTACCGGCAAGTAAATGGCAAAAAACAGGATGATGAAGAGCAGAGGAAAGAACCACAACCCGCTCTGCAGAGAAAAGCCGAGGCCCAAGAGAAAGCTGCCCAGATACAGTGGATTGCGACTCTGGGCGTAGGGGCCGCTCCGGGTGATTTCCTTGCTCTTGCGGATATGACCGGCCGCCCAGACGCGGACCCACAGGCCGGCGACGATCGAGGGTGCACCCACCAGGAGCAGGTGCCAGTCTGGACGGCTTAACAAAAAGAAGACCAGGGCGAAGGCAAATCCGAGCGGTACGCGCCATTTTTGCAGCCATACCTTACATTCCATGGGATTCCCTCCGCTGGATTCGTTGTTCCACCGCGGCGAAAACTTCAGCGACGGTAAAATCCATGCAGCGCCAGTCATCACAATGACGGCGGTACGATCCGGCGCAGGGCAGGTCGCGCCACATGACGATATCATCTGCGGCGAACGGCCCGTTCCGGGAGGGCAGGGAAGGACCGAACATCGCCACCACCGGAGTGCCGACGGCGGAAGCCAGGTGCATGGGGCCGGTGTCACCGCCGACAAAGCAGCGGGCCTGCCGGCATATCGCCATGAATTCCATCAGTCCCAGCGGTGCGGGAACAACTTCGGGACAGATCGTCCGAATTTCCTCTAGGAGCGGCTCCTCCCCAGGACCATAGGTGATCACGGGAGTCAGATTCAACTCATGCTCCATCCGTCGGGACAGTTCGCCGAAGAGTGTGGCCGGCCAGCGCTTGGTCGGCCAGCCGGCACCGGGGTTCAGCAGCACGTACGTTTCCCGGGGCAGGGATTGGCGAAAACTTTCGGCTGCAGCGATGGCGGTTCCGGGCAGCCGGAACGGAAATTCCCATGGAACAGCGACAACACCCATCGTTTTAACCTGCGCCGCGCACTGTTCAATCATGTGTGTATCGAAGGCGATATTCCCGACAGTCCGCGTGTACAGATGTCGAGCCAAGGATTCCCGCAGCAAGGATTTCTCCCAACCGATGCGTTCCCGGCTGCCGGAAAGCCTTGCCAGAACAGCGGATTTCAGCAGCCCCTGGAAATCCAGGCAGACATCGAAGCCGATGTCCCGCAAACCGGCGATGAAACGATACATGCCCTGACTTCCCGTCCACCTCTTACCCCGACGCCACATCCGGGTGTGGGCCGTATGGACCCGGTCCACACAGGCCAGGTGTTCGACCAGTACGGAACAATGGGCCTCCACACACCAGTGCAGTCGGCTGGCGGGAAAGGTGCGTTTCAGGGCGTTGACCGCGGGGACGGCATGGACGATGTCCCCCAACGCACTGAGCTTAATCACCAGAATGTTCGCAAAGCCATCATTCATGATGAGCAATGATGTCGGCAATCAGATCCCGGGTGGAATGATCCTTGGGATCGCCGGCGATTCGGACGCGGCCGCCGTAGCCGAGCACGACTTCCCTTTCCGGAACGGTCTCTTCGGTGTAATCCGTTCCTTTGACCTGGATGTCCGGTCGAAGACGGCGCAGCAAGGCCCGGACATCCGGTTCGTCGAAAATGACGATCCAGTCCACCATTTCCATGGCCGCCAGAATAACGGAGCGGTCGTGTTGGTTCATAATCGGGCGGCCGCTGCCCTTGAGTTGCCGGATGCCGGCATCACTGTTGAGGGCCACCACCAGCAGGTCACCCATTTGGCGGGCAGCCTGCAGATAGCGGATATGGCCGACGTGAATCAGGTCGAAGCATCCGTTGGCCATGACCACGACCTTGCCTTCGCGTCTTGTTTGGCGGATGATCGCCTCTGCTTCGGCTGCCGTGACGATTTTCTTTTTCATATGGTCTGGAGTTTCCGCTCGCGAAAATCACTGCGGATGGCACTCATCAGCTCCTTGGTGGAGACGGTGGCCGTACCACGTTTCATGACCACGATGCCACCGGCGTAATTGGACAGCCGGGCGGCCGTCTCGAAATCGGCTCCGGCGGCCAGGGCCAGGGTATAGACCGAGATGACCGTATCGCCGGCACCCGTGACATCAGACACTTCGTCGGATCCGAAAACGGAAATATGGGCTGGTTTCTCCTTCTTCTGATAGAGGGACATCCCGTAGCGTCCCCGGGTGATGAGCAGCGCCTCCAGGTGTAATTCCTTGAGGATTTTGGCCGCCAGCTTGTCCATTTTGCTCAGATCTTCGCCGATGGGTGTCTGGTAAGATTCTTCCACTTCGGAGATGTTCGGAGTTACGCTGGTTACTTCCTTGAAGCGGCGCATTTCGAAGCGGCTGTCAACGATGATGGGGATACCCCGCTGGCGGCAGTGGTCCCGCAGCAGTTCAAAACAGTGTTCATGAATGAAGCCGTAGCCGTAATCAGAAATCATGACGGCGTTGACCTGAGGCAAGAACTTTTCCAGCGAACGGGTGATTTCTTGGACGGAACAGATGGGCTGCGTCCGGACGTTTTCACGGTCGATGCGCAGCATCTGTTGCATGGAGGAATGAAACGCCCCGGCCAAAATGCGGGTTTTGACGGGGGTGCAATATTCGTCCTTGCGCATGATGCCCGTCACATCCACGCCCATGTCACGGAAAAATTTGTACAACCAGCCACCGGCTTCGTCCCGGCCCAGCGCACCGATGGGCAGCACCCGTGCGCCAAGCGTCAGCAGGTTGTGGATGGCGTTGGCGCCGCCGCCGGGGATGTTGATGGTTTCCCTGTACTTCAGGATCAGGACGGGGGCTTCCCGGGAGATGCGGGAGATTTCCCCAAACAAGAACTGATCCAGAACAAGATCCCCCAGATGGAGAATGGTCAGACTCTTGAACTTTTCGACAATGCGAGCATAGGTTTTATAGGTGGATCGCATCTCGCCTCCAATGGTGCCAAAGTCTATCAGAAAGCGCCGGGGCGGGCAAGCGGGAAAAAAGTGCGCCATCACGGCGGATCGGGGCCCCGAAACGATCGGCAGACGGAATGTTGGAATGGGTGGACGTGCCTAGTGACAGAGTTTTTGGCGAAGAGAACGCAGATGCCTGAACATACGACGGGAGGAGTGATCCAGAGAACGGTGTACCTTACGGGCCGAAATTTTCAGGGAGCGACTAATCTCCGATTCGGATCGTCCCTGGTAATGCCTCATAATGAACATCTTTCGATCACTTTCATTCAGCAGCTCCAGGTAGTCCATAATACGATGGAGCAGTAGGTCTTTTGGTATTCCCGGGAGGCTCTGTCCCATGATCGTACCCCTCTCTGCTATGTCAGCCAGGCGCTCTATTCCATAATACGACTGACAAGCGGATTCGGTTGGCATCCGGTCTATTTTTTTAAATCGTACACTTGTTGTTGACCGCAGGTTCATCCATTCATTACAATGAATTTCGAAAATGGACCGAATATCCGATCGCCCGCAATCACCGGAATTCCTTCCGATTGTATTGTGTGATCGCAGCGAGACAGCTGCCATCGTTCAGACCGTTCTGTTTTCACCGGAAGCGGTGGGGCAAGGTAAGCCTGCCCGAGAACAAAACCTGCAGGTGTTGTCATGACACACAGCCGAAAACTCATCGTTCTGCTCGAATCGGTGAAGAAACTGATTCGCCGCAAGGATTTCAAGCATGTGGCCAACATCCTGCGCAAAATACATTCGGCGGATATTGCCTATGTGCTGCATAGCCTGATGGATACGGAGCGGACACGCCTGGTCGACATGCTTTGTGACATGGACCTTGAACTGGCGGCCGAGTCTGTGAGTGAAATGGGCGTGGTCAAGGGGGTACAGACCTTGTCCACGTTGTCGCTGGTGAAGCGGGTCAAGGTCCTGCAAGAGATGGACAGTGATGATGCGGCGGAACTCCTGGGGGCCATGCCGGAGGAGGATTCCCGGCAAATCCTGGACCTGATGAGCAGCGAAGAATCATCCTCCGTGCGTGATCTCCTGAAATATGAAGAGGAAACAGCCGGCCGTATCATGAACACCGATTTCCTGGCTCTCCGGGAGGACCAGACGGTGGGCGAGGCTATTCAGGTGATCCAGGCCCGGGAGGACACGGCTGTGTTCTTTTACATCTATGTGGTGGATCCGCAGGATCGGCTGGTGGGGGTCATGTCCCTCAAGCATTTCCTGCTGCACGCCCCTGGGCTGCCGCTCAAAAAGATCATGCGCACCAATGTCATCAGCGTCAACACGGAGACCGATCAGGAAGAGGTCGCCCGGCAGGTGGCCAAGTACAATCTGCTGGCCATCCCGGTGGTAGATGGTGCCAACCGGATTGTGGGTGTGGTCACTGTGGACGACATCATTGATGTTATCAAGGCCGAAGCCACGGAGGACATTTTTTACCTGGCCGGCGTGGACGCCGATGATCATACCTATTCGCCCGCCTTTTCCTCCATCCGGAAAAGAATCCCCTGGTTGGGCATTTATCTCGGAATCGGTCTGGTCACGGCCTGGGTGGTTTCCGCCTTTCAGGGAACCATCGGTGCCTATGTCATCCTCGCCTTCTTTTTTCCTGTCGTCGGCGGAATGGCCGGCAACGCCGGCAATCAGGTGATGACGGTAACAGTCCGCGGACTGGCTATCGGTGAGCTGGCGTCCGAGAGTATCCGCAAATATATCTGGAAAGAGTTGCGGGTCGGATTGTTCAATGGCGTGACCATGGGTGCATTGGCGGGGCTGGTCAGCGGATTCCTGGGTTATTTCTGGGAACAAAACTACTACATCGGCCTGGTTATGGCCATCGCCATTTTCGTGAACATTACCCTGGCCGCCATCTGGGGCACCGTCATCCCGCTACTGTTGAAGTGGTCCAAGATCGATCCGGCACTCTCCTCGCCGATATTTGTTTCCACCCTGAATGACATCATTGGCTTTTCCACTTTTCTGGGTCTGGCGACCATTCTGTTCGGCCTTTTCGGATTATAGGGGCCCGGCATGGAAGATGATGCCTTTGTGCTCAGAATCTACCCTTACGCCGAGTCGGATGCCATCGTTGTCGTCCTGACGAGACAAAGCGGCAAATTACGACTGATCTGCCGGGGCCTGAAGCGGCCCCAGAATGCCCTGCACGGCATCATCTCTCCTTTCAATCTGGTATCCATCCGCTTTTCCGCCGACGATCCCCATCAGCTGGGGCGGCTTTTCGAGGCGTCCCTCAACCAAGGCTTTTATCTTCAGCCGGAACGCCTGTCCGATTTCTATTTCTGCTCCCACATGGCCGAAGTGCTCTTGTCGGTGGAAATCGACCCACAGTACGGTGCCCGAATCTATCGTCTGGTGAGTGCTCTGGTTTCATGCATAGCCCATCGCGGATATACTCCCGCTGATCTTCTCTATTTCTACTTCTGGCTGCTGCGGCTGGAAGGATGGCATCCCGATGTGGGCGTCTGCGGACGTTGTCATCGACCGTTCAGTGGGGAGAATCCGCCGGCCTTTTTTCAGGACGCGGATCTGGCTGTTGTCTGCGAAGCCTGCCGTTTACCCGGCGAATCATCCGAGCGGCCGGAAATGGAGAAATTTGTCGCCTTGCAGACGTGCATGCTTCGCCGGCCGCCGGATGAGGTAACAGACACTGCCGGAGTATCTTCCAATATATCGAGTTTTATCTCAAGATATAGCCGTAAAATATCGGATATAACAGGGAAAAAATATAAGAGTCTGGTCTTTATACAGTGACGTGTATCACACCTGTACGAAAAGTTGGAGGCCCACAAAAAAATTCAACAGAAATTGTGGATAATTTGGAGAAATTCATGTTCGCAGGTGCCATATTTTTACTCTCTTCAGCCACTTTAACAAATTGCTAATAATTTGTGCAATCCGTGTCGTCGTGCCTGCTTCGGTGGCACCGAGAACAATACCTTCACCTCTACAAAATAACCACCCCAAAAATCTCCGACATCGTCGCCGACATCCATCTTTTTGGCGCAGTGTATGTTGTCGAAAAACTGTCTCCGGACTATTGAACTGTATTTTTGGCGCAACAGTAACTATGCCGAATATTCAGGAGATTCAACCCCCGGTACAGTACAGATAAATAAATTGATATCGCCCCTTTTTTTGACTATAATGCGTTCTCACTCAGGATAAATAAACATGATTTGCAAACTTGCCAATTATGCCGACGCCGAGCGAATCGATACCTTACGCGGACGACTGCGGAAAGAGGGAGTCGAGAGTTATCTGGTGAAATTCGACGAAAGTCATTTGCTGATCACCGAAAATCCATCCGACCGAGCCGCCACCTTGCTGGCGGAAAGCGCCCTGGTCACCCATCAATTCCGGCTGGGAACCCCCTACCAGCTTACGTCCCGCCGCTATCATCCTGCCGATACCACCATCGCTTTCGCCGATGTGCTCATCGGCGGCGAATATGTGCATGTCATCGCCGGTCCTTGCGCCATCGAATCGGAACCCATCGCTCGTGAACTGGCGACTCTCATGCAAAAGAGCGGTCTGGTATTTTTCCGGGGCGGGCTTTTCAAACCCCGGACTTCCCCCTATTCTTTTCAAGGACTGGGAGAGAGTGGCCTTTCCATCCTTCGGGAGTTAAAGAACATGGGGATGCTGCTGGTCACTGAAGCCCTGGATGATCGCTGTCTGCGCTTGCTGGCCGATATCGTGGATGTCATTCAGATCGGTTCCCGCAACATGCACAATTTCTCACTACTCAGAGCCGTCGGTGAGCTGGGCAAACCCGTCCTTCTCAAGCGGGGTATGGCGGCCACCCTTGAGGAGTTCCTGATGGCGGCCGAGTACATCGTCATCAGCGGCAATCGCAACGTCATTCTGTGTGAGCGAGGTATTCGGACCGTCTCTGATCATACCCGCAACACCCTGGATTTAAGCGCGATCCCGTTCTTGAAACGAGAAACCCACTTGCCCGTTATCGTCGATCCCAGCCACGGCACCGGTCGCCGCGAACTGGTGCCGGCCATGTCTCGCGCCGCTGTCGCCGCCGGCGCCGACGGCGTCATGATCGAGATCCACCCGCAACCTTCCATCGCCTGGTCGGATGGTGACCAGTCCATGTTTCCCGCCGATCTGCCCACCCTTTTGTTGGATATTGACAGAATCGCTGCCGCAATCGGACGCAAATTGTGGAAAAAATCTTCTAAAAACTGAACTTTAGATTCGTTTTCGGATCAGAATAAGTGAGCGAAGTTTTTGAAGGAGGAGAACAATGGCAAAAAGATTCGTCCTGAACATGTTGATGAGTATGTTGGTCCTTTCTTTTTGCCTGGCGGGTGAGGATGTTCTCCGTATTCCACGTGTCAGTTATGTGGATGGAGATGTCAGCATGCAGGAAGCCGGCACCACCGGATGGAGCACGGTGGATGTCAATTTGCCCCTGCAGGTCAATGATCGGTTGGTATTGGACCGGGACGGTCTGCTGGAGATAGAGATCGACGACGGCTCGTTCCTGCGTCTGAACCAGTTCAGCGAACTGTCCTTCGTGCGTCTGGATATGGATTATGTCTATGTCGAATTTCCCATGGGTGAACTGATTGTCAACGTGCGCAGCGATGTGGACTACCTCATCCGTACCCCCCTCGGGGAAGTTGTCATGAAGGATTCCGGGGTTTACCGGATCAATGTCATGCAGGATAAAGCCGTGGAGCTCATCGTTCGCTACGGTGAAGCCCGATTCATCAACGACAGCGTCAACCGGCAAGTCAGGGAGAACGGACGGCTGTTCATTCCGCCCGATGGCACCAAGTTCGTCCAGGGCAACGCCGACCGGATGGATGCCTTCGACAACTGGAGCGAACGGCGGGATTCCCGCTACGCCTCCATCGAATCCAAGCGCTATCTGCCCGAAGATATGGGGGTGCGTTACGGGGCCTATGATCTGGATAGTCACGGACGCTGGTATTACATTGCTGATTACGGCTATTGCTGGGCCCCCACGGCGTACGTTGCGGGGTGGGCACCCTACCGTTACGGCTACTGGCGGTACACGCACCGCTGGGGCTGGACCTGGATCTCCTATGATCCGTGGGGCTGGCTGCCGTATCATTACGGCCGCTGGCACCATCACCATTCTTTCGGTTGGGTCTGGATGCCCGGGAATTATTGGGGCATTCACCACTGGTCACCCGGACTGGTGCGATTCAGCATTGGTTACGGCTATGTCGGCTGGTTGCCCCTGGGACCGGGCGACTATTACTACGGCTACTATCACGGCTGGGGACATCATCGAACCTTCATCCAGAACAACTACGTCACCGTCAACAACTACTACAACCTGGCGAATGGCCGACACAGCGACGCCGTGACTTATGTGAATGAAGATGATTTCCGGCGCGGGAAGCCCATTGGTCGAGGAATTTACAGCGGCAATGCCATCTCGAGAACCCAGGCCCGCAGCGAAGCGGCAACGATCTTCCGACCGGATGAACAGGTCACCCGGCAGTTGTTCCAGCGTGAGCGGATGGTGCAGACCGTTCCCAAGGTGGATCCGGCCCGGGCAGAGCAGCGGGAGTACACCCGAACCCGGTCGGCTGGCGGGTTGACCCCATCGCCGGACAGCAGCGGACGTTCCAGGTCCCTGAGTACCGAGAACAATCGGGGGCAAGCCACGCCGTCCATTTCATCCACGGACCGAAGCCGGAACAGCGCCTCGTTCAGCAACCGCTCCGCGACCACTCGCACCGGCGGGGTGTATTCCTCCAACGAGTCACTGAACCGCGGCCGGCCGGCCGTCAGTCAAGACAATGTGCAGGATCGGTCCCGTTCCCGTCGGGTCTCAGAACCCAGCGTAACGTCACGGTCAGGCACGGATATTCAGCGCTACTCGTCCGGTCGCTCGAGTGTCACTCCGAGTAACGTGCGAAGCAGGGACTCGGTCTCTTCTTCCTCGCGCAGTACGTCCGGAAATCGCTCGGGAGTCTCGTCCAGTTCACGCAGTGCCGGCAGCGGCTCGACCACCACCACCCGTTCCCAATCCCGTTCCACCACCACGCGCTCGCAGTCCAGCACCCGCAGCCAGTCCAGTTCCAGCTCGTCCCGCTCGCAATCTTCCAGTTCGACAACACGCAGCAAAGAACGAAAGGAGCCCTCTCCATCGGCTTCTGACTATTCGTCCCGCGGCCAGTCGCGCAGTCTGGCCGCTTACACCGATAGCGGCAGCACCGTTCGCCGGGCGGCGACTTCTGCCGATGAGCGATCCGAAAACGCTTCCATCACCAGTTACCTGAACCGTGGCTCGTCTTCCTCGTCTGTTTCTTCATCCCCCTCACGCTCCCGTAATTTGACCATTTCATCCGGACGGTCTACAGGTTCTTCCCAAGGTTACAGCGCTACCACGTCGTCCTCCTCTTCACACAACACCACCATCGGCTCCGAATACAGTTCCCGTTCACTGAATGCCTATTCCGGTAACCGCTCCTACTCGACGAACCGCAGCAGCACGAACAATTCCTACAGAGCCACCTCCGACCGAAGCGGCAACGCCCGATCCACCCCCGACCGTTCCTTCAGCACACCGTCACGAACCTATACATCACCAGCCCGCTCTTACAGTTCGCCGTCACGCACGTCCAGTGCACCGTCCACGTCCTATCGCTCGCCGTCCCGTACCTACAACAGCGCGCCGGCCCGCAATTACAGCGCGCCGGCCCGGTCCAGCCACTCCAGTTCGGGTAGCAGCCGAAACACGGTCCGGTCCTCCGGCCGCTCCTTATCCGGCGGATCGCGGGTTTCTTCATCCGGATCCCGAACCCGAAGCAGCAGCTCCAAATCGTCCACCAGCTCCGGAAGGCGAAGACGCTGATCGATGGATGAAGGAATGTCCTCCACAGCCGGCCCCCCCCCCAAGACCGGCTCTCTATTTTTCGGCCAGCAGATGGTCGATGGTGGCCTGTAAACGAGGAAAATCCAACATTTTGCCGTGATCCATGAAACGGATGTTGCCCTGTTTGTCCATCAGCACGACATGGGGAATGGTGGTTACGGCGAATCGTTCATGATTGCTGCCGGTGGCGGCCACGCCGAAACTCCACGACCAGCCCCGGGCTTCGCGCATGGTGTGCAGTCGGGACAAGAATGCCGCCGGCTCATTCCCGCCGGCGCCAGTGGCAGAAGAGTCGCTCTCCGGCAGAGTGCACAGGCTGATGATGTCCAGACCGGCGGCCTGGTAAGCGTCATGCAATGGCTTGATTTCAGTCATGGAATCGAGACAATCCGGACACCCGGGGGCCCAGAAATCGATGAGCGTCACCCGACCCTGACCACCGGCAATGTTCGGCGCCGGGTGATCGAGCCAGTGTTCCACATCCAGTTCCGGGGCGGGCGTATGGAGCAGGCCCACGTGCCGGCGCAGATCCCGCAGGGAGGATTGTTCGGCCGGCCGTTCTCTTTCCCGAGCGGAAAGATACTCCAGCGCCTTCTTCTTTTCACCGGCCAGGGCGAAATTCTGGCAGATCATTCCGGTCAGACGGCGTGTCTGGTGATCCCGGGAAAAAGAGAGGCGGGCCAGCTCAAGATAATCATTGGCAGCCAGGTAATCCGCCTGTTCGAAAAAGGACTGGGCCACGGCCAGGCACAGGGCGCCCGATTCGCCCGGTGGTATTTTTGTCCGGTACTGTCGCAAAAGGCGGCCGGCCTCGCGGGGTTGATCCGTCTGCAGAAACAGGTTGAGCAGCGCTTTCGCCGCTGACACGTTCGCATCATCCCGCCGGAGACTCTCCTGCATGTGGTGGATGGCCTCGGGGAGGGTGCCCCGCAGTTGCAGCAGGTGACCCATGGCATACCATGCCGTCGCGTCCCGGCCGTCCGGCGTCGGGGCGAGGCGCAAAATCTGCGTGATCCGCTGGTTCTTCCAGTTCATGAGCTGCTGAAAATCCGCGCTGGTGTGGGTCTGCGGGATCCGTTCGCGCAGTGCGTTCAGAAACGATTGATATTCAATCAGAAAGGACGGAGCGGGGAAGGTCATGATCAGGGCCGACTGCACCATCAGCAGAACGAAGAGACAACGTGTGACGCCGTTGTCCCTGAAAAATCGTGAGCGATGGAAGGGGATCGATCGGGGTATTCTGTTCATTGCCGTGCCTGTACTGTCTTTGTGGGATCATTGCCGGCGTCAGTTGACGTCTTGTCCGGCGGTGCTTTCGGACTTGTCTCCCGTCCCGTAACGGCAGGCCGGAAGATGGAAAACGAAGGTCGTCCCTTCAGCAGGTTCACTCTCGGCCCAGATCCGGCCGCCCATGGTCTCCACCGCCAGTTTGCAGAAAAACAGGCCCAGTCCGGTGTTGGAATTGGGGCGATGATCCGCCTGGTTTTTCAGGACAGAATACTTTTCGAACAGACGGTCCATGAACTCCGCCGGGATGCCCTCACCGTTGTCGATAACCTCGAACAAAACGCCGTCATCTTCGGCCGGCCGGGCGACCAGCCGGATCAGACCGGTGCGAGGCGAGGTATGCTTCACGGCATTACTGATCAGGTTCTCTAGGATACGCGCCAGCAGATCGGGATCGGAATGAATGGTCTGCCCCATCAGGGTGTGGCACTCCAGTTGGAAGGATTTATCCTGACGCTCGGCCTGCTGGAGCCAGGGGGCCGTCTGACTCTCCAGAAAATCACAAATCGGGATCACCTGGACATTAATTTCCAGCTTACCTTCTTCCAGACGGTTGACATCAAGGATGTTACTGACCATCTCTTTCAGGCGGTAACACCCGCGCAGAACCAGGGACACCATTTTTTCCTGTTCACCGTTCAAGGTGCCAATTTTCTTTTCCAGCATGACCTGAAGCGAACCGATCATGAAGGTCAGCGGGGCTTTCATATCATGAATGAGCATTTGAAAAAGATCGATTTTGAAGGCCTCCAGTTGATGGAGTTTCCGGTTGCGGATCTCCAGAGCGTCGTTTGATCGGGCCAGCGAAGCAGAGAGGGTCGATATGCGACGCAGAAAAAAAACCACCAGCGCGATGGAAAAACCGGCCAGCAGCAGAGTGAATAAAACCAGGACGATGATGTCCAGCCACGACGCCCGCTGGAGGACTGTGGAAGGGATCTGGAGGCTGATGGCTCCGGCAAACTCGTCGAGTGGGCCACCCGCCGGTGTCGGATTCACCGTATGCAGGGTGTGACAGCGCCGACAGGAGTGGATATAATTCATGCGGCGCAGGTAGTAGTATCTTCCGTTTTCCGCATCATAGAAAAAGCAGGTTTCCTGATCCGGCCGTCGCTGCATCTCCTCCAGCAGCCGCGTCTCAATGCGGTCGGGGTGATGCTCCGGGGAGCGGGCATTCGGTCCAATGATTCGCAGGGTATGATCCGAGGTTTCACTGAACAGGCGAAAGGACTCCCGCATCCGGGTCATGATGTCCAGATGCTGGGTCCGGTGGCCGCTCTTCAGGACCGGTGGCTCGCCATACCGGTCGGAAAGGAGCTCCTCGGCGACCAGATGATAGCTGATCAGGGCCCGGGCTTCACGGCGGATAAGGGACCGCTCCTCTTCCTGGCGGGAGTGCAGGTTGTAGATAAAATTGACCAAAAAGATCAAAATCAGGATGGAGACAATTCCGATTGAAAAAAGATGAATTTTCTGTTTGCTGTTGTGCGTATCAGGTAAATTGGGGTGTGTTTCCATCTCCGGCCTTCAGACAGTATTTGTAAAAAGTTAGTATGAACATGTAATTATACCTTCTTTTGGGTCAAAGTGAAACAAATGATGGTTTTGAGAATAACTTGTCCCATAAGCAAATGAAGGCCGCCGAACCGGAAAAATCACTAAATATATTGCTGCAAATCTTTCTATTTTATGGAAAAATAGAGTACCGAAAGGAGGTGACCATGAGCTTTGAAGAAACCCGCGCCCACCTGATCGCCGAAAATGCCGAATTTCGTGAACTGGAACAACAACATCGTGAATACGACGAGCTGCTCAAGGACTTAATGAGACGAAAATATCTCACTCCGGAGGATCAGTTGCGCGAAGTGGAACTGAAAAAAAAGAAACTGGCCCTAAAGGACCGGATGCTGCAGTTGGCCATCGAATACGAACAGAGCCAGCAAGTCTGAGATACGCCCGAAGATGATTTTAAAAGATTCCATTCCTTTTCTTGTCCTTACCGCACTTATCACCACCGCGGCGATGATCTGGATCACTCCGTACGCCGTTGCTCCGGGTTTGCTGGTATTCGGCTTTTTCGTGAATTTTTTTCGCAATCCCCGTCGGAATGTCCCCGAAGGCGATTGCATCGTCTCTCCGGCGGACGGGAAAGTGGTGGCTCTCCGGAAATTGTCGGCTGACTCCCCCGACAGCGACGGCGGCCTTTTTTTGTCCATTTTCATGAGCCCGCTGGATGTTCATGTGAATCGCGCGCCCATGGCCGGGAGGATCCAAGATTACCGTTATTTTGAGGGCAAATTCAAACCGGCATATGATGACTCCGCCACGCTGGAGAACGAACGGAATGAATTCTTGATTCACAACGAAAAGTTCTCCATTCGCTGTTCTCAGGTGGCCGGCATTCTGGCGCGACGGATCGTCTTCTGGATGAAGGACGGCCAGACCGTCGGCAAAGGGGAACGAATCGGCTTGATCAAATTCGGTTCCCGGGTGGATCTGTGGTTACCGCCGGGGCTGACGCCCGTCGTACAGATCAAAGAGCGAGTCAAGGCCGGGAGTTCCATTCTGGCGACATACGAAAAGTGACATGAACAATACGAAAAAGATCTCACAACGAGGCATTTACATTCTGCCGGCATTGCTGACCACCGGCAACATGTTCTGCGGTTTCACGGCGATCACGTACATCTGGGCGGCCAGCCTCGCCCGCATGACCGGTGATATGACGTTCACCATGGCCAATCTCAACCGCGCGGCCATCGCCATCGGCATCGCCATCGTGCTCGACGCCCTGGACGGGCGCATCGCCCGGTTGATGGGCGCCACCAGTCAATTCGGCGTCCATCTGGATTCATTGGCCGATGCCGTTTCATTCGGCATCGCTCCCGCACTGCTAATGTGGGGCTGGGGATTGAGCGACATCAAGCATTTTGGCTGGATCGCCTGCTTCATTTTCTTGATTTGCGGAGTCATGCGTCTGGCCCGTTTCAATGTGCAGTCGGGCGAGCTTAAGCACTTTGTCGGACTGCCCATCCCGGCCGCGGCGGGGATCATCGCTGCATTCGCCCATTTCGCTTTTAAATACAAGCAGCTGCCTCTTTTTTCTGCCCCGCTGTTTCCCTACTTGCTGCTGGGGATCGGCTTTCTCCTGGGCATCAGCATGGTCAGCACGCTGCGTTATATCAGCTTCAAGAGCCTGACGCTGCGCACCGGCAAATCCCATTTCAACATCGTGCTTATCGCCTTGTTCATCGCCGGCGTTTGGTTTTTCTCTCATGAAATGTTGCTCATTCTTTCCGTGGCCTATTTCCTGGGGGGTATCGCCGGCACCATCCGCCACAAATTCTGGCCGCGGACGAATCATCCACTACCGGGTGAGGAAGAAGAGAATGCCGTCGAGAACGCGTCTTAAGTCTTCACTTTTCCTTCTGTTGATGCTCTTTATCGCAGCGGCGACCGGTTGCGTAAACATCAAACCGGTATCCACCTCGTATCTGCACGACTACATTCAGGAACATGACGATTTCTGGCAATTTGCGGGCGAGCAGTCAGGTGTGCGGATCCGCTGTTTTTTCAGTCTTTCCCAGGACAGCAACCTGTATTTTTTCGATGCCGATCTGTATGACGCCGGCATCGTACCGGTTTTCATTGAAATAGAGAATATCCGCCTGGATTCCGTCCGTTGGACTTGGCCCGATGTCGAGATTAAAACCGATCAATGGCGGCTGGAACCCGTTGCTGAGGGACAGCTGCGCGAAGCCGTGTTCAAGAAATACGGGATCGACTCGTACACTGAAAACGACCTGGAACAATTCGACAATTCCTTTGGCGAGTTGCTGATGTCCGAAATCGACATCGGGGAAGGGGAGAAGATAACCGGCGTGATCTATTTCAAGGGCGGACGTTTTCATCCCGGCATGATGAACTCGCCGATGATGATCATGGGGAATGTGTGGATCGGTGATCGTAAAGCCAAATTGGTCTTCCGGTTAAACCGCCTCTGACTCCGGCAGCAAATCCCCCTTCAGATCGACGGGAATCTCCTTTTTCAACAGGGAATAGCACACACCGCCGGGCATGCCTGTCAGGATAATCAGGACAAAACCGATCACCGACAGAGCGAAGCTTTTGTCCGGATCCACATTCACCAGCGACAGTAAGACCACATAGGCGTTTTCCCGCAATCCGATGCCGTTGATACTGATGGGTAGCATCACCATGACCGTCATCAGGGACACAATAGCGGCCAGCACGATCATGGAGATATCGATGTCCAGCGCCAGCGCAACCAGCCAGTTCATCACGATGACCAGGCCGATGTTCAGGAAGGAGAGCAGCACGGGGATGTTCAGCGCGGCGGGATGATGACGGAAGGAGGTCATGGCATCCCGCAGCAAGAGTATTTTTTCGGCGAACCGCTCAAGTTTCAAAAGGTTGAATAATTTTACGGCATAGTTGTACAGCCGGGATCCGAAGAGTACCCAGTTGGCCAGAATAAAACCCAGCAGGAGCAGGGCCGGCAGGATCCACAAGGGCAGCTCACGGATGCCCAGCCATCCCAGGGGACGAAAATCGACGGGACGAAGGGAAATGGGGTAGATGAGCGCTCCGGCCAGACCGTACACGAGGAGGGCCAGGAAGCCGGCGGCCCGTTCGAGGTAGATGGAAGCCAGGGCCAGCGTAAGTGATTTGCCTGAATCGCGTTTGACGTAATAGATCTTCACGAAATCGCCGCCGATGACCGATGGGAAAAACAGCGAGAAGAACATGCCGATCATGTAGAACTGGAACAAACGCCACAGACGGATGTGGATCCCAAGGTGTTCCAGAATTCCCGACCAGCGGGCGGTGCAAATGAATTGCCCGACGAACAGGAGCAGACCGGCCAGAACAATGTAGCCCCAATGGGAATTCCGGATAAAGATCCAGGACCGCTCCAGATCGATCCCCTTGGTCTGAAAAAGATAGATGATGAGAAATGTCGTCACCAGCACTTTGGCCAGGATGATCAGCCGCTTTTTCATTCCCGCACCTCACCGCGAGGGGGTAGTTTACCAAAAAAACTCGGGCCAGGTAAACAGGCAGTTCATCAACCCGAGGAGAGACAGTGCCGGGGGGAAGGATTATTCGCCCCCGCCCGCGACAGGCTGGAAACCGGGCAGGGGCATGACCTGTACCCGCTCGCCAACGTCCAGCTGCGGAACGCCGGCCGGGATGGTGAACAGACAATCGGCGGCCCGGTAGGCGAAAAGGTCGGCGCTGCCCTTGTCCGCTTGTGGCGTGCAATAGAGCGTGCCTTCGGCGGAACTCAGGCGTCCCGGGCGAAAAGATGTCCGGTCCGGACGGTGCCGCACCGTTTCTCGCAGGATTGCCTGGTGGAATGGGTTGTCGGCGCATGACCAGCCGGCCATTTTGCGTACCAGCGGCAGAACGAAGAGTGCACTCTGCACCAGGGAAGAGACCGGGTTCCCCGCCAGGCCGATGACCAGTTGCGGCGCGCGGTGTGCCACCACCAGCGGCTTGCCCGGCTTGATGGCGACGGTTTCCACGGCAATGGTGAATCCTTCCGCTTTGAGAGTGCCGGCGACAAGGTCCAAATCGCCCATGGAGACACCGCCGGTCAGCAGGATGAGGTCGAAATCGGCGCAGCTGGCCAGGGCAGTGGAGATGTCCGCGGTGGTATCCGGCACGATGCCCCGGGCGTGAAGTGGAAAACCGTTGGCGGCGTAAAAGGCGCACAGGGTGTACTGGTTGGAGTTACGAATATATCCCGGGCGGGGCGGGGCGGATACGGTCTGCAATTCCGAACCGGTATTCAGGAGGGCCAGCCGTGGCTTGGCGAACACGGGTACAGTGGCCAGGCCGAACGTGGCTAAAATCCCCATATCGGAGGATCTCAGCAGATGGCCGCGGGTGAGGGCAACGGCTTGTCGGGGGAATTCCGAACCGCGGACCGCTACGTTGCGACCGGGATGCAGGGGCTCCAGAATCTCTACATATCCATCCCCTGCTTCACGGCAGACTTCGATTCTTTGTACGGCGTCCGCGCCGGGCGGGAGGGGCGCACCGGTCATGATTTTGGCGGCGCAGTCGGCGTCAACTTCGCCGGAAGATGCCTGGCCGGCCGGGATGAAGCCACTGATTCGCAGGCGGGCTGGATACTGTTCGATGGCCGCCGACCGCACGGCATAACCATCCATCATGGCTCGATGAAACGGTGGCACATCCGCGTCGGCCCGAATGTCCGCCGCCAGCGCAAAACCGGCCGCCTCGCTCAACGGGACGGTCGTCGCCGGCATCACGGGGCCCAGTTCCATCAGAATTCGCTGTGCTTCAACCATGGGTATCATCGGTATCCATCCATCCGGGGATTGTGCGAGTGGACCGGCTGCCGGCCGGTCGGCCGGTCGGCGGGATTTTCCGAAGTGTCTCTACGCCCCGTTCAGTTCACCTGCTGCAGAATCTTCAGAAATTCATCCGCTTCGACAAACGTCACCACCTGCGGAGCGGTCAGAAGTCGGCCCGCCGAATCATGAAAAACAATGAGCGGCAGTCCCTTGATGTCATAGGTCGCCTGCAGCTGTTCGTTGCGGGCCGAGGCACGGGTTAGGTCCACCTTGATAAGGACAAAACGCCTGAACTCCTCTTGCACGCGAGGGTCGCTGAAGGTGATCTTGTCCAGTTTCTTGCATTCGTTGCACCAGGTGGCGGTGAAATCCACCACGGCCGGCTTCCCCTGCGCTCGGGCATCGGCCAGTGCCTGATCGAGATCGGTGCGCCAGTTGCCTTCCACCTCCACCCGCACCAGACTGATCATCAGCATGAAAAAGCCGAGGGTCAGCATGAAGAGGGTGCCGTATTTGCGCCAGCGGTCGGTGGGCCTCGCCGTGGCGGTCAGGTCCACCTTAAGGCCTTTGAGCAGAAAGCCGACAACGATCAGCAGGATGCCGACGATCCATAATACAGGCTGGCTCAGGGAGGGTAACATCAGGACGGGGTAGACATCCTTGAGGAAATAGAGGGCCGCCAGAAACATGACCACGGCAAAGATACCCTTGACGATATCCATCCATTCGCCCGATTTGGGTAGCTTGGCGATCAGGCTGGAAAACGTTCCCAGAATGATGAACAGCAGACCGATGCCCATGGCGTAGACATAGCAGAGCAAAAAGCCGAGCATGACGTCACGTGTGGTGCTGATCCAAGTGAGGATGCCCAGCAGGACCGGTCCGGTGCAGGGTGCCATGATGACGCCGGAGACCAGGCCCATGGAAAACGCTCCCAGATAGCCGCGGCCGCCCACCTGGGACGCCTTTGTCTGCAAGGAAGACGGCAGATTGAAATGAAGAATGCCCGACATGAACAGCCCCAGGACAATAAAAATCAGGGCAATGACACCCACCACCCAGGGATTGCTCATGTGCTGCCCGAACAGGGTGCCGGCCAGGGCTGCGGCCAGACCCAGTCCGCCGTACATGACGCCGATCCCCTGGGCATAAATCAGAGAGAGCAGGAATCCCTTGAGTTTGGTCTCGGCGCCGCGGGCCCCGAAAATACTTACGGTGATGGGGATCACCGGATAGACACACGGTGTGAAGCTCGTTCCGATGCCGAAAAAAAAGATCAGCAGAAAGGCCAGCAAGAAATTCCCTTCCTGGAGATTCTGGTCGACCATGGTCGCCAGATTATTGAAAAAAGAGGAAATGCTTCCCCAGAAATCCCGGTCTTCCACGCCGTCTGCGGGTGGAGGAGCGGCACCTTTCGGGGCTCCGGCAGACGGAGACTCCACCCTGACCGTGCCCTCCGGCGGCGGCGCGGAGGAGATCTCATAGGAAACGGTCATTTCCCGGGTATCCGGCAGGAAACAGGTGGTCGGGGAACAGCCCTGATAATCCACCAGGATGGTGAATTGCCCGGTCGCCGGGGCCGCGGCGGTGGCGGTCACCGGGACAGCAAACGTATGGGTGCCGGCATAGACCAGTTTTTCTTCATTCAGGATCTGGTCATAATGCTTTTTCGGTTCGGGATAATGCGGCTCGCCATATTCCAGGCCCACCGCGGAGTTGAGGCGAATGGCATACATGTCGCTATACAGGTAATAGCCCGGATCCGTTTCGGCAGTGAACGTCACCAGGACAGGAACATTTGGGTACAGCGATACGTTCTCCTGGGTCAGCTGGAACCGGAATGCATTTTGTTCCTGTGCCCGCAATGGAACAAGCAGCATGACCATTATTGAAAAAGTAGTACATAGCAGGTGCGTTTTCCTCATCATCATGTTCCTCTGGCTGTAGATTGAACACTATTCCCTTCTCACGGTCGCTTCTTTGGATTCATTTCAGGGAGATTTTTTTCAGCTTTTTGTAAGGCTTCCCGTATTTGCTTTTCATAGTCAGGGATGTCATCAGCCTCCAGGTATGCCCGGGCGAAAGACACCAGGTTCGCCCAGTCCTTTTTCTCTGCCAGCGTATGAATGAACATCCACTTGGCGGCCTGAAATGTAGGATCGTACTTGATGGCGTCGCGAAAGCGCATCAGAGCAGCATCGTAGTGCTTCCGTTTCAAATAGAACTGGCCGATTTCGAAATTCTCCCGCGCTTTTTCCGGATCCAGCGCGAAAACTTCCTCTTCGGTTTTCACCGGGTCCCGGGTCTGGTCATCACGGATCAGCACAGGTTTCCGCCGGGTTTTTTCCTGCTCATCGGCGGAACGGCGCTGGGGATCGGCCCCCAAGGTGCCCGCCAGCAGCACACTGAGCAGCAACCAAACGGCGATAGTGATCACGTAACTTCTCATGTTCCTTCCTTGTCCTTTATAGGGATGCGCTGACGGACCTAAGAGTTTACGAAAGCCGCAGACAATTTTCAAGGTTTCAAGGGAAATACTTACCGAATGCCCCGCCGTTGAATATGCTATAATTCAGATGATGGGCGGCATCGAAAACAGTTCCAGTCATCTTTTTGTGATCGTTCACCTTCAGAATCCCCGTGAAAAGTACTGGGGGATCCTGCAGAAAAGCACCATGGCGGGAATCTGGCTCACGGGGATTGATCTGCGCACCGTCGAAGACTGGTTAACCCACGGCAGCGCATCCACTACCGGGTGGATGTTGCTCTCCACCACATTTTTCCCCATGCATCGCGTCGAGAAGATATCCGTGGATGAGGGCAGCGGAGACATCCCTTCCATCAAGGATTCCTTGCTGGGACGAGTGATCCCGCGGTTGGAAGATATCATTCCCGAGTCTTTTTTTCATCCCAAGCAGATTTTTCAATAGCCGAACCGAACCGTTTTCCGGCAAACAAGACGGTGTGTTGAGAAGGGAGAGAGGACTTACCGATGAAAAAACTACTCAAAGATCACTGGAAAACCCTGGCCCTGGCTTCGGGCGTGGGCGGGTTGCTGTTCGGAGGCGCGTTGTTCGCCTACCGCAAAGGTTATGTGGGTAATCCTAATCCCACCGTGTACTTGCCTGAAGACATGAACAGCGGCGTCTTGCGGACGTCACGGTACGACATGTTCAGCGGGGCAAGTGCACATCCCTACCAGGCATGGTGTGATTATCATCTTCAGAGGACCCGTTTCCGCGTCTGGAACATTCTCAACAAGAAAGAGCATCCGCGCAGTGTGTATTTTGTGTCACCGGTTCAATATTTCCTGGATGACCAGGGAAGCGAAGAAACTCGACGCCTCGATGCGTTTTACGCCATGGTGGGCATCCCCCGTTATTTCAAGAAAGGGGATTTGCTGGATCATGTCCGCAAGGACAGCCCGATCGTATTTTACCTGTGCCTGGTCGGCGGAGGCCCCACCGGCATCCCCACCGGTGACAAGGTGCTCAGTCGCGGCAAACTGGAATCATGGGAATTTCATGACGGGGAGACGCTGGCAGAGGCAAAAATGACGGATCAGGACTCTGCCGGGTGAAAATCCTGCATACTCAGGCTGATCCGTTTTCGTTCCAGGTCCACGCGAATGACTTTCACCGACACGCGCTGCCCCACCGAGCATACGTCATAGGGATTCTTGACATAATCCCGGCCCATCTTGGAAACATGGACCAGGCCATCCTGGTGGACGCCGATATCCACAAAGGCGCCGAAATTGGTCACATTGGTTACAATGCCGCTCAGAACCATGCCCTCCTGCAGGTCATTGATATCGTTTACGTTGCTGTCAAATTCAAAACTGATCATTCCTTGTCGCGGATCGCGACCGGGCCGGGTCAACTCGGCGATGATATCCTTCAGGGTGGGCAATCCCGCATCCTCTGAGACATAACGATCGACGCGTATCTGCCGGATCAGCTGGCTATTTTCCATCAGGTCGGTCACTTTCACGGCCAGATCAGCCGCCATCCGCTCCACCAGCTCATAGCGTTCCGGATGCACGGCCGATCCATCCAGGGGATTTTCCGCGGCGCGAATGCGTAAGAAGCCGGCCGCCTGCTCATAGGTTTTTTCCCCGAAACGTGGCACACCGCGCAACGCCTGCCGGGAAGGGAACGGACCCTGCTCATCGCGATAGGCTACCAGGGAACGGGCCAAACCGGCGGATATCCCGGACACATACTCCAGCAGGGAATAGGAAGCGCTGTTCAGTTCCACTCCCACCCGGTTGACGACGAATTGAACGACTTCACTCAGTTTGCTCTTGAGTTTACGCTGGTTGACGTCGTGCTGGTACTGGCCCACACCGATGGATTTGGGATCGATTTTCACCAGTTCGGACAGCGGATCCTGAAACCGGCGAGCGATGGAGATGGCGCCGCGGATGGTCGAATCCAGATCGGGAAATTCCTCGCGGGCTACTTCCGACGCGGAATAGACCGAAGCTCCGGCCTCGTTGACCACATAGATCCGGATCTGGTCGGCCAAATCATGTTCCTTGAGCAAGTTTGTGAAAAAAGTATGTGTTTCCCGGGATGCCGTTCCGTTTCCGATGGAGACGACTTCCACATCGTGTCTCTTGAAGAGAAGCAGGAGTTCCGCCGCCGCTTCCTGGCTTTTGTGAAATGGCTCCACCGGGTAAACGGTGGTATGGGTCTGGTATTTGCCGGTACTGTCGACGATGGCCACTTTGCAGCCGGTCCGAAAGCCGGGATCGACACCCATCACCACTTTGGCACCGCCGGGTGGCTGAAGCAGCAGGTTACGCAGATTCTTTTCAAAAACCAGAATGGCGTCGTCGTCCGCCTGGTTTTTCTGCGCCGTCAGCAACTCGGAGATCAGGGAAGGACGCATCAGTCGCCGGAAGGCGTCTTCCAGGCATTCCCGGAGTAACGGACTGAAAAACGATTCGGGATGACGGATCCAGAACGAAGCCAATACGCCGAGGATCTGGTCATCGGGCCCCTGCAGATCCAGGGTGAGGTACTTCTCCTTTTCCCCGCGGCGCATGGCCAGAAAACGATGGGAGGGCACCTTGGCCAGCGGCTCGGAGTGCCGGTAATACATTTCAAACTTGCTCCGCTCCTCCTCATGCTCCTTTTTCACCTGCGAGACGATGAGGCTCTTTTCGGCATAGATCTTTCGCATGAATTTCCGATAATCGGGATTCTCGGCGATTTCCTCGGCCAAAATGTCGCTGGCCCCCTGCAAGGCCTCCTGGATGGTACCGACTTCATTGGCGGCATCGATAAAGGGATGGCAGATCTCTGCCGGATTGGCCGTCGGCTGTATGTAGTCGCGGATCAGAACGGCCAGCGGCTCCAAACCCTTCTCCCGGGCGATGGCGCCGCGTGTCCGGCGTTTGGGTCGATATGGCAGATACAGATCCTCCAGTTCCTGCTTGCGCTCGCATCGGCGAATGCGCTGCTCCAGATCGGCGGAGAGCTTGCCCTGCTTGTCGATGGATTCAAGAATGGTCTTTTTGCGCTCTTCCAGTTCCAGCAGATAATGATAGCGATCCCGGATGGATTGAATCTGGACCTCATCCAGTTCGCCTGTTTTTTCCTTCCGGTAACGGGTGATGAAGGGGATGGTATCCCCGCCTTCCAGCAGTTGGATGGTGTTCTCGATCTGCCAGGTCTTCAGATGACTGAATTCAGCGATGACGAATGAGACGATTCTTGAATCCATGTGATGGTCCTCAATGTGAATAACATGTCGGCAAGATTTTAATCGATTATCTGCTCCTTGGCAATGTGCCTGGGGACCCGTTCCAGAGTCCGTTCTTCAGCCCGCCAACGGTGGACGCACGCGAAGAGAACCACCGCCAGGGCCTGGCTCACATTGAGGGACTGCTTAACGCCCAGCATGGGGATATGAATGATATGCCGGCATGCCGCCAGGACCGGCCGGGCAATGCCCAACTCCTCGTTGCCGACGACCAGCGCCAGCGGACGAGGGAAGGGGAATGAGCCGTATTCCAGGCTTCCCGAAGTTCTCTCCAGAGCCACAGGGAGATAGCCGTCTGCCAGGCACTGTCTGACCGCATCCAGGGGGGCCGCCATCTCATGGACGGGCAGGTAATTTTGGGCGGACATGGCACTGCGTCTCACCTTGGGGTGATCGGGACCGGGCGTGTAGCCGGTCAGGTACACAGCCTCACTGCCGGCCGCTTCGGCACAACGGATGATGGAGCCGGCGTTGAACGGCGAACGGATGCCGTCGGCAATGACCCGCAGCGGCTGGACCCGCCGCCGGATGGCAGCCGCCGGGGCGGGTTCGGCGAACAATTGACGCAAGTTTTCCCGGTCATAACCGGCCCGCTCATACACCTCGTCGAGCAGTCGGATCACGGCTGTGCGCCATGCCGGATCCGCCGCATTCAGATCCATGACGTCGTCCCAGGCGAAGAGTGTCCTCTCCGATTGCGGCAGACAGGCGACATACCGGCACAATCGTTCCGACCACTCGCGGGCAGCCAAATCCGCCGGCGAATCCTCTCTCCGCGCCAGTAGATTTTCCATCATCCAGGCCAGATAGAGCCATCGTTTCCGTGGATCCAGCGCCTGGAATTTATTCGGTGAATATTCTTTCATAATAGACATTTAGCTAGATATAAATAACCTTCTATCTTAATAGCAGGGATGCGCCCCGGATCGGCCGCAAACCAGGATTGCCCAATTGGCGAAACCCTCGCCCGAAATCCCCCCCCCTCCTCCGGTTCGGTTAAATCTCCAGGCACAAACCGGTTCGCGGATCTTAGAGCTCACCGGCGACTTCGTCGTTCAGACGCGCAAAAAAAGCATCCATGAATGCCGAACGTTCTTTCGCTAGACGTCGTCCGGAAGCGGTCAGCATTCGATCCTTGAGATATCGCAACTTAACCAGGTATTCACGGTAGGCGGTGTCGTGGATGGAGTAGGGTCGTGTGGTGGCCGGATCCACTGCCGGATCATGCAATCGGGCGCCGACTTCACCGGCGAACTGAAAGGCCCGGCCAATGCCGACAGCGCCGATAGAGTCCAGTTTGTCGGCGTCGAACAATATCCGGGCTTCCAGCGTTTCGGGATGAAGCGAGTTGCGGAAACGATGGGCGGCAATGCAGTGGACAATCCGTTGAATGACGTCCCGATCCACGGCCAGCGATTCC
Source organism: Acidobacteriota bacterium (assembly GCA_016935015.1). Taxonomy (GTDB): domain Bacteria; phylum Acidobacteriota; class JAAYUB01; order JAAYUB01; family JAAYUB01; genus JAFGRT01. The sequence goes on along the minus strand of JAFGRT010000122.1, from coordinate 60,888 downwards.
AGAAACGTGCCGGCCAGTTCCGCACCATAGGCGGCGTGGCAACAGGCACCATTGCTCGCCGATTCCTCGCGACGGCCGATATCGTGGAGCAGCGCCGAGGCGCTGACCACGTCCAGATCCGCCCCTTCGGCAACCGCGATGCGCCGGGCCAGGGCCAGCACCCGTTCCGTATGTTCCCAGCCATGACAACCGGAATTCTCCTCGAAAAAAGAACGAGCGTATTGACGGATTGGGTCCAGTTCCAGCATCAGTACACTTTACAGAAAAATGATTTGAGGTACTCGCTTTCGGGATGGAAAACATTGAGCGGGTGGTCCGGGGGTTGGGGTCGCTTGGCCACGATCTGCACCTCGTGCCCGGCATCCATGGCCGCCAGGAAGAGGATTTTCTGGAATTGGGGCGCGTCAATATAATAGGAGCATGAGCAGGTGAGGAGCCAGCCGCCGGGCTGGATGCATTTCAAGGCATGCAAATTGATATCCTTGTAGCCGCGATAGGCGGCCGTCAAATTGGTCTGTTTTTTGGCGAAGGCCGGCGGATCGAGGATGATGATATCAAATTTGTCCCGGCAATGGCGCAGGTACTGAAAGACATCCTCCCGCACAAATTCATGCCGACCCGGATCCAGTCCGTTACGGCGGAAATTCTCTTGGGCGAGCGCCAACGCTGGTTCGGATAAATCGACGGTCACCGTCCGCGTGGCGCCCCCCAGTGCGGCATAAACAGCGAAACCGGCCGTATAGCCGAAACAGTTCAAAACGGTTTTGCCCTTTGCCACTCGGCGAATCAGGTGTCGGTTGTCCCGCTGGTCAAGGAAGAATCCCGTCTTTTGCCCCTGGACCACGTCCACGATGAAAACAACACCATTCTCCCGAATCTCCACGGGGTTTCCCGGCAGCGTTCCCCACAACGTCCGGTTGATATCCGTCAGGCCTTCCTCCGCCCGGGCAGCCCCTTCACTCCGCTCATGGATGAAATCGGGTCGCAGCATCACATTCAGCAGTTCCACGAGTTCATTTCGAAAGCCGTCGATGCCGAGTGTCTGGATTTGCAGGACCAGTCCTGAACCGTACTTGTCCACGATAAGGCCAGGCAGGAAGTCGCCCTCGGAAAAAACGACCCGGAACGCATTGGTATCTGTCTCGGCAAAAAGTTTCTGGCGGTACTGCCAGGACCGGTAAATTCTCTCCCAAAAAAAGTTGCCGTCGATGGTCGTGGGCTCGAAAGAGAGCATGCGGACGGCGATGGATGTTTTGTCATTGAAATATCCAGTGCCCAGATATTTATGATCGGACGAGCAGACATCCACGATCGCACCGGCGATGATCTCGGGGTCCCGCTTCAGGATGGCCCCCGAGAACACCCAATGGTGATGGGCGGTCAGCGGTTTTTCTTTGCCGGGTTTCAAATAAATTTTCGGATACATAATGTGCCGATCCGTCCCAAAAAAAGTGCCGCTCACCCGAACGGACGAATGATGGTGTTCTGTTTATATAATTAGCATTTTATCTATTGCCGTCACAACCAGAAAAATTATGCATTCGATTCCTCGGACTTCGACAACTCCTGAAAGGCACGGGTATTCTTTCGCAGATCCAGCCACACAAAAAAGGTGTCCGCATTTTCCAGCCATAAGGAAAACCAGAGGTGCATCTCCTTCTTTTGGTCCCGTTTGCGAGGAGCAACTTTTGGATTTCGGGCAATGAGCAGGGCGCGTTTTTTGGCGTCCAGAATCCGTTGGCGGCAGAGCGTCATCCCCTCCCCGTCGCGGGTGGCGCGGCAATCCTCATACAGTGCATGAATTACGCGCAGCGACGTTTCTGCCTCCGTAAATGTGGAGAAATGTAGTACTTCCTTAAGTCGAGCCTTGAGTTCTTCGGTCTTCATCGTGTGGTCATTGACCGGTTCGACAGATGGTAAGCAGCAGGAATTCGAGGTGCGTCCGGATGTTGACACGGCTGCTTTTGAAGGCCTGGTCGGCTTTGCCGATCAGCTGCAGACAGGCCCACAGATCCTGCTGGCGATAATTCTGATGACTGAGGCGAAGATCATCCAGCGGCTTGTCAAAGCGGATATTCATCGCGACCTTGATCTCGTTACGCGATTTGCCCTGCCGGACAAGGCTTTTATATAGCATGGCCTGACGGAAAAAACGAGTCAGCAGGGATAGAATGTACAGGTGCGGCTCGCCCTGACCGAGCATGACTTCCAGCCGCTCCATCGCCTGGCGGGCATCACGACGGGCCAGGGCGTTGATGAGATCGAAGATGGTGGCGTAGGGATGCCGGCCGACCAGGTGTTCCATATCCCGCTGCCGGATAATTCCTTGGGCACCGATCAGAATCCACACTTTTTCCATTTCCTGGACAATCAGCTCCAGATCTCCGCCGAGACGATCCGTCAGGTACTTCAGGGCGTCGTCCTCAAAACGGTACGGAGCTTCCTGGGCCAGATTCCGTAAAAACTGGACCAAATGTTGGGGCTGCCGGAACCGCTCAAACTCGAAGGCGTCCGTATGCTGCAGCATCATCTTGTGGAGTTTCTGCCCGGCTCCGCCGGAGCTTTTCATGCGCCACAACTCGATGTCCGGTGAAAAATCGAAGAGAACGATGTTTTTGGCGGAAGGCTGCTTCAGAAAATACTCCAGGACCGGCAACTGATTGGCGCCTATTTTTTCGCAATGGCGGAGGATCATGAGTTTGGGGCCGGCCAGCATGGATGCCGTGCGTGATTGGGCCAGGAATTCGGCCAAATTAACCTCTTCGGCATAGGCCATGGTGTAATTGAAACAGTCCGCGTGGTCGTTCAGGACCACCTTTTTGAGAAGATCGATGGCCCGACGGTGTAAATAGGCCTCTTCGCCGAAAAAAGACACGCAAGGCTCCGGTTGTCCTTTGCGGAGCTTGTTCTCGAATGTCCAGTAATTCGACATGGTTCCGGGCATGATCAAAAATCTTCCAGAATGGTGGCCACCAATCTGTCGGCAAACGCCTGGGCCGCCCGTTCGATGGCCGGTCCCTCCTCCACGTAGAAATCCACGTTCCGCTCGGACAAAATGTATTCCTCCCGCAGAATGAACGACGGATTCGAATATAGAACCCGGTCTTCGCGACGGTCCGAAAACACGATCTTCACCGTCAGGGTGATGAGGAAGGAGGTGCCGACATTCTGCCGCTTGATGGCGATGGGCGTCACCGAATAGCCGGAGATGATGCCGTGCAGGACGGCATCGGCCTCCGCTTCGTCGCTGGAGATCCGGCAGGCGGACCTCTCCATGAACTCGCGTTTGACCGCCTGGGTCAGCTTGGCGGACAGATCGAATTGCATGGTCCGATTCTCAAAGGAGGGAACGGCGATGGTGGTGATATGCGGAGGCAGACTGTTGTAACGGGCGGTCATGCGGTACCCGCACCCCATCGTCGGAAGGAGCAGGATCAGGCTGATGAGTATGGTTTTGAAAAGCATCATTTTACAATGAAGTTGATGATTCTTCCGGGCACATACACCGAGTTAACGATGCGTTTTTCCTGTAGAAGTTTCCGGATCTTCGGAATTTCCGCGGCATCGGCTACGGCCTGCTCCTGTTCTGCCTCCACAGGCAGGAGGATGCGGTCCCGCAGTTTGCCGTTGATCATAACCGGGATCTCGACAAGGGGTGAATCTTCCACCAGCAGGTCCGGGTCCGCCGTCGGCCACTCGGCCAACAGAACAGAGCCGGGCTCACCGATCACGTGCCATAGTTCCTCGGCCAGGTGCGGTACGAAAGGAGCCGCCAGCAGGAGCAGGCGCTTGGTCACCATCCGAAAGACCCATTGATCATGGGCCGTCCTGATGCCGCCCTGTTCAAATGTGTACATCTCATTCAGCAATTCCATGCAGGCGGCGATGGCCGTATTGAATTGCAGCCGTTCGTCGATGTCCCGACTGACTTTGTCTATGGTCCGGTGCGTTTTGCGCAGCAAGACTGACTGCCGTTCGTCCAGGATGTCAGGCCCCGGGATCGGCCCGGGCGGGGCGGCGATCCACCGCCGCTGTCTGCGCACAATGCGGTACAGGCGATTGAGGAAGCGGAAGCATCCCTTGATATCCGTGCCGCTCCAGTCCAGGTCCTTTTCCGGCGGTGAGGCGAACAGAATGAAAAGCCGGGTGGTGTCGGCACCGAAATCTTTCATAATGGCATCCGGATCCACAATATTGCCCAGCGACTTGCTCATCTTAGCGCCGTCCTTGATCACCATGCCCTGGGTCAACAGCCGATTGACCGGTTCCGCGCCCGTCACCAGGCCGAGATCGCGCATCATCTTCCACCAGAAACGGGTGTAGATCAGATGGCCGGTGGCGTGCTCAATGCCACCGATGTAGATGTCCACCGGGAACCAGTACCTGACGATTTCGGGCTCCACCGGATTGCCGGACAGGCGGGCATTCGTATAGCGCAGATAATACCAGGATGAATCGACAAATGTATCCATGGTGTCCGTCTCCCGGCGAGCCGGACGCCGGCAACGGGGGCATTCGGCATGGACGAACTCCTCGATATTGAGCAGGGGAGAACCACCCCGGTAATCGATTTTCCGCAAGGGCGGCAGCAGGACCGGCAGCTCCGCTTCAGGAACGGGTACCGTTCCACAATGATCGCAGTAAACGATGGGGATGGGCGTTCCCCAGTAGCGTTGCCGGGAGATCCCCCAGTCGCGGATACGGTAGGAGACCGTCGCCTTGCCGAACCCATTTGCCGCGGCGTGTTCCGCCATGCGGTCCATGGCCGTGGCGGAATCCAGACCGGTCCAAAGTCCCGAGTTGATGAGCCGCCCGTACCCGGTATAGATCAAGGTGTCGTCAGCCGCGGTCGGGTGATCCGGCGGGGGTTGGATAACCGGTCGGATGGGCAGTTGATACTTACGGGAAAACTCGTGATCCCGCTGGTCATGGGCCGGCACGGCCATGATGGCGCCGGTGCCGTATCCCATCAGGATGAAATTGGCAATCCAGATGGGCAATCGCTCACCGTTAAACGGATTGATGGCATATCGTTCCAGGAAAATTCCCTCTTTGGTGGTGCCCTGGTAGGTGCGGTCCGCCATGACCTGATTGGTCATCCGCTCGATTTGGCGGGCCAGTTCCGGCCGGCGTGGATGATTTTCCAGCAATTGTTCCACCAGCGGATGAGCCGGCGAAAGAAAAACGGCATTGGCCCCGTAGATGGTATCGAGACGAGTGGTGAAAATTTCAATCTCCACCCCGGTGCCGTCGACCGCAAAGAGCACATTGGCTCCCTCTGAACGCCCGATCCAGTTGGTCTGGGCGACACGCACCCGTTCCGGCCAGTCGGTCAGGCCTTCCAGATCCGCCAGCAGCTCGGCGGCGTAGCGGGTGATGCGGATATACCACTGACTCAGTTTTTTCTGGATAACGGGTGTCCCGTCCCGCCAGCATCCTCCGTCCACCACCTGTTCGTTGGCCAGTACGGTCTGGCAGGCGTCACACCAATTGACCATGGCCGTTTTTTTATACACCAGATCGTTTTGAAACATCTGGATGAAAAACCACTGGTTCCAGCGATAATAATCCGGCAGGCAGGTGGCCAGCTCGCGTTCCCAGTCATAACTGAATCCCAACCGCCGCATTTGGCTTTTCATATAGGCGATATTGTCGAGTGTCCACTTCTCGGGGTGAATGCCATGCTTGATGGCCGCGTTCTCGGCCGGCAATCCGAAAGCATCCCAACCGATGGGATGGAGAACGTTGTAGCCTTTCATCCGCTGATAGCGGGCCAGAGCATCGCCGATGCTGTAGTTCCGGACATGACCCATGTGCAATTTCCCGGAAGGGTAGGGCAGCATCTCCAGCACGTAGTATTTCTCCCCGGCAAAGTCAACGGAGCGGTACAAATCATTTTTTTCCCATAATTTTTGCCATTTACTTTCGATTTCGTTAAATGGATAGACGTCAGTCATATACAGGAAACCTCCGTCTTGGCCTGAAGAGACGGGTGAGTGTAACATTCCTGTCTAAATAATTCAAGATGAAAAGATTTCCGATTTTTTCTATTGATTTCCCATTTCTCTTTATGTTAATTGTATAAACAATACTCAGCAATTCTTGTGGAGGTTTGAAGCGTGATCAAGCAGGACATTATACAAAGAGTCGCCGATCGTCTGGGGGTCACGAAAGTCAAGGCCGCGGAAGTGGTCAATGCCTTCTTCGACGCCATGAAGGAGTCTCTCAAGGAAGGGGAACGCATTGAACTCCGGGGGTTTGGGGTCCTGATCGTCAAGAATCGCAAGACCGGCATCGGCCGGAACCCGAAAACCGGCGAAGAAGTGGAAATCCCGTTGGGCAAGACGGTCCGTTTCAAACCAGGCAAGAATCTTTCATCCGATCACATTCAGTAGCAGTGAAGGCACTACCGCTTGAAAGAAGAGCCTGGCCTGTTGTTCCCTTCGCCGGATAAATTGGGCCCCTCCTTTGATCTGACCGCGTACCAGTCCGTATCCTATCTACAGCGTGAAAAGAAGAATATCATTCGCGCCGGTGTGTTGTTGCTGATTACCCTGTTCACCGCCACCTTGGCCGGATTTTTCTGGGATATCGAGTTTCGCTACGCCACCACCGGCATCCTGATTGCCGAAACCGACATCTGGCAACACCCCCAGCTGTTGCTGCGCGGTTTGCCATATGCTGGCGGCATCCTGTTCATCCTGCTCAGCCATGAGATGGGCCATTTCCTTGTCTGCCGGTATTACCGACTTCATTCAACACCCCCGTTTCCCATCCCATTTCCGGCCGGACCGGCCATTCTCTCCTTCGGTACCCTGGGAGCTGTGATCAAAATCAAGCAACCATTTCGCAACCGCCGCCAGTTGTTTGACGTGGGTATCGGTGGCCCCCTGGCGGGCATGGTCGCCGCCATCCCGGTCTACCTGGCCGGATTCTATTTGAGTGCGCCCAGCGTGGTGGAACCCCGAGGACTGGTTCTGGTTTTTGGAGATAATCTTCTGACGTATCTGGGAATACAGGCATTTTTTTCGGACGGTGTCGCGTCCCACGCCATCGCCCTGCATCCGCTGGGCTGGGCGGCGTTTTTCGGTTTTGTGGCCACCAGTCTAAACCTGCTGCCCATCGGACAGTTGGACGGCGGCCACATTGTCTATGCGTTGTTCGGCCCCCGAGGACACCGGGTGGTATCCTTCGTTTTCTTTATTGTCCTGACACTGAATTCCATCATTTTTTTCCCCAGTTATCTGCTGTTCGCCCTGATTCTGATCGTCCTCCGCTTGCGACATCCGCCCACCCTGTTCGATGACCTGCCGGTCAGCCGGTCCCGTCGGATCTTGGCGGTGGTAGCGCTCATTATTTTCTTGTGCACCTTCATCCCCGATCCCATCAGCATCCAATTTTTCGAATAACGTCCCTGCCACCTCTCCCGCCGAAGCGGTGGGGCATGGCCCTTGTGCCGGGCAGGGCAGGGGCCCCCGGGAGGGGCGATATTCGGATGAGGAATGCCTGGGCAGCATCAGGCGGATTCGGTGATGATTTCGTAGCTGAGGGGACACACTTTGGACAGCATGGCCGAAACGCCGCAATATTTCTCCTGGGAGAGATTGACGGCCTTTTCCAACTTATCCAGGGGCAGGTCATTGCCCTGGAAAAAATAGGTGAGATGAATCCGGGTGAAGACCTTCGGATGTTCCTTCGATAAATCTGCTTCTACCTTCACTTTGAATGATTCGGGCGATATCTTCATCTTATTGAGAATACTGATCACGTCCATGGCGGTGCAACCGGCCAGACTGGAAAGTACAAGGGTTTTTGGGGGGGGGCCCTTGTCCTGGCCGCCGAAGCGGGCCTCGGCATCCAGCATGATTTTGTGATTGTTCTGATGGCTTTCGAAGGCCATCCCCTCGCTCCAGATTACCTTGACTTCCATGCTGAATGCCGCCTCCCATACCTGAAGTCTTGAAGTTTGGATGAACGAAACCGGTGGAAGAAGCGAAAATTCTGAAACGACTTACTCGCCGCCGGGCGCGGTAACAGAACGCCGTTGGTTCAGGACCCGCATGGAGACATTCTCCCAGAACAGCTTTGGGAAGGAGATCTCTACATAGGAGCGGATGGAAACATAACAGCCGCCGCAGGTATTTCTTGAACTGAATTCACGAATCATATCCGCCTGATTTTCGAATTGAATGCGCTGCAAGGAGCATGGATTGAGAAGTCCATCGGGTCGAACAACCAGAAACCGTTTACCGGCGGAACAGTTGGGAATATCACCATCCCGGATGAACTGGAGAAGTCCGTCCAGGTTATAGGCGGAATTCACGACAGAAGAATATATTCCCTTTTTTTTCTTGCAGTTATCAAATATTTTTGTCAGAAATGCAATATCCTCATCCGTATGCACCGTCAATTCGTGATTGCCGGTTCGGAGGGGAGTGTATACGCTGAAACTCAAACAAACTCCCCAGCGACGGGCATTTTCGATGATGTCCGGCAGCTCCCGAACGTTGCGGGAGGTGATAGCCGTATTCAGCACCACATCGCCATCCGCGATACTTACGATTTCAGGTATTTGTTTATCTAAACGACGATATAGCCCCTTCATTACGCGGAATTCATCATGTCTTTCATCAGGAAAATCGAGGGAAACAGAGAATTGATTGACACCTTCCTTGCGCAGGGCGATGTAACGTTCCTTGGTCAGAAGCCAGCCATTGGTGACCAGAATGGTATACGGATTGAATGGATTGATTTTTATATTGCGGACAATATCCTGAATATCGTTTCGCAGCAGCGGTTCGCCTCCGGAAAGCTGAACGACCACCGGCTTGAACTCATCGATGTATTTTCGATAGGCTTCCGGGGGGATTCTTTTCTCGTTGGGAACCGGCCCGCCAATATCGCAGTGCAGGCAATTGGCGTTGCAGGCGAGCGTGATCTCAAAGGAAACAATCAGCGGCCGATTGGTGAAAAAATTGCGCGTACCGTTCCATATGAGCCGTGGAGCGTACTTAAAAGGAATATGGGGCATGGGTGCCATCCTTCGATGATATGGCAAATAACGGATAACTATAGACCATGACTCTGAATAATGCAAAACAATATTTTGGTGTCTGTGCAGGTGGATTCATTGATGGGACCGGAAATCACATCTGTTAGTTGACATAATATATCTTATCAGACATTATAAATACGGAGTTTTCAGCACTTCCTTGGCGGCCGCCGACTAAGCCCCCTCGCGTTGTCCCCCCACCCGACGTATCGGAAAATTCACTACTTTTGCGACGAAATTGGTACAAATATTTCATTGCGAAGAATGAAACTCTGTCATAAAATGAACCTGATCAATGCTTTCTTTTGCATCATTTATTGGACGGACCTGACGCAACATGTAAGAGGACGCGATACCTCTCATAACGCATGGATTTTCCGAGCGATCGTTCGCTCGCTGTTATCTGATCAATCTGTTGAATCAATTCATACTTGGAGGTGTGTTTTGCGTTACCGCAACCTAATTTTCTCATTCATCTTTTGCCTGATTATTGTCGGGCCTCTCTTTGGAGAAATGACCTTCGAAGAGCTCGAGAATTTCTGGTTGGACCATTATGCCGATATCAAAGCCGATAAAGCCGACAAAGGTCACTGGCTTTACTGGCAGCTATTGGCCCAGGCCCAGCCGGATGAATGTTTTTACGGGATCGGCGATCCAAACAACTTTTACGATCTCAATCTGATACTCCCCTGCCCGCCGGGCAGCCAGCCCAAGACCAACGACGCCTATATCTGGGGCATGACCAAAACAGGAACCCAAATCTGGTACGGTACCATGAGCAATACACAATGCATGGTTCTGGGCGAGATGATGGGTCTGGGTCAGCTGCTACCCCCGCTCCAGACAAACTCCTGGGTTTGTGAATTTTATGCCAGCCAGTTCTTCCTACCCAGTCCGCCGTTTCCACCCGGCTACCCGACGGACTGGCGTCCGCCGCGTATCTTCATGTACGATGTTGAAACCATGACCCTGGAGGAGAAAACCCTCCAGATCCCCTTTTCCCACCAGCTGTTGCTGCTCACCACCGTTGGGTTGCGCGCCGCCGGTTCCCTCGGCGATCTCGTTTTCCTGGCCGGGCCCAGCATGATCGACGGCGTCAACATCTTCGCCTTCGACGCTGCCAGCGGCATGTTCTTATCGGCCATCAACCTCCCCGGTTACAACAATATCCGGAATATTTCCACCATTGAGGGCGTCATGTACCTGGGGGTCAGCTGCACCGGCGGCGGCGGGCATCTATTGCGCTGGACCGGCGATCTGCCCAGGTTCCATAACGGTCGTTTTCTGGAGAATTTCGTCGACCTCTTTGATTTCGAAGTCGTCGGAATTCTGGACACGGATGCGGCCAACATGGCGCTGCACGACGGCCGGCTTTTCGTGACCACCTGGCCCAATATCGACATTCTCATGGAATCCAACCTGGCCGGTCTCTACATGAGCCCGCCCATCCCCGCCGGCGGCCTGACCGCTGCCCACGCCGCGGGTTGGGAAAAGGTCTGGCAAGTCGATGATTACGAACCGGATCCGGTGGTGGCCCGCACGTACGGTGGCGGGGCCCTGGCGTCCTTCCAGGGGCGTCTGTACTGGGGCACCATGCACGTACCGATGACCGGTTTCCTGGCGTATCTGCAGGCCTACGGCATCGAGCTTTCGACGCTGGATGATGCTCTTCTGGCCTTGCTGGGAACCTGGCGTAACACGACGCTCTTTGTCGGCAAGGATTTCGGCGATCCCGACAAGTATCAGCATATCAAGCTGGCCTATGGCATGCCCTACCTGCCGGCCTATGATCCTCAACAGGGCTGGAGTATCCAACCCAACAACATGCATGAATATGACCGTCATCCCATGCACGGTTTTTCCGGATTCGACAATTTCTTTAACAATTACACCTGGGCGATGAGCGTCTACAACAACCAGCTCTATATCGGCACGTTCGACTGGAGTTATCTGCTGTATGACGTTATTGATACGGTCCTGGGACAGAAATTCGGCACAGTGCCTCATGATGCGCTGAAGTTGCCGATGACCCCTTTCGGCGCTGACCTGTTCCGGGTTGCGTCCATCAATCTGGCGGCCAAGCCGGAAAATATCTCCGGCCTCGGCAATTACCTCAATTACGGCATCCGGACCATGCTGGCCGATGAGGACGGTCTCTTCATCGGAACGGCCAATCCCATGAACCTGGTGCCGCCAGCCATGCCGCCTGTGCCACTGTCATCCCTGGCAGACAGGCAGCCGATGCCGGCTGGCGGTTGGCAATTGTTGAAGATGGCCGATATCCCCGATGATCTGCTGTGCAGCGGCTATGCCCATCCCCACATGACGTATGAAGGCAAAGTCGTCAAGTTCGATATCGATACGGATGTCTCCGGTGCCGAGTTTTCCGAAGTGGTGTGGTCTTTCGGGGACGGATCCACCGCCCTGGGCGCCCACGCCACCCATGTGTACGACATACCCGGCATCTTTCCCTGGGCCATGGCGGTGATTACCGATGGCGATATCTGTTTCGACCTGGGTTACGTCATCATCCTGCCGGTGTGTGACCCGGACATCATCATCGAGGACGACAACGGCCAATGTGTGCTTACCATTTGCAGCTGTTCGGGTAAATACGTTCTCGAAGTGAACACGAGTGACCACAAAGGTGTTTATACCGGCGTGGGCTATTTTTACGACTGCCATACGGCCTATGCGGGCGAAGAGGATTTCGTGATCAAGTGTTTCGCCTCCTCACCGTCCGATCCCTGGCAGCTGGACGTAAAAATGGACCTGACCCATTCCATCGACATGGGCTTCTTCGTTCACACGGAAAAAGGAATTCTGATCAATTTCTTCCGTTCTGATCCGGATGGTGCGGCCCAATAGGAATGCGCCGCAATGATGCGATCGGCGCCGCCGTGGATCCCCGCCGGCATGGTGTTCGGGGCGGCGCCGGTATCGGCCGGACATTTTGCCGGTGATTCCTCATCTGACACGAAGTCTAGTTCCTTCCGTCTTCTTCCTCCCTTGACGGCTCCTTCCCCCTATCTCACAGTAAAAAAACACTTGCACAAAAGTCTATCCACCGGACGGTTTGTGGGCCGCTGCTTTCCGCCGGCATGTTTCTGTGCGCGCGCCGGCCGGCGGACGCTTCACTGTCCGACGATGGGGACAAATCCAGTTTTCCCTGCTCTCCGCCGGGTAATGCGAATGGCCATCATGGGGCTGCGATGACATCCGGGGGCGGTCACGGTAACATTTTGTGGCAGTGAATGTGGGGAGTCACATGACCAGCATGCGTATCCTTCAAGGATTCCATGGATATCCTGTCGTGATATATTTGGCACATGTGTTGCATTAATTTGACATTCTGTGATTCTTTTTTCGGACCTGGTCGCTGGTGACCGGGACGTTTTATTCTCCGCCGCAACCCTTCTCAGGAGGTATTGATGCGACTCTTAGTAGCGGCTTCGTTAACGATGCTGGCCGGCATCGTGGTCTTCGCTCAGGGATTTGTCGTCGGTCACGAGAGTACAGACTCGGCGCAAATCCCCGAAGAATGGATCATCCAGGCAAAGAACACCCTGCATATCGCTTATCAGCATACTTCCCACGGCAGCCAGCTCATTACCGGCATGGATCGTTTACGGGACTATCCGCTGTATGGATCCCTGTATGATTGGGATGACAGCGGTGCCCGGCCCGGCGCTCTGGACCTGGATGATGAAGGCATCCCCGGTTGCGCCGATCTGAGCCAGGGAGACTGGGTGGATGAGAACGGCGATACGCCCTGGGTGGTAGCCACCCGGCAGTTGCTGGACAATCCGGTCAACAGCCACATCAACGTGATCATGTGGTCATGGTGCAGCATCAACGGCCATAACGCCGCGCGGTACCTGGAAAACATGGAAAAACTCATCGCCGAATATCCCGACGTCGCTTTCGTTTTTATGACAGGGCACGCCGAAGGACAGGGCGAATACCAATTCTACGATCCGGATACCGGCAATGGCAATGTGCATTACAACAATGAGACCATCCGCCAGCATTGCCTGACCCACGCGCGGATCCTGTTTGATTTCGCCGATATTGAGGCCTATGACCCGGACGGTTTCTATTACTGGGACTTGGGGCTCGAGGATGACCTCGACTACGACGACGGCAATTGGGCTGTGGAATGGATCGCCGCCAATCCCACTTCGGAGCTGGCCGATCTTACCGCCGGTTGCAGCGGGTGCGCCCACTCCGACAGCCCGGCTGAAGCCAACATCAACTGCATCCTGAAGGGAAGAGCGGCTTGGTGGATGTTTGCCCGCCTGGCGGGCTGGGACGGTAACGAGTGCGTCCCCTGCCCCACCAGTCTGGTCGCCTCGCCGGATTCCCTGCTGGGCCAGATCGAACTGTCCTGGACGGATAACGCCACGGAGCCCAATGAAGACGGTTTCCTCATTCAGCGGCAAGTCGACGACGGCGTTTGGAACAACGCCTACGACTGGGTTACGGCCGATACGATATACTACTTGGACGGCGGCCTTGGCTCCGCCACTTATCGGTACCGGGTGGTGGCTCACCGGTATGATAACGGCAGTGGCGTTCCCTGCGATTCGGCACCGTCCAATGTGGCGACGGCCGTTATCGCCGCGGATCCACCCGACCCCCCAGCCGATCTCACCGCCGGAATCAGCGCCGGTGATATTCATCTTTCATGGACGGATGTTAGTACCAACGAGGAGGGGTTCTCGTTGGTACGAAAAATGGATGACGGAACATTCATTCTGCTGGACGACACGGTCCCACCCGACTCCACTACCTACGTGGATCCATCGCCCGAACCCCTCCATACGTATACGTATCGTGTTCGGGCCGTCAACGATTTCGGACCGTCGGCCTGGTCCAACGAGGCATCCGTATACTTACCGCAGGAAACACAGCTCATCCGTCTGGAGAACACTACCGACGTAGACGATGCCTTCCTGAATCCGAATGCACCCGACACCAATTACGGCAGCGCCAACTGGGCCTCCGTGTTCACGCACTACTCCGTGAAATTCAATTTTCCACCGGCCCTCTCCGGTCAATACATCCAATCGGCCGTCGTCGGTTTCTACGGCTGGAACCAGACGGGCTGGCAGCCCGATCAATACCTGGATCTGTACCGGATCAATACCCCCTGGACCGAATCAGGCGTCACCTGGAATTCCGCCATGTCCGGCACCCCGTGGTCCACCCCCGGCGGAGATTACGATGACTGGTTGGGCTCGACGGAGTTGCTGGACGGAGTGGACCATGATTTTTATCCTCTCATCGACGTGACGGACATCGTGCAGCAGTGGACGGCTGGAATCCGAGCCAATTACGGGATGATACTGGTGAACGACTCCCTCACCTCCACCGGACTCAAAGCCAGCGAGTATTCCGCCGGGCAACGCACTTTTCTGGAGATTACCTACAGTGCCTGGCCGCCCCGTCACGCCGGTGACGCGGATTGTGACGGGGTTTGCTCCGTCCGCGACCTGGTGTTGGCTACGTGTCACGCCAACGGCATGATGGAATTGAGTGACACCGGTCGCCGCAACGCCGATATGAATCAGGATCAGGTGGTGGATGCGCCCGACCTCCTGGCCATCGCCAACCTGCTGGCCGGTAATTAAGTTGGCCGTGATCAGATATATATCTTCATGACTGAAGTCCGCCTTGGTGTCCGAAAACAACACTTTTCGACAGGTGATTTTAACTCCTGAGTGTGATACAATTTCACGCTAATTATTATCTCGCTCAGGGTTAGATGAAGATCATTCATCAGCTGATTTACAAGGAGAGCCTGCCGACCATCGCCATTGCCCTGGTGGTGCTTACCTTCATTGCCTTTTCCAAGGAATTTCAGCGTTTCGCCCAGCTGCTCATTACCTCCGGCACATCCATCCAAACGTTTATGGAAGTGATTCTCATCGTCCTGGCCAACGTCCTGTTTTTCACCACCCCCATCGCCTTGCTCATCGGCATCATCTCCTGTTACAGTCGTCTCAGCGCCGATAGCGAAATCATTTCCCTCAAAGCCTGCGGCGTCAGCGTCTTTCGACTGATCGGTCCCGTCATCGTCATGGCTTTGCTGCTCTTCGGCGTGACTTTTCTGCTGACCACTACCCTGGCCCCGAAGGCCAATAATCATTTTCGGACGCTACAATATGATGTGGCGCTTTCCCAACTGACCACGGAAATCCAGCCGCGGGTCTTCAACGAACGATTCCGAAATTTTATTTTCTATGTCGACGACATCGATCGCAGCACGGAGACGTGGAAAGGCATATTTCTGGTGGAGAACGGTGGCGGGTCCCAACAGAAGGTATACCTTGCCCGGCGGGGGAATATTTTCATCCATCCCTCCCGGGAACTGCTGCAGCTGCATCTGGAGGACGGCGAGATTTATACGGTTTCCACGGCAGA
This sequence comes from Acidobacteriota bacterium, assembly GCA_016935015.1. Taxonomy (GTDB): domain Bacteria; phylum Acidobacteriota; class JAAYUB01; order JAAYUB01; family JAAYUB01; genus JAFGRT01. The sequence continues at coordinate 45,410 of JAFGRT010000122.1, read as the reverse complement.
TCCGTCGTCCGACGCCATTACCTATTTCGGCTCCCTCGACATTCCCCTGCAAAATCTGAACCTGACTCCATTGGAACGGGTGCCCAAGCGAAACCGCGAGAAAACCATGGCCGAACTGGCCCGGGAAATGAAAACCGACGGCCCTGAAGACGACAATGATCGCCGCCATAATCTCGAGCTGGAGTATCATCGTCGCCTGGCTCTGCCCTTCGCCTGTATCGTTTTCGGTCTGCTGGGGGTGCCCCTCGGTCTCAGCACCCGACGTGGCGGCCGCTCTTCCGGCTTCGTCATCTCCCTTTTTGTTGTCTTTCTGTATTACCTGATCTTTGCCTATTCTTGGAAGGCGGGTGTTCATTACAGACTTTTCCCTATCGGTTTCGGAGTCTGGATTGCGAATATTCTGTTCACCGTTTGCGGTGTCTTTTTTTTGCTGTCGGCCAATAATGACCATCGTACATTGCGCCGCTGGCTGACCCGTACCTTCCTCAGACATGTGAACCGCGGTTTTTTCCGGCTGCGCGATCTGGTCGCTACGGTGTGGCGGGCATTGCGGCAACGGCTGGTGCCGGGTCGCACAAATGTGTCGGAGATGGAATACCGGTTCGCCCGGGTCATGGATACGTTCATTCTGAAGGAATTCTTAAAATTGTTGGCTCTCACCATCATGGGCGGGCTTCTTCTTTTCACCATATTTACACTCTTCGAGCTGCTGGACGAAATCTACACCAACCAGATCCCAGCCACCAAGATTGTGGAATACTTCCTCTTCGTTGCCCCCATGATTTTGGTGCTCATCATCCCGTTGTGCATTCTCATCTCCATCCTGGTCTTTTTCGGGGTGCTGGAAAAAACAAGCCAGGTTACGGCACTCAAGGCTTGCGGTATCAGCATTTATCGGATGTCATCGCCCATCGTCCTGGTGACGGTCCTGCTGTCGCTGGGCGTGTTTGTGCTGCAGGAGTTTATCCTTCCCTACACCAACCAGCGCCAGGACGATCTGTTGCACGAAATCAAGGGGCACCAGGTACAGACATATTATCGCCCCGACATCACCTGGATCATGGGGAATGATCGCACGATCTACCATTACAGCTATTTCGACTACGACCGGAACGTGTTTGCCGACCTCACCATCTTCGAACTGAATCTGCGCCAGGCCCAGCTGCGCCGGCGCCTGTTTGCCCCGCAGGCCGGCTGGAATGCCGAGGGCCGGGAGTGGGTGCTCTATAACGGCTGGGAAAGGGATTTCCGGCAAGCGACCTATCATTTTGACCGGTTTCAAGAACTCACATATACAGCGGCGGAGAATCCGGCCTATTTCAAGACGGAACTGAAGAGATCGGATAAGATGTCCTATGCCGAGCTGTCCGCCTATATTCACAAACTCCGCCGGGGCGGCTTCGAAACTCTCAGTCTGGAAGTGGACCTGCACAAAAAAATATCCTATCCCCTGGTCAATCTCATCATGCTGTTCATTGGGCTCCCTTTCTCCTTCATGATGGGTAAAAGAGGGGCCCTGTACGGCGTTGCCGTGAGTATCCTGACGGGAATTCTTTTCTGGGCCTTGTTCAATGTATTCAGCGCCATCGGCAGCCACGGCATCATTCCGTCGCTGCTGGCAGCCTGGGCGCCCAACCTTTTCTTCGGATTTACGGGATTCTACCTGGTCCTGAATCTGCGCACCTGACGTCACGCGGACGGGTGGAATTCCGGTATCGGCAGGCGTATGATGACTGTCCGGCATATCCTCGGGAGACGTATGCTCAGAATATTCCTTTTGCTGATCTTCGCTTATGTGGCCTATCTCGCCCTGATGTTCGTGATGCAGCGGCGCATGCTTTTCCCGCGACATTTCACTCCTGCCGCCTCGGATCCACCACAGAATATCCCCGGCCTGAAACAAATATGGGTGGACACCGATTTCGGGCGGGTGGAATCCTGGCTGATTCTGCCGCAATCATCCACCGGTGGACCATACCCGGTGGTCATCTATGCCCACGGTAACGGCGAGCTCATTGAATACTGGCCACATGAACTGTATCCTTTTGTGGAAATGGGCGTGGCCTTGCTATTGGTGGAATATCCGGGTTACGGCCGTTCCGCCGGGTCTCCGTCCCAGGAAAGCATCCGCATGGCCTTCACTGCCGCCTACGATGACGTGACCCGGCGAGCGGACATCGATGCGTCACGGGTCGTCCTTTTCGGGCGGTCCGTAGGCGGCGGGGCTGTGTGCCTGCTGGCCGCCGCCCGGCCATCCACCGCCATGATCCTGATGTCCACCTTTACCAGTGTCCGGTCGTTCGCCGGACGCTATCTCGCTCCGTCATTCCTGATTCTCGATCCGTTTGATAACCGCGCCGTGGTGGAACGTTACACAGGCCCCATCCTGATCATTCACGGCCGGCACGACCGTATCGTTCCCTATTCCCACGGTGTGGCCCTGCATGCGACTGCACGACACAGTCAGATGATCACCTACGAAGCCGGACACAACAGCTGTCCGCCATCCTGGAGTCAGTTCTGGCGCGATGTGGCCGGATTTCTTGAGACAACGGGAATTATCCCCCCGCGAGACTGAAGGGCTGCGCCATTCACGGCCGCTCGATACGAGCATCCGCCGGCTGACAAAAGGTCGTCGCCGCTTCGGGCAGCACATAACCCACGGCCGCTCTAAATTCCCCTTCCAGAAGAGCCTGAATGGCGCTCGCCGCCGGCGGAAGGGGCTGCATGCCCATCTGTCGAACTGCGGCCGGATCCAGCTCAGAAGCGAGGTAAATACGGTAACGCCGGCTTTTTTCGAACAGAGCCAGTGCCGTCTGTCCATTGACGACGTAATTGCGGCGCAATTCCCGCCGGAACTCTGCTTCCGTTTCGAAGCGAAACCAGGGGAAAAAGGCCGGATGCCCCATCCCTTCCTGGCAAGCGGCGAGCATGATCAGGGTGCCCCCCGGCCGTAGGGCATAGCGGGCCATCTCAATGGCCTTGTGGGACTGGATCATATTGATATCACGCGGGAAACCGCCGGCGCTGGCCACCACCAGATCGGCCGGCCGCGGAATGACCACGGAATGCCCGTCCAGATAGCGGCGACAGGCCTCGCGATGGGAATGAACCGGGTGACCGCAGATGATGTCGCTGCGCGTGCCGTCGGCCGAAAACAGCGTATTGATCAGAAAGATCTGGTCTGTTCCGAACAATTCCATGGCTTCCATCATGTCTTCGTGCACCGGATTGCCATTCAGGGAGGCGGTCGTGGCCCTGGGATGCCGGCCTTCCTCCGCCCCATGAAAAATAAGGTTGTGATTGGCACTCAGAGATTCGAGGCCGGCCAGTCCGGGCAGAATGCTCTTGCGTCCGCCGCTGAAGCCCGCGAAATAGTGAAAACCCACGCCGCCGCAGATGAGAACCGCATCGGCATGGATCAAAGAATGGTGCAGATAGATCCGGTTTTCAAACGAAGTCCGGCCGACATAGACCAGGTGACTCTCATCTTCGGCCCGGTAGGCCAACAGGCGGGCCCGGGCGGGCCACTGTTCCCCCAGCAGCGCAGGAATCTCCGATTCGGTCGGTGGACGATGAATTCCGGTTGCGACGATTATGTTGAATTCTTCGTATTTTATATCATATTTTATAAAGTATTTTGCCAGCTCGGAAACGACCTCCGCCGAACCGGTGCGGCGGGTGGCATCCGACACCACCAACAGGATGCGACGCTTGTTTTCAAGGAACTCGTGCAAGGGCGGGCGCTGAACCGGTTCGTCGAAACACCGCCCTTCCCGCAGGGGATCTGATTCCCCTGCTCTGCCTCCTATTGGCGGCAGCAATAACTGAAAACGCGCCGCCGGCAGGTTGAGCTCAATTTCGGTCCTGTTATACTTCAGAGACAGATTCATGATTTTGTGAACACTCCGGGGATGGATTGCCGGCAGTGGGGACAGTGCCCCTTGTCCAGGTGATTCTCCACTACCTGAAAGCCGTAGCGACGAATCAGCATCTTGCCGCAGGAGTGACAATACGTGTTCTCGGCCGGATGCCCCCACTGAACATTGCCAAGGTAGACGTAGTTCAAACCGGCATCCCGGGCTTCACTGTGGAGGCGTTCCAATGTGGACACCGGTGTGGCCGGCAGATTTTTCAGCTTATAGGTGGGATGAAATCGGCTCAGGTGCAGAGGTACATGGCTGCCGAGGTTATCTTTGATCCAATGAAACATCTTTCGGTTCTCTTCAATCGAATCATTGAGGGTGGGCACAATGAGAACCACCAGCTCCAGCCAGAGACCCTCGCGGCGAATGGTGACCAGGGCATCCAGGACCGGCTGCAGTTCGCCGCCACAAATAGTCCGGTAAAATTCGTCGGTGAAGCCCTTGAAATCCACCTTGATGGCGGCCAGTTCCGGGATTAGTTTCCGCAGTGGCTCCCGGTTGATGAAGCCGCTGGTGATCATGACGCTGCCGATGCCCGCCGGCCGGGCGGCAACAGCAATATCGTACATATATTCATAGAAAATCACCGGCTCGGTATAGGTAAAGGCGATGGTCGGCGCAGCGTTCCGACTGGCATTGGCCACCAATACCTCGGGCGATGCCTCGATACACTCGATCTGCTCAGGCCGAAACTGGGATATTTGCCAGTTCTGGCAATATTTGCATTCCAGGTTACAGCCGGGTGTGGCAATGGAAAATGCTTTGGTTCCGGGAAGATAGTGAAACAACGGCTTTTTTTCGATGGGATCCAGGTGTGCAGCGCACAACCGGGAATGGACCAGTGTGTAATACGTGCCATCACGATTCTCACGTACTCCGCAGGTTCCCCGTTCCATATCGGCCACGACACATTCGTGCGGGCAGAGGGTACACTTGACCTTCTTGTCCTGGGGTTGCTTCTCCCAGAACATGGCCTCCACGGGCCGCAAGGATGGCTCCGCCTTGAACTGGAGATCATCCAGATTCACGGAACTGCCGCTGGAAGGTGCCCGGTCCTGCCCCAGGGAGTATGCGCCACTCCCGAGGAGCATCAGCCGCATCATATGCCTGCGATTTATGGAGTTCATACTCTAAACCTCGATTCGCCGGATCGCCGACAGCGTTGCCTCACCCAGTCCCATTTCGCCGGCGACGTCGATATAGGCGGGGTAGCGGTTGTCCTGACGCAGCGTTCGCAGGCCGGCACTCTGTCGTTGCCGCTGGATCAGGTCCAAGGCCACGCGGTCGGCGGCCACGGCGTCCACGGCCAGCAGCAAACCGCCGAACGTCCAGGTGTAGCGGTTGTTGAACGCCGGCCCGCCGTGATACTGGCCGACCGGCGCATCCACGATATTGAGTCGCAGTTTCTGCCGGATATCGGGATGACTGTTCACATGGGCCACATAGGGCGAACAGTTGTTGTCATGGTATTTGTTGGGATTGTGAATCGCTCCGTAGAAATTTTTCAGCAATACGGAAATCCCGGCCAGGTCGTGGTCCTTGAGCACCCCCACATTGATGACGGCGGTGGCGTAGCGGGCAATGATCCGGGAAAAACAGGAGCCGACACTGCCGGCCCGGGTGATGGTTTCCTCATAGCCCTGTCGCAGGGCGTCCGTGCCGAAAACCTTGACGCCGTCACCGGATGTGTTCACCGGATAGCCCAGACGCTTCAGCTCCCGTGAGGAACGATCCCAGACGATAATCTGGCCGGCCGGGACACCGGCGGTTTTCAGGCCATCCACCACTGCCTGTACCAGCGGCCAGCCCGGAGACAAGCGGGGACCGGCCAGGGCGTTTACCTTCACGGCCACCACATCTTCACGCCGGAACAGACGCCGCCAGGCGTCACTCCCTCGTTCCGTTCCCAGCAGGGCGGCCAATCCCTGATCCAGCAATCCGGCCGGATTCTTCGAAAAGGAGTCGTACCCGGAATTGCGGGCCACCACGACCCGACCCCGCCAGCGATCGAGGGACATCGACTCGGCATACCCGTTGCGAAAAACAGGCGATGACATGGGCCCCACGATCGGGGCAGCCAGCAGGCTCAACCCGCTGCACCGGAGAAAATGCCGCCTACTCCGGCTCATGAAACACCTCGGCGGTAAAAACATACAGGACGGCGTCCTGCTCCTTGTAAGCTTCGGAGGGCAGACCGGCCTTGGCGCAAACCTGTCGCAGGAACTGCGTCCGGTCCCAACCCCATTCCACCGGCACCTGGGGAAGCAGCAAACCTGACCGGCCATCTTTTTGAATCACCAATCCATGCCGGCCGACCGTAACATGGTTCGGATCAGCGCACGGCTCCAAGGGAGACAGCACGGAGATCTCCATTTTGATTTCGGACAATTCCGCAGCCGTAACGGGCGGGAAGCGGGGATCGCGTACCGCCGCGTTGATGACCATCTCCTGCACGGCCACATAGAGCGGCTTGACCGCCACCACGTAACCGATGCACCCCCGCAGTTGGTGCCTCTTGTTCAGGGTGACGAAGGCGCCGCACTGTTCGCAGAGCGAGGGTGTCAGCTTGAATCGCTCCGAATCGAATTCCGGCATTTTGCCCGTGGCGAGGTAAGCAGTCAGAGTATGCCGGGCCAGGCGGAGAAGGGTTTCTTTTTCCTCGTCGCTCAGGGCGAAGGATGGGGCCGGATCCGCCGGGCAAGTGTGTTCTGTGGCCGGGGACAAAGGTGGATCGGTGAACAGGACGGCCAGGTAACTCACCGAGGTCGTCCAGTCATGGGTGATCTCGCCGGAAGTCGCGAAGCCCTCGATGCTCCCGTTGATCTTCTTGTTCCCGGCCATGTTCTGCAGAACCTTGATGGCCACGCCGATACCCTGCTGGCCGCAGATCGTGTCGCGGGTCTCTTGGCAATGGCTCATAAAGCCCTCGAAATCCAGTCGGGTGATGTGCCGGCCAGCTGTCCGGGCGTATTTTTCCAGATTGGTCGCCACGTTTTCATGAAACGGCACATACCGGAAGTTCGAACCGTAGTGTGTGAAATCACTGGAAATGATGAGTATGGTGGAACTGTCCAGCAGAGGGGAGATCAGATCGGCCAGCTGATCCATCTGGTGGATTGTCAGTTGCCCGGTCAACATGGGTACGATGCAGATGTCCGGGAATAGAACCTGCAGAAACGGCAGCTGGGCCTCGAGGTTGTGCTCTTCCACATGGGCGTCCGGATGACTGCCGACCAAGGGATTTTCAAGAAGTCCATCGCAGGCGGCTCGATCCAGCCGGACACTGCCCAGAGGCGTGTCATAAGCGGATACGGCCGGAATGGAGACTCCGCTGAACATGGCACGATGAGAAGGACCGATTAGCAAGGCCCGCCGGAACGATGTGCCGCGCAAATGGACATAGGCCTTGGCTGCCGTTTTGCCCGAATAGATGTAGCCGGCATGCGGCACAATCAGGGCTACCGGAACTTCACCGGCACGACGTTGGACGGCCTCCTCCGCCTGCACCAGGTACCCCTCCACCTGCGCCCGCAATTGGGTGGCATCCGCGGCATACCACATCCCGGCCACAGCCGGTGGTCGGTGGGGCAGTTCGTTTGCTCCCGCCGCCGGTCCGGCGAAAGTCAGCATTCCCATCACCAGAAGAATTTCAGCCGGCCGGATGATGCGTTTCATGGCTTTCCTCCTCGCTGAAGTTCGCGCCGGATCATGGAGCGGTCCATCCGCAGAAACAGGCGGCGGGTCGCGTTCATCAGCGCCGCGGATAGGGTGGCATGAACCTGATCGGAAGCACTGACTGGCGGATGGCTCGATGAACCGGTGCCGGTCCTTCCCTACTCGGATATGGCTACGCGATACGTTTTCTTGTGGCGAACTTTCAACTCGTCCATCTTGCCGTCACCGTCCATATCGAAGAACGCCTTGACTTCGATCTTTCGTTTCTCGTCGTCCGTATCCTGATTCCGGGGTGTATACGCCAGGGTATACTGGTAACGAAGGTAGAGCAGGATGTTCTGGAATATCGCCGGATATTCGGTGGCGAACCGCGGGAAATAGGACTCGCCACCGGTGATTTTGGCGAATGTCTTCAACCGGAGGTCGGCAAAACGGAAATCCGATTGCAGAATGTCGGACATCCGCGTTTCATAACGCAGCCGGACCAGCTGACCCATGGAGATGGCGTAAACCACCGTGTCCGATGATTCGGCCACTTCGATGGCGTCGTCATAGTTGCGCTTGCTGAATGTGTCCAATCCCGTGGAGAGCAGAACCACCGCTTTCTTTCCATCCACTTCGGCCATGCGCTCCAGCACAAAAATGATGGCGTCGCTGAGGTTGCTCTCGTTGAATCCCTTGAAATAGAGATTGACGTTCGCCTCACTGATGATCTTGTTCTTGTCCAGGGTGAAATCGGCGGCGATACGCGGTTTCATGTCGTATGTGACCAGCGCGCAGTAATCCTCCCGGCGCAGGTTGCGGATGAAGTCCAGAGTGGCATACCAGTAATCGTACTCCAGTCCCTGGATCTGGCGACTGGTCTCCAGCAGCAGTACGATGCTCAGTGGCGCCTCATCCGGAAAGAAATTGGTGATCTCCTGCTCCTTACCGTCCTCGTAAACCTTGAAATAATCCTTGGTCAAACCCTTGATCAGGTTGCCGCGCTTGTCCGTGACCGTAACATTTACGGTCACGGCCGGAATTTTCACCGTGATGCTGGAAACCCCTTCCACCTGCTCTTCCTGCCCTTTCTGTTTTTCCTTCTGCTGGGCGGAAATTGTCCCGCTACAAAAGGCGGCAAAGGTAAGCAGCACGATGATGGGACCGAATCTTGCATTCATATTCTTGTCCACCTCCGAACTTCATTATAGCGAACTGCCGGACCCATGGGCAAATGTTCTTTGGAAAGGGATCATATCTATCCTGTGCGGCGGGAACAATACTCCCTATATCTAGATGCAGAATCTGCCAGGCGCGTTCGATCCGGCCGGATCAACGGCGATGCGACATGTGAATGGCGGGCCTCATCGTTCTCTGGTTCGTTGCCCCATCGTTTTCGCTGTCGTTGTCGTAATTGTAGCCGTAGTCGTGATCGATGATCCCCTTGATGATTCCGTTTTCTCCAGTGAGCGACGTACCGAAGGAGCTGTCTTCGCGGGCAGAACAGAAGTTCGGCTATTGGGCGATGGTTCGGAAGAAGAGGGGGGCGATCTGTCGACGACGATTACGACTACCATGATGACAGCGACAACGATGGAGGGAAAGAGGGCTTCATCAGGAATCGGAATCAGTTGGATTCTTCCTCATCCCACGATTGCGCGGACAGCGGATCATGGGGGAGGGATCCCCGGTGCGAGCGGAAGGAGAGAAAAGGGGTCTGTACCAGAAAATTGGACACCCGCGAGGAGTAGATGTCGGCATGACGCTCCACTTGCCGTGCCAGGTAGCTCTTGTCGTTACCGGTCCTCATCAAAAGGCCCCAGTGGGGATTCAGGAGTTGGCCGGCGGCCCGGGCCAGCGGCGTGATTTCCTCGTCCAGGCGGGCGATTTCCTGCTGCCGGCGGCGGATGCTCTTTGCAAGAACGGCGGATGTCTCACCGGGTACGGATCTCCCGATCCGTCCGGCCCTTTGCTGCGCCAGCCTGAGACGGGCCAATTGAATCTCGGCCTCATCTTTTCGTCCCATGAGCTCTGACAACACTGCCTGCTCTTTACGGAACTCTGTCAGCTCCCGGATTTCCGCTTCCAACTCCCTAAGGATCAATGCGGTGCGCCAGCGGCGGACATTTTTGCTTTGATGCACATCGCCGTAAATATGGTCGCCGACGTAGAGGATATCCGAGCCGTGGCAATGCAGGAATTCTTCCACCAGCGAGGCGTTACCGCCCATGAAAATCCCGCTTTTCTGGATGCCGGCGGGACAGGATTGGAGCAGGCCTTCCTCCGTCACGATTTCGAAGACGGGTGACGTACCGGCGAAGAATTCCGGTTTGCGGGCGGAGATAATGACCAAGTCGAATAGTTCCCGCCAGGTCATCGCCGCCGGCAGGAACCGATCGAAGGAATAACTCATCATCGCCCGGGTGTAGGCCCAATCGGAATTGGTGATGAGGAGGATCTTCTTGCCCGCTTCTTTCTGATCCAGGAGGGCGGCTGGCGTATCGGGATCCAGATCGACGAAGCGTTTGGGCGCGGCGACGATCTCTCCCTTGAGTTTTCCTTCCATGTGCGCCTGGCTCAGCGTATTCCGGACCGTGTCGTACAGTTCGGCATAGCCCAGAACTTCCGGTAGGGCCTGCCGGTCCATCAGGTCGACCAGCTGCATGTAAATGCAGGAGCGGGAGAGGGAAAAAAGGGTGTTGTGGACCACCCAGCGACGATCGTTGAGATCGATGATGGTCCGCGAATAGGTCCGCCGCTGGGTATCGAAATCCAGGGGACACGTGCCGTGATATGCCCGCTTGATGTAGCCGAAACGGTTGGCCTTGACCACGTTGCCCAGGCGCGTGTCGACGATGAGACCGCGAATCGCCAGGTCGGGGTCGAATACGAGATCCTGCACCGGCCAACCCCGGCCGGCGAGACTCAGCCGGACGTATTCGTAGGCTCGTGCCTCCCATGCATGGATATGATAATGGATGAGAGTGTAATCCATGTCATAGCCGATGGCCCGCAGGGAACGCAAATTCAGGGTCCGGTTGCAGAAGATGCCCCGCTCCGGGGGCGGTTGGGCGAAAGATGGATCCAGTTCGTTCAGGTTGTTCTCTTCCATGAGAGTCACCGTGATCAGAATAACTTTTCTCCAGCTGCCCGGAATGCAGATGCGCCTGGCGTGCCGGCGTCAGTGTCTCGGCCTCGCAGTGTGAGACCGATCACCCTGGATAAGAACGGCCGAGCGCGATGGCTCGGCCGGAGAGTGGTGCCGATGGCCGGACTCGAACCGGCACGGAGGTCGCCCCCCGAGGGATTTTAAGTCCCTTGTGTCTGCCAATTCCACCACATCGGCGCAAGCGGATGTTCAGGCCCCTCCGCGCCTACCTGTTCGACACGGCCGCTCGGCAGTACACTCCGGATACATGATGGACACAGAGGCATGATCACTGTCGGAAGGGTGAAGATTGGCCGCGATCGGTTTGGCGTTGCGGGCATGGGTGCGGTCATCCGCCGAAAATAATGGAGGCGGCGAGCGGACTCGAACCGCTGAATCGAGGTTTTGCAGACCTCTCCCTTAGCCACTTGGGTACGCCGCCTCTCAGGTCTGGCAAGATGAAAAAAGTCCCCGCGGGGACTTTCTCTTTCAAAAAACTGGAGCGGGAAACGAGATTCGAACTCGCGACTTCAACCTTGGCAAGGTTGCACTCTACCACTGAGTTATTCCCGCTCAAGAATGCGAATTTTAGCAGAGGGGTCTGATGGTGTCAACAGATTTTTTAGCTTGGCGGCGAGGAAATCCAGGCGAAAGATGAATGCCCTCAACCGGATATCCCGGCGCATGACAGTGGAGTCCGACGCGCATGGATGCACCGGTCCAGCTCCCACTACTCGTTTCCGCCACAGTGGGTGGCGGGCAGGAGTCGCAATCGTCTCCCGTCTTGTCCCCGATATGCGCATCCCGTTACGATCAGTCTGTTCAGGTCAGCAAATCCCAGCTGATCAGGCAGATCAGCAGGGCGAAATCCACCAGTTGCCGGATCTCCATCCATTCATCGGTTACGTGAAAGGCATTCTCGGACCCCGGCCCCCAACCCACAGCCGCGATCCCGGCCAGGTTCAGTGTTTTGGCGAACGTCCCGCCGCCCATGCCGAAAGGTTCAGGGCGGAATCCAAGCAGATTCAGGCTGTTATTCTGGATGGCCCGGACCACTTCATTGTCCGGATCGAGCTGATGCGGCTCACTCCAGCTGATGGTTTCCATCCGGAAGGAGCCGTCTACCTGGACCAGGCATTTTTGCAACTGGTGCTCGAGGGATTGGCGCGTCAGTCCGGGCACGGTGCGAATATCCAGATGGATGGTGCACTCACCCGGCACGATATTGGGAGCGGCGCCGCCGTGAATCTCTCCTAGATTGAGAGTGGGAATCCCCAACACGGCATGGGGCGTGTAATCCAGCACCAGCCTCTCCAACTCGCGCACAAGGGACGCCATCCGATAGATGGCGTTGATACCTTGTTCCGGTGTCGAGCCGTGCGCCTGCCTTCCCTGGGCGGTGATCCGGATGACAGCCTGGCCCTTTTCGGCGACATCGATCTGCCGCATGTCACCGCCGATATCCGGGATGATGGCGTGGCTGGGCCGGATCAGACGCTCCGTCAACAGGTATTCGATGCCGTAGTCGATACCGTCCGGATCCGTCACCTCCTCGTCGGCCAGGGCGGCGATGAGCAATTGGCCGGCCATCGGACGATCGCCGAAAAGTTCCGTGAGAATTCCTCCGGCCACGATGATGGCGGCCAGTGGTCCTTTGTTGTCCAGAACGCCCCGGCCATAGGCGATGCCATCCCTGATGGTCACATGATATGGATCCGTTGTCCAGCCGTCACCAGCCGGTACGATATCCATGTGCGCCGCCAGCAGCAGGCGCGTGCCCGCTTCATCCCGTCCCACAGTGCCGACGACATTGGGCCGTTCCGGCCGGCGGGCATATTCGGTGAAGCGGATGCCGAATCGGCGGAACTCTTGCTTCACCAGTTCCGCGACCCGGTATTCCTCACCGCGGCACTTCAGAAAAGGATAATCGGCCAATCTTTCCGAGATGACATTAATGGTTCGTTCGGCAACGAATGCGGACATCAGGCGGACGATGTCGGCAGCGATCCGTTCCCGGTTCTGGGTAAAGTATTGAATTAACCGTTGTTTCAATGGAATGCTCCTTCCCCGGGCACAACACCCGCAGAAGTATCATAACCGATGAAGACGGCCGAAAAAAGAATCAGATGACAGTTTGGGGAGAGGCCGGTTTGGGAGGATGCGCCTGCAACAACTTGTTCAGTTGTGGCAGGGTGACGTTGTCCACGCTGAAATTCAGGATGACGGCCAGATCGACGGCATCGACCATCCCGTTATGGTTGAGATCCACATACCGGAAATTGTTCCGGTTGATGTTACCGGACAGATAATTGGTCAGCAGTACGAGGGTGGCGCTGTCGATGACGACGCCCCGGGCTTCGGTGTCCGAAGGAATGGGATTGGCAGACGGGGGCCGAAGTGCTGGTTGGGCGGGTGTCACCGTTGGCAGGCTCGCTGTCGCGCCCGGATCCGGGGGGGCTGATTCTACGGTCTTCACGGTGATAGCGGCCGGTGCTACATCCGCCGGGCGACCGGAATAATAGAGCACCAACGGTACGGTAACGATAAGCAGCATCATCAAGGCGAAACCGGCCAGTCGCAGGGCCGGGGACGGGTTGAAGGCGCGGGCGGCGGCCGGTTCCTCGGGCAGCAGACGCTCCCGGAAACCGTCCCGCAAATGGAGCCGCCTCAAGGTTTCGACTGCGGGCGCAAACACGCGTGATGCCGGCACAGGAGTATCCCCGGGGCTCATGGCCGAGCGAATTTCCTCGAAATCCTGCAGTTCCCGCTGGCACGTACGGCATCGGGCCACCTTCTTGAAAAAACGGATCTTATCGGCCGGCGACAATTCATCCGCCAGGTAGCGGGCCAGAAGAACTTTGTGCTCGTGATGTGATTCGTGGAAGAACATCGTTCAGCCTCGTTCGAAGTGTTCACGTAATTTCTTGCGGGCTCGTTTGAGCCAGGATTTCACGGTATGGATGCTGACGCCCTCTCGTTCGGCGATTTCCGGGGCGGTAAGCCCGTCGAACACATGCCATTCTATAGCTCGCCGGTAGATATCGCTCAGATCACCCAGGGCTTCCTCCACTTTTTTCAGCAGCAACTGTTTTTCCAGATCACCTTCCGGATTCTCATGGAGGGCCGGATGGGCCTCCAGAGATGGATTCTCGGTAATCTCGTCGGATTGCCGCCGGTGCTTCATCACCCGCCACGATTGGCTGATGGCGTTCATCACGTAGTAGTAGCACCAGGTGGTAATTTTGGCGTCGCCCCGGTACTGCGCCAGATTGGCATAGATCTGGTAAACCGATTCCAATACCGCTTCCTCGAAAAGATCAGGGTGACCCGGCAAAAAGGACTTGGCCACCAATCTGTTAATATATGGTTCCAGAATCTCCAGAAAGAGTGCATCCCAGGCGGACTTTTCCCCCGCCAGGGCCCGCTGGACCAACTCCAAATCATGTGCCACTGGGTCGGATTTCATGCTCACCGGACCTTACCTTGCGAAATTCCACCGTGAAACGGCAGCCTCCCCGGTTTAGATTCTCAGCGCGAATCAGCGCGTCATGATCGTCCAGTATTTTTTTGACGAAGGTCAGTCCCAGACCCATGCCGGTCTCCTTGGTGGAAAAATAGGGCAGAAAAAGATGTTCCCGCATCTCCTCGGGAATACCACGGCCGTTGTCTTCCACGGCCAACAGTATACGCGGGCCGTTCTCCTCATACCAGGTGGTCACACGCACCAGCCCCTCGGTGTCTTTTTCCTGAACGGCCTCGATGGCATTGTCCACCAGGTTGACGATGACACGACGGATCAGTTCCGCATCGGCATAGATTTCCGGCAGAAATCCGGCCAGATCCATCCGGACAAGGGTCCGGTTCCCCTCCCCCGCGTAGCCGCGCACCACGTCCTCCACCAGGGTGTTCAGATCCGTCGGCCGGAGCGTGGGCACCGGCAGGCGGGCGAAACGGCTGAATTCCTCCACAAGGTACTTGAGCGTTCGGGTTTCAGCGCGAGTCGTCTCCAGGGATTCCGCCAGAAGCTGTTCAAACTGCTGCACCTCGCTGCTGTTCGGCAACCGGTCTTCATCCTTCATCTTTTTGAACTGCTTACGGATCCGCTCCATGGACAGCTGAATCGGCGTCAAGGGATTCTTGATTTCATGTGCCAATCGGCGGGCCACCTCCTGCCAGGCGGCCGCTTTCTCCGTCTTGATCAGATCGCTGACATCATCGAAGACAATGACATAGCCTGTCCGCCGGCCGTCATAATCCTGCAGCAGGGTAGCCGTGACCACAAAATGCATCTCCCGCTTGCCGCTGCGGAAGATGACCTCGCGGCTGACCCGCTGGTAAAACTCCGTTTCTTTCAACAAACGCAACAATTCAAAATACTTCTCCCGCGGAACCACATCCTTGAGCTGTGTTTGGTTGATCTGGATGTGTCGCTGTTTCAGGAGATGGCGCACCGCGTCGTTGTACACCGTGATGACGAGATCCTCGTTGAGGGAGACCACCCCGGCGGCCACGGTATTGAGCACCGAATGGATAAACGCGTTGCGGTTTTCCAGCTCGGCGTTCACCTGTTTCAGACGCCGGCTGGCTTCTTCAATGATGCTTTTGTTGTTTTGAAGTTCCTGCATCATCTGATTGAAGGAACCGATGAGCACATCGAATTCATCCCGGGCGTCGCAGCGGATAGGCATGGAAAAATCTCCGGCGGCGACCCGTTGCGAACCATCCAGCAGGGCCTGAACCGGCACGATGATCTGCTTGGAAATATACAGGCTGAACCAGACGAAGGCGAACATCAGGATGATGCCTGTGGCGCCCACAACGATAAAGTAATTCAAACGAATCAGTTCCACTTGGTTTTTCAGCTGGAAATATTCCTGATACGCCTCGGTGATGACGAAGGCCCGGTAGGCCACCGATCCCTGGATGCGGCGGATACAGACCAGAATCCGGTCGCCCGGTCCAGGATAACGAACGAAACACACCACGTGATCCGCTTCGGGATGGTTTTCAACGTAAAAAGATATTTCATCCGCCTTGACATTCTGCTGGATCAGCCGGGTGTTATCCAATTGCAGGATATCATCCGGTAGGGCTGTTGCTTTTTCAGACCAGATCAGCCGGCCGGCGTCATCCAGCAGCATCAAAGCATCGGACCCCGAACGATCCCGGAAGCGTCGTACGGCGGCGGCATCGGCCTGGCCTGCTGGAAAATCGGCCAGAAATTGCCGCATGTCCCGCCGTGTCTGCTCAATGACCAGCTCATAGTACTCCTGGGCCAGATTCTCTGCCTGGCGAAGGATTTCCTCCGCGGGCGCCGAAAACCACTGGTTCACGCTTTCATTGATCACTTCATAGGACAGAAACATGAAAACGGCGATGGGCAAAATGGCCAAGGCCATCAACGCCAGCGTCAGTTTGGTCTTGATGCCGGTGAAAATTCGTCGGGTCCGTTTTTCGAAGAACGTCTTCACCAGGTAGCGCGAGAGTACGAAGATCAGGGTCAGTATCACCAGAATATCAATCAACGTCAGAAAAATGAGAATGATGGCCTGGAGATTAAACTCAGGGGTAACCAGGCCGCTGCTGCCGAGATGATAATGAATGATAAAGAGCAGGATCAGAGCCAGGATAATCATGACCGAGATCACCAGGAGAGTGGTATAGCGTCTGGGCAGTTTTTTCTGACTCATGGGCATTTCACCGCCACTTTCTGCCAGGGGGTGCTCATTTCCCTGGGAATCAGTAGCAGGAAGCGGCTTTTCTGCTGGACGACGCGCACGCGCAAATACTCCCGCCCCGCCGGCTCGGGATCCGGGAGACGAGGCAGGCGGACCTGCAGCGACGTCAGCCAGTAAAACGCTTCGTGGAAATCCGGGAAAATCCTTTCTTCCGTGGCTTCGTCCACGGCCAGTCGCCGAGCCAAATACTGACGGGCCAGAGGATTATAGGACAGGATTTTCTGAATCTGGTATTCGCCCAGATTGACATCAAACCACATCCGCCGCTGCACCTGGTGCTCGATCTGGTACGTGAATTCGACGATCTCGCCGGATTCGAGCAATTGGCGCAATCTCCCCTCATCCAGATCCCCAACGGCGCATACCACCACAATGGCATCCGGCCGGCATTCCACGGCGATCTCTCCGACCTGGCCACTTTCGCTGCCCAGGAGGCCGAACAGATTCCCCAGATTAAGTACGATCATCAGTAGCGCGATCATAAATTCCGCAATCCCTTGCCTGTCTGGCCACTATCAGCAGGAACTTCGTGCCCGCCTGGTTTCGGCAATCACCGGCGATGCCTTGTTGCTCCGGCGATACGGTTCGCCTTGTAAAGCGGACCATCTAGCCAAACGCCCGGTTTTGGCTTATAATGATTTTTCCGGGTGGCATTCCCGTAACATTTTAAAGAAAAAACGGGTATCGTTCAACGCAAATGAAAGAAAAACCAGATGAATCCATGCTGAATCTGTTTTCCGAATACTTCCGGCGTGCTTGTCCCCGTTGTGGGGATAGCGGCTGGATCATTGAAAATGGGGTTTCCCGCCGCTGTGACTGTTTCCGTGAGGCCGAAAAAACTCGTCGTCCGGAACGGGCCCACATTCCTCCCTCCTATCTTCACTGCCTCCTGGAAAACTTCAGGCCGCCCAAGGAGGAAAATCCGCAAAGCGACAGTATCATGAAGGCGTTGACGCATGCCAAGTCCTTCGCCAAGCATTATGATCGATACTTTGGCCGGGGCATCCTTTTCCGGGGACCGGTGGGCGTCGGCAAGACTCATCTGGCCGTAGGGATCCTCCAGGAGCTGTTGAACCAGGGATTAAACGGCTATTTCTTCAATTTCATCCACCTCATCGAAAAGATCAAACAGAGTTACGATCCGGAACGGGATGTCTATGAACCGGAATTTTTCCGACAGCTGGAACGCTGCACGGTGGTGGTGATGGATGAACTCGGCGCCACCAAACCGTCGGAATTCGTGTTTAACAAATTGTACGACATCGTGAATTTTTGTTTCGACCGAAAGATCTCCATGATTTTCACTACCAACTATCTGGACGCCGTCGAGCCGGTCGCCGCTCGCTCAGCGGAGAATGGTTCACTGGAGGGAAGTTCCCTGCTTCGCAACCGGCCCCCCTTTTCCTCACCCCAGGTTTATACACTGGCCGAACGCATCACCGACCGCCTCCTCTCGCGCATCATCGAACGGTGCGACGACGTCGTCATGGATGGCCCTGATTACCGGAAAACAAAGGGAAGAATACCGAAAAGGAATTGAAGATGCGCCTGGGGTGACCTAACCGTTGACTTCGATCTTGTCGAAAGTAAACAGGATCATGGAATCTACCATGCGGCCATTGACCAAGGCCGGGAAGATGATGGACGACTCAAGCATGTCATCGATCTTGTCCTTGACCCATTTTTCTTCATGACTGATGGATTCCACAACCGTACTGCCGTCGGAATGAACGCAGGTCAGGACGGACAGATGATTCACTCGGCTGTCCGTGAACTCATACTCGGCGAACATCCGGACAGGGGCGACGGTAATCCGTGGCTGGGATTTGCTGTTCACCCTCATGGTCTCGCCGGAACAGATGTACTCCTCGGTGGTTACCTCCGGGCTGAACTCATACATGTTCTCCAAATTCTTCCGTTCCTCCGGGGTATATGCTCCGAGAGAGGCGGACGAGCGGCTCAAAAAGGAGGTCATGTTCTGGATGCCGTCCGGCGAATAGACCATCAGGGCGGCACAAATGAACAGTGCCACCGTCAATGGAGTCGCCAGGAGGGCTGAAGACAGGCGCTCGATGCCTGAAAACTCGATGTGCTGGAATTTCAGGGTGGACAACCAGCCGCTGGATGGGCTGCCCGGCAGACCCAGGCGGCCACGGATCATTGTGGTCAGCAGGGAGGGTGCTCCTGTGGGGGGCACGGATCGGGCCATGTCACGGGTTTCCTGCATACGGGCCGCATACATGCGGCAGGCGGCGCAGGATGCCAGATGGTCCTCGATAGCCCGTCGCTGCTCAGCGGTAAGTTCGTGATCGATATAGGCGTGAATCAGCTGTTTCATATTTTTGCATTTCATCATGTCACCCACTACAAGTAATTCTCCACCAGTTCCCGAAGCCGCTCCCGACCCCGGGCGATGCGGCTTTTCACCGTCCCCAGCGAAACGTTGAGACTGGCGGCAATCTCCTCGTAGGTCATATCGTCCAGGTCGCGCATCACCAAGATGACCCGGTACTTAAAAGGCAGTTTCTGCAGACATCGATGGTATATTTCCTTCGTTTCATTACCCGCACATTTCTGTTCGGGCGTCTCCGTTTGGCGACTTTGTTTCAGATTCAGCAGCTGCAAAGATGAATGGTTCAGTGCCTGAAAGGACATGGTGTCCTTTTTGCAACGAACGCGCCACCAGCGTATTCTGTTCGATGCTTTATTGATTGTTATACGGTAGATCCATGTCTTTAGTGAAGAATTACCTTTAAACGTATGCAGCTTGCGATGGATGGTCAGGAATACTTCCTGTGACAGGTCCAGCGCGTCCTCATGGTTGCCCAGCATCCTCAGGGACATGTTATACACCAGGTTCCTGAATTCAATAAAGAGATCTTCGAACGTAATCGCATCTGCGAGTTCCCCCAACAGGATCTTTTCCTGACGGATCGGGAGTAGAACGTCCTGTTCCGATAGCCGTTTCAATAGTAACTCCGGTTGGGCCATCTCCACTCCTTTCGCTCTATCTATTTAGACCAGCGGAAGGGTAAAAATGTTCCCTTTTTTTGCAATTATAGCACAATTACCGGGGGGTTAGTTATTCGTGAATAAGGAAAATCTGCTTGATTATCACGGAATTCACTGCTATTTTTGCCCGTTCAACGTGAGCATCCAGGAGGAGGGAATATGATGTATCGGGATAAAATCGGCCAGGTAGCCGGAAAGATCTGGCACTTTCTAAATGAACACGGGACGACCACCGTGGCCAAGCTGAAGAAGGAGCTGGAGGCTGGCGATGCGCTGTGCATGCAGGGGATCGGCTGGCTGGCGAAGGAAGATAAAATCGATTTCGTGGAGAAGGGCAAATCCCTGTCCGTGAAACTCAGATAATCGCGCCGCGGCGGCGGATACCGCTTTTTTCCTTCTCTCCGGCCCGATTTCGGACGAAACTGCTTGCAAAACAGGCCGTTTTCTTGTACTTTTTTGTTACCGGAGTGGCTGCGGCAAACGCTCTTCGTTCGGCGAAGGGAGGAAAGTCCGGACTCCACAGGGCAGTGTGCCTCCTAACAGGAGGGAGGGGTGACCCTACGGAAAGTGCAACAGAGAGCAGACCGCCGATGGCCTTTTCAGGCACAGGCAAGGGTGAAACGGTGGAGTAAGAGCCCACCAGATCCGGTGGTAACATCGGATGCTTGGTAAACCCCACACGGAGCAAGGCCAAATAGGAATGCGCCACCGGCTGGCCCGGCCGCTGCATTCGGGTAGGCCGCTTGAGCTGCGACGTGAGCCACAGCCCAGATGAATGTTTGCCCGTTCCCGAAAGGGAATGAACAGAATCCGGCTTACACGCCACTTCGGTTTTTTCATTATTCCACTAGACAT
Organism: Acidobacteriota bacterium; assembly: GCA_016935015.1. Lineage (GTDB taxonomy): Bacteria > Acidobacteriota > JAAYUB01 > JAAYUB01 > JAAYUB01 > JAFGRT01. The sequence goes on along the minus strand of JAFGRT010000122.1, from coordinate 25,074 downwards.
CGACAACCACTTTAATTATTATTGATCAAAATGATCACAGGAGAAATATCCCTATGCAAGAACCAAGTTTTTGGATGGGTGATGAGGCGAAAAACATTCCTCTGACCCCTGAACAGATCGTTGACGCTGAACCTCTTGACCGGCTGTGGGCCTATCTGATTGATGCCGTCATCATCACTATCGGCAGCATCTTGTGCATTTTGCCCGGGCTGGCCTATGCCCTATTGCGTGATGCGTTATACGATGGGCGAAGTATCGGCAAAAAAATGATGGGTTTACGGGTGGTGAATTCAGACACCAATACCCCGTGCAAAACCAATGAATCCCTGATTCGCAACATCTCCCTCATGATTCCGGTCTTCGGTGTCGTGGATGGTGTGATGGTCTTTATTGATGAACACCACTTGCGCTTCGGCGACAAATGGGCCAAAACCAAAGTGATCAAGGGATAATCCAGACTCTGGACTATTACAGCAAGGAGTATCTATATGACCAACAGCGAACTGCAAAAAAACCGTTTTATTGCCGCTTTAATCGATTTTCTAATCGCTTTCGCCATTTACGTGGTGTTCGCCATTCTCAGCGTGATCCTCGCTTTCATCCACTCCGCCATCGGCGCATTACTGAGTGTGATCGGAGCCCTGGTAGTGATGGGTTTCTTTCTGGCCCGCGACATGGTTTTCAGTGGCAACAGCCTGGGCAAAAAATTGATGAAGATCAAGACCGTCACCGCCGGCGGTGAAGCCCTGAGCTTCACTCACTCCGCCAAACGGAACTTCGTGTTTGCCGTCCCCTATCTGTTCCTTTTTGTCCAAAATCTCCTGGGCTTCATCGGGGCCATTCTCCCGTCGGCAGTGTCGTGCCTGGCCGGAGTCGTGGGCCTCATTTTATGGGTGCTCCAAGTGATTATTGCGCTTGCCGTGCTCGGTTTCATCATTTGGGAAATCATCACCATCACCAAGGAGCCCGACGGAATCCGCTGGGGAGACACTTTCGCCGGAACGCGCGTGGTTGCCGAATCCCCGGCCGCCACGGCCCAGCCTTCGTCCCCACCAGCGCCTAGTGCGCCGCAGCCGCCGCCCGGGCCGCCGACTCCTCCGCCCCCGCCGCCCGCGCAAGGATAATATCCGCCTGAACGACGAGGGGAGAGTGCTCGACACTCTCCCCATTTATTTCGACTGTTCGGCCGAAGTTATTCCGAGAACAACTCAGCGAAGTCCGCGGCTTTTTCACGGTACAGCAGGCAATAATAATTGTAATTCCGCAGGACGTACTTGACGTAATTCCTCGTCTGGCTCATGGGGATCAGTTCGATGATTTCCGCCAGACCGAGGTCGGACTCGTTGCGCTGAAAGGTTGTCTTGACCCGGCGGGTGCCGCCGTTGTAAGCGGCCAGCGCCAGGGGGATGCGCCCCTCGAATGTCCGCAACAGACCGCTCAAATGACGGCAGCCGGCCTGAATGTTATAATCAGGATCCAGCAGCTTGACCGCCATCCGGCGACGACTGCCGCGGAACCGCATCTCGGCCGCGGCCGTGCGTGTCAGCAACTGCATCAAGCCCAAGGCATTGGCGGATGAGCGGGCGTCCTCCCGGAAAGCGGATTCCTGCCTGATCAACGCCAAAATGAGCAAGGGATCCATGTTATCTCCGGTAACCTGCTTCTCGATCACGGTCAGATATTTTCGCGGAAATATCATCTCCCAAATGTCGCGGGGAAACTGGTCCAGGGATACCTGGCTCCACTCAGGATGGGCCTGGTTGAAATCGGCAATGACGGCCGCGGTATCATCGGCATGCCCGGCCAGGATCGCCCGGGACTCATAGTAGCCGCTTCGCAGCGGAGCCGCCACTTGCTTTTCCAGCTCGACGAGCGCACGGTAGGCATGTTTGGGAAAACCGCAAACGTATGCCTCGGCTACCGGCCGCAGGATGGCCGCATCCATGACCAGTGACCAGTGCTCCAGGGGCGGCATGGGCCGATCGCTGCGCCTGGACAGCAGGAGGGACTGCCATTCGCCGGCCACACGCGCCGCCAGCGCCGCGTCATATTCACCCGCAAGATCTGCCAGACGGACGCGGGCCAGTGAGGCATAGTAGCCGTAGGGGAAGAGCCCGGCCACGCATTCCAGCGCACCCCGTCCGTTCTCCTGTTCGTTCCGGCGCAACTGGACGACACCGTACCAGTATAGGGCAGCCACCGCATAGTCCAGGCCCCTGTCCTGCCGGACCGTTTTCAAAAACAGCTCCGCAGCGGCATTGAAATCCCCCGTCCGATAGGCCTGCCACGCCAATTTCCAGCAGGCTTCGGTCCCGCGCAGGGTCTCCGGATAGCGCGCCATGATCTCCCGGTAATATTCCTCGATTTTTGCGTTGTCGCCCGTCAGTTCGGCATCATAGGCCACCGCCTGCAACAGGTGCAGATATTCCGCATGGGCGGGGTCTAACCGACGCAGGCGCGCAATCAATGATTCGAAATCGGCCGTGCGGCCGAGTCGATGCAGGCACATGGCCTGCAGGCTGAGCGATTCGATTTTTCGCGGCATTTTATCTGTCTGGAAACGTCGCAGATATCGCAAGGCGACGCTGAAATGCCCCAGCCGGCGGTTGACCAGACCGGCCTGGAACCAGATGGGATCAGTAGCCGGGAGCTTCTTCTGACGGGAGAGCACCGCCTGGAAACAGCGCCAGGCAGTCGCGTCGCGGTTTTGTGCGAGGAATCCGGCTCCGATCCTTCGTGCATCGTCGATGGATAAAAAATATTCCAGCGGATTTTGCTTCAGTATCTCCCGCCCCAAACTTTCCGCCCGCAGCCACCAGGTCGTCCATTCCTCCGTTCTGAGACAAACGGAGAGCTTTTCCAGCGCCAAGGGCCGCTTTCCCTGGTGATGGGCCAGCCGGGCTTCGGCCCAGGAACGCCAGTGCGGCGATACTTCCGGCCGGTGCAGGGACCAAGCCACAATATCGCCGGCCGTGACATCGTCCTTCCGTTCCATGGCCCGATCAAAAAAATCTTCATGGGCCAGCGAGAGCAACGGATCGAGCAGATCTCTGCGCTTGACAATCCCCCATAAAGCGGGAAAGCGATCCGGATGCCGGTTCAATTCCTCCCTGATCCGTTCCAGGGCGGCGAGTCCAAGTGAGGTATCACGGAATATGGATGGATGCAACAGGCCCTGTCCCGGTTCCAGTCCGGCATCGACTTCGGACAACCGGGCCAACTGGAGGCGGACCAATCCGGCCAGTCGGGATGAGCCGGCCGCTTCTGCCTCCCGGAGCTGCTGCCGCCAGATTTTTGGCTGAATTTTGAGGGGAACATCCAGGATGCGTTGCCGGATCTGTTGAAGATACGCCAGGTCGTCATCCGCGGCGATCTGCCTCTGCAACCATGCGAGGCCATCGGTCCGGGGTGTGATTGGAACGGAGCACTTTCCCCACGGCGAAATACCGCAACACAGGCATAGTAACAAGATATAGGCGAACCTGATTGAAACGGGGTGGCGACTATTCCCCGGATCGAACCTGCGGACCCGGGTAGTTCCCGCCAAGTTTGGCGACATCGCCCTCCCCAAGAATCCGGACCAATTCTTCGTGAAAGTAATCAAATTTCCTTGCCACAACATCGGACACACGTTTTTCGTACATTTCGCGGCTGCGGTCAATATCCCGCTTGAGACGATAGTACAGGTCCTTATTGATTCTGCCCTCGGCCACGGCTTCCTCGTTATAAAGCTTGATTTCCGAGACCAGCAAGCGGGCAAATCGACGGGCATCGCTGTGGAGTTTTTCCTCTTCCTCCGTTTCCCAGAGAGGCCCGGCCTCAACTTCCTCTGCCACCTCCGCCGGTGGCGCAAAGTGATCCTGATCGGCGACGAACGTTTCCTCCACCGTCGCTTCCCCGCTCTCCTCCTCGATCAGTTCATCCAGCGCCCGCTCCTCGAGGACAATTTCCTCATCCTCCGTGATCTCCGACATTTCCTGAGTCTCGGCCGGAGCCTGTTCCACTTCCACTGCCTCGCCGGCCGCAAAAATATCTCCCGGCGATGGCTCCTCCTCCATCAGCAGGACTTCATCCTCATCCAAGGCGGAAAGTTCTTCTTCGAGGGGTTCTTCCTCCGGCATTTCCGCGGCGAATTCCGGCGCCTCGATTTCTTCTACTTCCTCCTCGATCGCCATGTCTTCCAGCGCCTCAGCCGAAGCCGCCACCTCTTCGCGGCCGGACCAGTCGAATGCATCCTCATCCAGGGAAATTTCCTCTTCAGCGAAATCCCCCACTTCCGCCTCGATCTCTTCCACCATATCTTCGTCAACGGAAATATCGTCCAGATCATCCAGCCGTATTTCGTCGGCGACTTCCTCCACGAAGGCTTCATCCGTCGCCGAGTCGGCCGCTTCATCCTCTTCTACCACGATGTCGGGAGTGGTTTGTTCATGAATTCCCTGGGGCGCTTCGACCATATCCTCCTCGGCGAAATCGAGCTCCATCGCCTCCTCGACGGCCGGTTCATAGAGCTCCTCGGCGGATACTTCTCCGGCAAATTCTTCTAGAATTTCTTCTTCGATGAATTCCGGTGGTACGGCGCCTTCCTCCTGGATGACCTCTTCTTCTTCCACCATCATGTGGTCCGCGACGGACGATTCCGCCTCCGGCTCCGTCTCGAGAGCCGGAGCGGACGCCCAGTCCGTCTCCGGTTCGGGATATTCTTCCTCCGCAGTGGCGCGTTCTTCGGTCCATTCCGGGGCGCCCAGTACCATGTGGTCGATCTCCTGATCCAATAACGGCAAGGCGGCCGGGACGGGCATCGCTTCGAGACCGAGTCCCTTGCGCATGGCCAGATTCTCCAGCCAGGTCGAGGAGATCATGGCCAGATGAAAAAGGGCTAAATTCGCGTCGACCCGGCTGGTGTTCAGTGATTCTTCATCCAGAACCAGCACGGCGGTCAGGCTGCCGAACAGACGCAGGGGACAGGCGAGGAACAGGGCCGGTGAATCAAACGAGGCATAGGCCAGAAATCCCTCGCTGTCGGGTAAATCGCGGGTGGACAGGACCTTGACTTCACGGGTGGTGGATATCCGGTTGAAAAACGGATCTTCCGTGAGGGGATGGGCAAAGGAGCGGATATTGTTCTGATCCAGCAGACCGGCATATCCGCGGCTATCCCACCCTTGGATCCGGCCCTGCTTCACCAGGAACAACATATTGCGTGAGGAAATGATGGCGGCGACATCCAAAAGCTTTTGTAAAAAATCACGCTGGGTCACGGTTGTGCACATGGACTGGAGCTGACGGGTAAATTCGGCCTGCCATCTTTTCGACGCACGGTAGCTTTCCTGCAGATCCTGGATCCTTTCCTGGATCTGTTCCGACATATGCCGGCTGACTTGCCGGGTGGCGTCGGCGAACAGCTCGCTCTCCGATTCTTCGGCGATGGCCTGCACGCGTTCACGCAGGTCATCCAGCTCATATCTCAGCTTTGCCTCATATTCCTGAATCAGTTTATGAAACCGGCGGGCCAGTTGATGTTCGAACTCTGCTCCTTGGTTCATGCTCAAACTCCTGAAGAAAATCCGAATTTCCTGTCCGTTATGTCCGGCAACCGACTTTGGCTACAGCAATTTCACAGGCAGGAAAAAAATGACAACCAAAATCAGTATCATGAAAGCAAGCAGAACAATATCTGACATAAAATCACCAACCTACGTTTTTCTCATACTACCTGAAATCAAAGGGTCATGCAATGTTTTTTTACATTAACTCTAACACCTCATTCAATTTTCCGTATCCCCGAGTCAGCGGCCTCACATCCTGACAGAAGAGACAATCACTCAGGTGCAACGCAGACACCGGGCGGGATTCTGCTCAGACCCTGATCGTCGTGTCCGGGCCTGTTTTGGTTCATCACGACAGCCCCTTGTATTTTTACACATTCTTGACCATAATCCAGCAAGGAACAATTCAGACATCGTTCCGGTGCCTTTGTGCTAGAATTGCAACCATCAGATCGGGAGGAAACACGAGCATGATAACCGGACGGACCCCCATCACGGCATTGATCATCCTGGCAGCGATCCTGCCGGTCAGTTTCATCACCGCGCAGGATTCCGGCCAGTTCGCCGCGGTCCGCCGGGAGGTTTTGCTCAATGACCTGACCGTCATCGGGGTGCCCGACACGGCCGGTTCGTTCGAATTGTACATCGCCCTCAAGCACGGCGCCCTGTTCGATCCGCCGCAAAAACAGGGGACAGCCTACCTGACGGCCCGCTGTGTCGCCCAACAGTTGCGAGAGCGGATCCGCCTCGATTTCTCCCAGGACCGTCCGGCGGCGGAGCAGCCGTCCGTCCAGCTGGAAACGTGGGTAACCGCCGACGGAACGTTTTTCCGGTTGTCCGGGCCCGTCGAACACTTGACCTTCGCCGGTCGAGCCTTGGCAGAGATTCTGCCGGCGGCTGATTTTGACGAGGCTGTTATCGGCCCGGTGAAGACGGAAGTCATCGCCGAAATACGGGCTCTTGAGCGTCAGCCCTGCTACCTGGCCCAACGGCGACTTCGCCAGGTACTGATGCAACCATCACCCTATGCTTTTCCGCCCCGCGGCACCAGCGACAGCCTGTCTGTTATCGAAGCGGCTGACCTGATCCGCTTTTACCGCCGGTGTTACCTGCCGAACCGCACCATCCTGCTGATTTCTTCCCCGCTCTCCGGAAAAGATTTCCGCCTGTTCGCTACCCGCTTTTTCGGCATGTGGACCAAGCAGGAAGCGCCGGAATACAATTTCCCGAAGGCGGATCCGGCCGGAACGCCGACTGGTCTCCTGCAGCAAACGGGCGATACCGACGGGTGCTGTATCGCCGTCGGCGCGGAGACCCTGCCGGTCAAGCATGATGACACCCCTGCCCTCCATGTGCTGCGACGCATCCTTCAGAAACGGCTGGTGGAACCGGCCGGTTCCCGGAACGGATATGTCATCGACACCGAGAGCGAAGGACATCTCAAAAACGGGGTCTTTCTGATCAACGCCGCCGGACCTGCGGCCGCCGCCAGCGAGGTCACTTCCGCGATTCACCAGTCCGTTCAGGATTTGATCAGGGGCGGTTGCTCGCCGGCCGAATTCCTGGGCGCCAGGAATGATCTGGTCGAAGAATTTCTGGCGCAGCGGGCGGAAGCGGCCCGGCGCAACCAGCTGCTGGTGCACGCGGAATTCTATCGACTGGGTGTCCGCTACCTGGACGACTATCCGGATCAGCTGGACGGTCTGATTCGTGAAGACATCGCCTATCTCGCCGGGAAATACCTGGCGGGTATAAAAACCGTGATCGTCAGCCGGGATCCCATACAAACTGAAGGATTTCCTATTGAATTACAGCAGTTTTCCGGCCGTGATGAACACCGATAATCATGCGACGGCATCCGTTTCTGTATCTGTTGTTCGCCGGTATGTTCCTGTATTGCGCTGGAACAGCCATCCGTTTCACGGTTCCGGAAAGTGCTCTTCACCAGTATCTCACCTGGTGCGGCATCATCGTCCTGGTCCCGACCCTGCCATGGTCATTCTATCGCCTGGCTCGATACCTCAAGGCCCGGATCTTCTATAAAGTCCGCAATCGAATCGTCTTCTTCTACCTGTTCGCCGGAATCATTCCCATCGGACTTGTACTGGTCATTACCCTCCTGGTCATCAGCCTCTTCCTGAACAACCTGTCCATCATCATTTACCAGAATGAACTGAAGAACCTGACCTATGAGCTCCGCTCCCTGAACAGCCGGATGGCGGAATCGCTGTACAACAATCCGGAACGGGCCGAAGATCCGGAATTCCTCTACGAAAAAATCGAAACCGTCCTGATCTCCGAAGCCCCGGAACTGCCGGATGTGAGTGCAATGGTGTACAGCATTGACGAAAACGGGCGTATGAACTACCACACCATCGTTTCATCCTATTTGGGCTGGGAGGAATGCCAGGATCAATATCTGCCCGACTGGCTGCAGCAGGTGTCCTTTTTCGATTTGATCATCAAGAACTACAGTCTGTTTATTTACGCCCACAATTGCCTCGATTTGCAGGGCCGGACATACTATCTGGATTTATTCATCCCCTTCCGGCAGCAGGCGTTCGATTATCTTTTGGCCAACAGCAACCTGCGCTCCATGGTCTATATCACCGAGCGGATTGAGAACGAAGCGGGAGATACGGAACTGACTTCATATGTGCCCTACAACGGTTTTCGCGGCCTGGCGCCCAGCCCCATCGCCACCCGGGACTTGCGAAACCTGTTTCGCCTGTTCTACACCCAGACCAGCGACGAGTTTGCCCCGCAGGCCGACTCGGCTATTTCCGCCACGGATTGGTATACACGGGAGAATATATCCGCCAGCTCACGTGAAATCAGGGTTATCGTGAGCATGTCCTTCCGCACCATTGTGTCTCATCTGTCCTTCAATACGGAACGGGAGAAGCTGCTCTACAACGCTTTGATTTTCTTTGTCTGGTTTTTTCTCATTATGGAACTTGTCTCCTTCGTCATCGGGATGATTATCATCCGATCCGTGACTCGCTCGGTTCACCAGCTGACGACCGGCACCCGGGAATTACGCAAGGGGAATCTGAATTTTGTCGTCCCTGTTTCCCGAAACGATGAGCTGGGCCAGCTGTCCACTTCTTTCAACACCATGGCCCAGAGCATTCAGTCCCTGTTGAACGAAGTGGCCGATAAGCAGCGGATCCAGCGGGAATTGGAAATCGCCAAGGATGTACAGCGGCAGTTCTTCCCGGTACGCATTCCTCAGGTCAGGGGCTACCGGTTGGCCGGACGCTGCATTCCCGCCCGGGAGGTCAGTGGAGATTTTTACGATTATCTGCAACGTTCACCCCAGACCCTTGACGTGCTGGTGGGCGACATCAGCGGCAAGGGGATTTCCGCCGCCTTGCTCATGGCCAGCATCCAGAGCGCCAGCCGCGCCCAACCCCCGGTTCTGTCAGATAACGGCTATGTGGATCCACAGCAGCTGTCACTGCTCATCCATGTACTGAACCGGCATCTTTTTTCCATCACCCCGCCGGAGAAGTTTGCCACGCTCTTCTACGTCCGGCTCCTCACCGACAAGCATCTTCTGCAGTTCTGCAACGCCGGCCATGAAGCCCCTTTTCTTTTCCGGGCCGACGGCAGTATGCACCGAATGAGCGACGGCGGGACCATCCTGGGCGCATTCCCGGAAACTTCTTTCGAAACCAAAGAACTGGAGATGCAGACCGGCGATCTGATCGTCATCTTTACCGACGGGCTGACCGATGCCATCAATGCCGATGGAGAGGAATACGGCGAGAAGCGCCTGACGAAACTCTTGACCGAACTGCGCCATGAGGAGCCGGAAATCATCCTCGACCGCGTGATGACGGACACGCGGGCCTGGTTCAAGGGAGTGTCCCAGCACGACGACATGACCCTCGTGGTCGTCAGACGGGAGTGATCATTTCCCCCTGCCCCGTTTCTGTGCTCCGCGCAACAGCCGCAGCAGATCTTCCAGCCTGTCCCAGGTGGTGGAAGCGATGTCCGCAGAACCATATCGGAGAAGGTAGTAGAGGCTGGTGAACTCATCCACCAGTTCCGCCGGAAAGACATGGCGGGTTCGGACGGCAAATTCGCGGGGAGTCTCCCCCGCTTTCCGTCGCAACCCGGCGCCGGCGGCCAGAGATTGAAACCGTTGGTAAACCCGGGTAATCAGGTGCCGGGAGACCCTCCGCCGCCGGCGGTATGCCCATCGCCAATACCGCCAGAGTACCACGACGGCGCCGCCCAGAACCACCAGCAGAATCGCCCCCAGCAGCCGGAATCCCCAAAATGAGGAGCGGTCCCGGGAATCATGCAGCCGCTGGGTCCAGACCCGGGCCAGTTCCGATATTCCGGTTTGGAACCGCTGATAGTATTCCGCCACGGTCGTGCGCCATGAATGGGCATTGTTGCGGACGGAATTGAACAGGCGGAACTGATCGCCCAAATCGAAGTTCACCACGTTGCTCATCCAGAAAAAATGAACGGATTCGAAAAGGTGCTCCAGATAGCGCAAAATGGCCAGCCGGCTCTGGGCGGTATCCGGCGGTGTCGCATCCAGTTCCACCCAACCGAAACCGGTGAAATACGCCTCCACCCAGCTGTGGGCGTCATTCTGCCGGACGACGAACGTTTCGGTGATGGGGTTGATTTCGCCTCTCTGAAATCCGTTGACCAGCCGGGACGGTATTCCGGAGTAGCGCAGCATGATGGCCAGAGCGGAAGCGTAATATTCACAGTGACCACGCCGCATACGAAACAGAAAGAACTCGATGGGGTCTTCATCGGACGGACACTCTTCCATTTCCAGGGAGTACTCATAATTTTGACGCAGATGGTCCTGAATTCGCAGCGCGCGGGCGTAGGGCGAATCCAGGCCGGCCGTTATCCGCAGGACCAGGTTTTCAATGGGGTGGGAGTAAGTGGGAATCTCCAGAAATGGGGCCGGCACTTCCTCGGGCGAAGCGGGCGGTGACGTCAGAAGTTCCGTCAACGGAAAGCGGGCGACGTCCGAATAGCCGAAATACTTGAATTTCCGGAAATGCGTATGCGGCTTGACCAGGGTCTGGGTACGGGACAGATAGACCCGGCCGATGTTCCGGGACATGCTGATTTGCCGGTGGGCCAGGAAAAGGACCCGCGAGGCGATGGGTTCGAGGTAAATCTCCTGGTACAAAAGGGTTTCCGGGTATTTTCGTTCATTGATGGTATACCAGGCCCCGGACGGAGGATGATGGAGATGAGTCACGTCGCTTCCGGCCAGGCTCCAGTTACGCCCATCGTAGTGATCCAGGGCGATACCGCGCCATTTGAGATCCGCCGGCAATTCATTCGGCGGGATGCTGGTCCGGACATACATGACCGTGGCATCGTTGCGTTTGATGCTGGTGATGTCGCCCAGGGTGGTGATCTCGGAAAATCCGCTGATCTCCTGCCGATCTGACAGATCAAGCTGCCACAGACCGAAGGCCAGCCGTGGCAGCAGAAAAAAAATCGGCGCCGTGAACAGGATCACCGCCAGAAAAATACCCACAGCCAGCAGGACGAAATGGCGGGACGGCAACAGGTATCGGCCGGGCTGGGCCGGGGTGGTCGCCAATGATTCCTCGGTGGTTGTCGCGGCCGGACCGGCGAAAGTAGCCATGGAAAATCGCAGGGACGAGCTGCGCAGATCATTCAGCATCAGGATCACGATACCGCTCACCAGGAACCATGAGGCGAAAAGGAGGAACCACATGTCAACGCTGAATGTGGAGGAAACCAGCAGGAAGCCAAAGGCGATCATGAACAAATAAACATGATCGCGGCCGGTTTTGCGAGTGAACAGCTTGAGCAAGCATACGATCAGGGCCACGTGGACCACGGCCAGGGCGAATTCTCCCGAAACCAGCAAGGCATCAAACAGGAAAAAGAACATGAGAAACAGCATCAGCAAAAACACGGAAAAACGGCTGAATCTGCGGTGCCGGGCGGCCATCTGGTCACCGCGCAGGAAGGCCAGCGCCAATCCGGCCAGGAAAAGCACTCCGGACGGAAGATCCAGTTTTCCGGTGACGTAAATGGCCAGGAAGCCGGCCAGGATCAACTGATAATAAAAGAGCTTCAGAAACGCTGCAAAGTTCATAACGTGTTCAGATCCAGATAATTGTCGAGGTATGGCGACAGTGACGGAAAGTGCTCCGGTGGGTAAAATGAGCACAGGGTGACACAACCGCCGAACTCAGGCAGCAGCCAGTCGTCGATAAATGTCTTGCGGTTCAGGGGATGATGGAGAAAATCCTTCTCCGCATATCGCGGGTAGGACATGGCCAGCGTTTGGAGCAAGGCGGGGATATCCTGGCGGCGGATATCCGCTCGGGCGGCGGTGTGGCTGAAGAGCATATGCACGATTTTGCCCGACTGGTGTAACTCCAGCACCAGCGTGGTGAAAAAGGAGACCGCCCGTTCGAACACGTCCCATGATGCAGGTGGTTCGCCGGGCACCGTTTCATCGACGAGAAAAACGAAGCTGGGCATGACCTCTGTGGCGAATTCCTTCATGATGTATCCACTGGAACGGGCGGATGCTTTCCAATGAATGTACCGGGAGTCCTCGCCGGGGATGTAGTTGCGCAGGGTAAAGAGTTCCGTTCCCAATCCCTTGCGCAGCAGCGGTGTCGTCTCCCACTGCGCCTCCAGACAGGCCTGCACTTCGGATTCCCCGATGGGCGCCGGATAAACGATCAGTTCGCCCTGGGTGTGGATCCGCCGCCCCTTGCGGAAGAAACCGAAGGGAAAGGAAGTAAAGACCTCGATCTCGGTAATCCGGTAGAGTCCGCGATGCGAAAAACGGACCGGGAAAACCTGGACGTCGGAGGCCTTGGCAGGAATCACCGGGAAATAGGCGGAGGTTCGCAAATATGGGATCCTCATCTCCCTGAGCCTTTTCTCACCCAGACGCTTGCCGCCGGCCAAAGCTTCGGGCTCGAAGACCGCCAACCAGGTGGCATTCACCAGGAAGCCCTCGATACCCATGGAGAACGACGAGGCCCACCGCTTGCGGTTTTCCAGCTTCAGGCGGTAGGAAGTGTATTCACCCGCAAAAATGGCATCCTGATAATCCACGCCGACGCTCAACCGGTTCAGGGACCAGCGCGATACGATGCCCGAGACGATAATGGCCGAGATCAGGAAAGACAGCAGCAGGTACAACAGGTTGTTGCCGGTATTGATGGCCGCCAGAGCGATCAGGAAGATCATGATGATGTAAAAAATACCGGGCGTGGTGATCCGAAACAGCAGCGTGAAAGACGTATGCTGGATGGCATTGCGCACCAGACTGGGCAAAAACAGCACGATCTCCAGCACCAGCAAACCGATGCCCAGCAGGGAGAACAGGATGCCCATGCCGCGCACGCCATGGCGGTAAAAGGAGAGTCCCAGCTCGATGAACAGGAGAGCGAAGGCGGAAAAGACCAGCGACCAGAAAAAAGGATGTCGAATACCCCGCGACAGAACAGACATGAGACAAACCTGCCCTAGATAGGGACGGGCACGGAGTCGAGCATCTCGGTGATGATGGCCTCGGACTCTTCCCGGAGATCCATCAGATGGGCGTATTTTTTCTTGAGGATGAGGCGGTGCGACAGCGTGGGGACGGCTACCCGCTTGACGTCATCGGGGATACAATAATCCCGGCCCTGCAAAAAGGCGTGGACCTGGGCCGCGCGGTACAGTGCCAGGGAACCCCGCGGACTGACTCCCACCTGCACCGCGGCAGAGGACCGGGTCGCCCCGACGAGATGCATGATGTAGTCCAGGATGCTCTCTTCCATGGTGACCTGCTTGGTCTGTTCGCTCAATTCCATGACTTCCGAAGCACAGATCACCGGTTCGAGATGATCCAGCACTGACGTGTCGCGCATTTCGATGAGAATCCGCTTCTCTTCCTGCGGATCGGGGTAGCCGATTTTGATGCGCATGAGAAACCGGTCCAGTTGCGACTCGGGCAACGGAAACGTGCCGTGGTACTCCACCGGATTCTGCGTGGCCAATACCAGAAACGGCGTGGCCAGCTTGTGGGACGCCATGTCCATGGTGACACGCCGTTCGTTCATGGCCTCCAACAAAGCGCTTTGGGTTTTGGGAGTGGCGCGATTGATCTCATCGGCGAGCACGACATTGGCAAAAATGGGCCCTTTCTTGAACTGGAACTCGCTGCGGTCGGGATAGAAGACCGACACTCCCAGAATATCCGAGGGGAGCAGATCGCTGGTAAACTGGATCCGCTTGAAACTGCCGTCAATGGAGCGGGCCAATGCCTGGGCCAGGGTGGTCTTGCCGACGCCCGGTGCGTCTTCGATGAGGAGATGGCCGCCAGCCAGCAGCGTCAGCACCGAAAACGTGACGACCTCCTCCTTGCCGAGCAGTATGTTGCCGATGGACCGGGTAAGAGCGGTCAGTTTTTGTTGCAGATCCGGGGAAGCTGTATTCATGAATCAAACCGTCAAACGAAGAAATTGAGAACTTTCGCCCCCTGGCCCACTTCGATGGAAAATTTGAGGGCCCGGGTGACAAAAATCTTGGCGTTGATGATGGCATCGAGCAGTTGCATCCCTTTGGACAGTCCGGCGGTGATGGCGGCGGAATATGCGGAACCGGTGCCGTGAACCTCACCCAGGGGCAGTTTTTTTTCCGTCAGCAAAATGAATTCCTTGCCGTCGAAAAACAGGTCCGTGGCTTCATCCACGAGATGCCCCCCCTTGATCAGGACATTCTTGACACCGAAGCCGTAAATATGCAAAGCCGCCTCTTTCATGGCATCGATGTCATCAATTTTTTCTCCGGTCAGGCGAGTCGCTTCGGCCAGGTTGGGGGTCACCAGCAGGCCGTAACTGATGAGCTCTTTCAGCGAAGGTACGATGTCATCCGCGGCGGCCGCCTGTTCCGGTGCCAGCATCACGGGATCCACGATCAGCTGACGGACACTGTAGGTTTTCAACACGTCCAGCACCGTCCGAATCCCGTCTGCCTCGGTGACCAGGCCGGTCTTGACGGCCTGAACCCCAAGATCATCGAACACCAGCTCCATCTGCCGGCGGATGAAATGCCCGCTCACCGCTTCCACCCCACCCCACTGTGCCGTATTCTGGGCGGTCAGGGCGGTGATGACGGTGCTGCCATACACGTCAAAGGCGGCAAACGTCTTCAGATCCGCCTGGATCCCAGTGCCACCCGAGGGATCGGACGCGCCGACCGACAGGGCCTTGTACACTTTCGGCTTGATCAGGATGGAACGAAAAGGTCGTTGGGCGAGAATGTGTTTCAGCTTTTTTTCATTGGCCATGCGGGTCTGTCCCCTGAGAAAATGAAACCATCGACCGCCATTGCGCCGAGGAACAATCCCCGAGCCGGAAACCGGTCCGGCCAACCCGGGGAGCACTTCACTATATCACGGGGTGCACTTTTTCCCTATCCATTTTAAATAGGGATTTACTGAAATCAAATTATTTGTTACACTAAGAAAGTCACCTTACCCGTTTAACGTTACCCTTTGCCAGACAAAAAAGGAGGAAAATATGGACGAACGAGGAAAATGGGGCGAAAGAATGGTTTATTTTCTTTTCGGCGGCCTGGTCGGAGCCATCTCCGCCCTGCTGTTGGCGCCGCGCAGTGGAGAAGAGACCCGAGAATTCATCAGCTCCCGCGTCAAGGAGGGTCGGGATTATGTGAATGAAGGCCTGAAATCCGCCCAGGAGCAGATCGTTAAAACGAAGGATCGCCTGACGACCGAAGCCCGCGATGCCATCCATCGCGGCCGGAAAATCGTCGACAAGGAGAAAGAGGTCATTTCCGCCGCCATCGAAGCCGGCAAGCAGGCCTACAAAGAAGAACGGGAGTCCACCGAAAAGAAGGACAAGTAGCCGAAACCACAATTCCCGTGACGACTCACGGATCGGGAAAAATCTGCAGTTCAGGGAAGGACAATGTCTTCAGAACTTTTGATTTTAAGCATCGTTCTGGTCGTACAAACCCTGGTGTTGGTTGTAATGGCTGTCGCCTTGGTAAAAGCGTCCCGCAAGGTATCGGAGACCACCGCCCAGGTCCAGAAGAGCACCAATGAGCTGAATCAGACGATCCAGGCGCTCCGGCCCCGATTGGTGGATATTGTCACCGGGGTCAATGATTTTGTCAAAGCCTGTCAGCCAGTGGGTGAACAACTGGTCGATATCAGCATGAATATCAAGGATATCGTGGAATCGGCCAAGGAGACTTCCGCCGATGTGTCGGACCTCATTAAGGAAACCAGCTATTCGGCCAAACAGCAGATTACCCGGATCGACAACGCAATGACCACCACGGTCAAACGGATGGAGCTCATCACCAACACCGTAACCGAGAGTCTGCTCAATCCGCTGGCCGAAATCTCTGCCTTCCTGGTGGGGGTGCGAACGGCACTGCGGTATCTGCGCGGCGAGCGACCATCAAAATACGCCCGCCACGATCAGGGCCGGGACGATATGTATATCTGACGTTTTGTTGGGTGCTGAAACATGGTTGGACCCCGCCCAGCGGGGTCCATTTTTTTCGGGAATTTTCGACGATGCCGTCCTTCCCCTGCCCTCTCTGGAGCGGTATGCGTCCTGGCCTTGTTTGTTTGACGATCCATGCGGCGAAGGTTTCGTTGCCGCCGGCCACTCGGCTGAACGGGAGGTTGGTACGGCAGAGGGACTCAACCCGTTACCAGGGCGACCCCGGAGCTGGTGCCCAGGCGGGTGGCACCGGCCTGGAGCATGGCCACCGCCTGGGCGAAAGTGCGGATGCCGCCTGAGGCCTTGACCTGGACGGTCGACCCGACAGCCGCCCGCATCAGGCGTACATCCTCCACCGTGGCACCGCCGTAAGAAAAACCGGTGGATGTTTTGACGAAATCAGCGCCGGCCGCTTCGGCGATCCTGCAGGCCCGATTCTTCTCCTCATCCGTCAGCAGGCATGTTTCAAGAATGACTTTGACCAGGGCGCCGGCGGGCCGGGCCACCTCGACCACGCCTCGAATGTCCAGGGCCACCCAATCGTCCTGCCCGGATTTCAAGGCGCTGATATTGAGCACCATATCCAATTCGGTTGCCCCGTCGGCAATGGCCTGCCGGGCTTCTTGAGCCTTTACCCCGCTGACGGCGGCACCCAGCGGGAAACCGATGACCGTGCCTGCCGCCACGGCGGAGACAGCGGTCTTCTGCGCCGCCAGACGGAGCCAGCAGGGCAACACGCATACCGCGGCGAAATGGTGGGTCACGGCCTCTGCACAGAGCCTCTCGACCTCGGCTTGGCGGCAGTCCGGTTTCAGCAAGGTATGATCGATATAGGCCGCCAGGTCGGATGGCTTGGGCACAGGCATGGGGGGGATTTCCGTCATTTTTTCCTTCCCTGTCCGCCGCCTCAGGGGGGCGAAAGGTATTTGGTTTCCAGTTCGCGCACGCAGGCCAGATCCTGTTGGGAAGCCGTCTCATCTCCCGCGGTTTCCAGCCAGGCGCGGAGAATCTCCACCGGCGGCACCCTCGGATTTCCGGCCCGCAGCACCAGTACATTGGCGGCGTAACGCCGCCGGCTTGCCTGGGCCGTCTCCACATCGGGACAATACGCGGCTCGTACCCCGGGAAACTTGTTGGCCATGATCACCGCCCCTGCGGCGACGTCATCCAGGAACACGCCCAGCGGGTAATGATTCTCCGAAACCGCCCGGGCGATTTTAAGAATGAAATGAGAATTCGCTTCCTGATCCTGTGTCCGGGCGCCGAAGTCAAAGACGGGATATTCGGCCCGTTCCAGCCAGGCGGCCAATTCCTCCCGGGCGGCGACGGCCGTCCGGACACCCCCCAGGGCCACGCCGGGCAACGTCCGGTCGTCGGCCTGAACCAGGCGGACTTTTTTCTCGGCCAACAGATCCCTGACCAAGGGCGACACCAGGGTACCTGCCGGAATGACCAGAGAGGTGTGCGGTTGAACAGCCTCAAGATCCATCGCCGTGAGGACCTTGCCCTCGAAACGGTATTCGGCTGGCAGAACGGCCGGTGCGGCGCACGGCGATGCACCGTGTCGATCCGGCGCAGATGCCAGTCGCGCAAGTTCCTCCCGAATCACTGTGCCGATCATCTGCCGCAGTTCGTCCTTGTCCATAGATTAATCCAAAAGAGGATTCCCTCGCTGGATCAGCCGGCCGTCACCGGCTTGGCCGATGTATTTTCCTTCCTTGACCACCTGCTTGCCGCGGAGAAACACCCGTTCGATGACGCCGGGCAACTCCAGGCCTTCGTAGGGCGTATAATCCACCTTCTGGTACTGGCTCGAGCGCTGGATTTTCGTTTTTCCCTGCGGATTCAGGATCACCAAATCAGCATCACTGCCGAGAGTGATCGTGCCTTTCTGAGGATACATGCCGAAGAGGCGCGCCGGATCGGCGGCGACCAGTCGCACCATCCGGGTCAGGGATATTTTCCCCGGCACGACGCCCAGGCCGTACATAAGCAGCAGACGGTGTTCCACGCCGGGCAGGCCGCTGGGAATCTTGCGAAAATCCCGTTTTCCATGGCTTTTCTGATTGTCAAAATTAAACGGCATATGGTTGCTGCTGACCATGCGGATGTCGCCGGATGCGATACCCCGCCACAGACCGCACGGATGCCAGGCCGGCCGGAGCGGCGGCGAGCAGACGAAGCGGGCCGTCTCGAAATCGGCATCATCGAGGCGGCTTTCGTCCAAAAAAAGGTAGTGGGGGCAGGTTTCGCCGAAGACCGTATTGCCACGGTCCCGAAAGATCTTCAGCTTTTCCAGGGCGTGGACCGCGGAGATATGCCTGACAAACAGAGGCGCCTGGGCCATTTCCGCCAGGGTCAGAGCGGAATTCACCGCGAAACCTTCCACTTCCGGTGGCCGGCATTCGGCATGGGCCTTGGGCCCGCGGGAACCGCTCTGGATGTGACTATGTTCCAGAATGTCCGTCACGGAGCCGTTGCCGGCATGGATACCGACGATCCCCTTTTCCGCGGCCACTCGCCGCAGAATAGCGTACAGCTGGCCTTCGTTGATGCCCATGGAGCGTCCGGTAAAAAAACAGATGAAACTGTTCGTTCCCTCCTTGACGATATGGGAGATTTCGTTCAATGAGCGGTCGTTGTAATGCGTCAAGACAAGGTGGAAACCATAATCTACGGCGCATTTTTTATCCGCCCGCCGGATCCAGGTTTCCAGGCCGCGCTTGAAATAACTCTTCTGGGAAAAGGCGTAGACCAGGACGGTGGTTGTGCCGCCGGCGGCGGCGGCGATGGTCCCGGACTCGAAATCATCGGCCGTGGTGGTGTTGTACGCCTCTTCCTGGAAGTGAACCGATGCATCCACACCGCCTGGCAGGATGTATTTGCCGGTGGCGTCCACGATTTCCTGGGTCACCTTGGTGAAACCGGTGCCGATTTCGGTGATTTTGCCGTTCTTGATCAGGATATCGCCCGTGATGATCTGGTCGCCGGTCACGATCTGACCGTTTTTGATGATCGTAGGCATAGTCGCTCCTTCTACGGATTGCACTGGTTGACCGGTCGGCAGGGTAACGATGTGTGCCGGCTAGTCCACGATCTTGAGGCGATGAAAACGTTTCTTGCCCACCTTGATCAAGATCTCGCCGTCCGTTATGTCGTCCCGGTGCAGGTGCGCGGGTACGCTGTCCACCTTGCGTTCGTTGACGGAAACGCCCCCGCCCTTGATCATCCGCCGGGCTTCTGATTTGGATGGCGCCAGACCGGCCTGCAGCATGACATCCACCAGATCAAGGCCCGCGGGCGAAAAATGTTGCAGGGCGATTTCCGACGTGGGAATGATACTGTCCTGTGTCTCGCCGATGTGGCGGATGGCGGAAGATGTTTCCACCAGGTTGCCCGGATCGGTCAGACCGAACTGGCTCAGGGCGGAGGCGTAGGCGGCATCGGCTTTTTCGCGGCCGTGGGTGATGCGGACGGCCTCATAGGCCAGGATCTCCTTGGCCCGGTTTAGGAGAGGCGGTTGCAGGCTACCCAGACGGTTTACCTCGTCCATGGGCAACAGAGTAAACAGACCGAGAAATCGTTTGACGTCGGCATCTTCCGTATTACGCCAAAATTGGTAAAAGTCGAAAGGAGGCGTTTTTTCTTCGTCCAGCCAGACGGCCCCGGCCACGGATTTGCCGAATTTCTCCCCGCTGTCGTTGGTGATGAGCGGAAAAGTCATGCCATAGGCCGGGCGGTTGCTCTTGCGGCGGATCAGGTCGATGCCGGCCACGATATTGCCCCACTGGTCCTGCCCGCCCATCTGGACCGGGCACTGGTAATCACGCTCCAAAACGTAAAAATCATAGGCCTGCAGGAGCATGTAGTTAAATTCCAGAAAGCTGAGCCCCGCTTCCAGGCGGACCCGGTACGATTCGGCGCTCAACATTCGGTTGACGCTGAAATGTCGCCCGATATCCCTCAGAAAATCGATGTAATTCAAGGGCACGAGCCAGGCGGCGTTGTTGAGCAACAAGGCCCGGCCCTGTTCGAAGGAGATGTATTTGCCGATCTGTTGCCTGATGAGTTCGGCATTGCGGGCGATCTGCTCCAGAGTAAGCAGGCGGCGCATTTCGGTCCGGCCGCTGGGATCACCCACCATGGCGGTGCCGCCGCCGACGATGATGATGGGCCGGTGTCCCGCCTGTTGCAGATGCACCAGGGCCATGATGGGCACCAGGCTGCCGACATGCAAGCTGGCGGCGGTGGGATCGAAACCGATGTAGCAGGAGATGTTTTTTTCGGCCAGCAGCTTCTGCAAACCGTCGTCATCGGTACACTGGTAAATGAAACCTCTTGCCTGCAAGACATCGTAAGCGTTCGTAGCCATAAACATCCCTCTGCCTGAATTCCGGATGGTCATTATACCCAAATTCAGAGGATGGAACAGATTAAATTGGGCAAGAACCGCGGGGTGACGGCAAGACTTTCCCGCCGGGAGGGTCCGGGCGGACCGTTCCCCTCCCGGCGAGACTCAGAATGACTGGCCACAATTGGAACAAAACTTGGCGCCCGCCGGATTGTCATGTCCGCATTTCGGACATTTGGCCACCGCCGGTGCCATGTTGTTGCCGCAATTGGAACAGAACTTGGCGCCTTGGGGATTGTCGAAGCCGCATTTGCCGCATTTGACCATCGGGCTGCCCAACGGTTCGCCGCAGTTGGCGCAAAACTTGGCGCCGGACGGATTGGGTGTGTTGCACTTGGGGCACGGCGTCATGGGTCCCGGAGTACCGCCCGGTCCCGGCGGCTGCGCGTAGGGACCACCGGCCTGACCCGCCTGCATGGACTGGTGAATCATGCCCGGCATCATCATGCCAAAGCCGGCGCCCAGGCCGATTCCCAATCCGGCGCCGGCCCCGCCGGCCCCGCCGCCTTCCTGCTCGGAAGCCTTTTCCACTGCCCGGGCGGCCTTGAATTGCATGAACTTGTTCATGTCGCCGATGGCGCCCATGCTGCTTCGCTGATCGATCATCTGCTGCACTTCTTCGGGGGGAGTGATGGCGGTGATGAAGAAGTCCACCATCTCGATGCCATATTTTTCAAAATCGTTGCTGATGCGGGAACGGCCGGCCAAGCCCAGTTCGTCGTAGTGACGAGGCAAGTCGAAGATGCTGGTCACATTCTCGCCCAACACGTCGTTGAGGCGGGCGACGATGAAATCGCGGAAGTAATCCTCGATGGAATTGCGGGAGTACACTCCGCGCGTGCCCACCACTTCGGCCACGAACAGCTGCGGGTCACGCACCTTGAAAGAATACTTGCCGAAGGCCCGCAAACGCACCATGGCCAACTCGCTGTCCCGAAAGACGATGGGCTCCTTGGTGCCCCACTTCATATCCAGAAAAGTCTGCAGGCTGACGAAGTAGACCTGCGCCCGGAAGGGGCTCTGGCCGCCGAAGGGCAGGCCGATGAGTTTGCCCAGAAAGGGAATGTTCTGGGTGGTCAACGTGTGACGTCCCGTCAGGAACGTATCCAGGGCCTTGCCGTCCCGAAAGAAAACGGCCGCCTGATTCTCCTGGACAATGAGCTGCGCCCCCAGCTTGATCTCCGCCGAGCCGCTTTCCGGCCACCGATGGACGACCTCCTGGCCGGTACTGTCAAAATACTGAATGACTTCCAGTGCCATATCCTTCTCCTAAATTCCTTGTTATTCCTTTCCGTACACCCCACCTGAAGGCGTGCGCCAATGCCCGACCGGCATGTAGGCAGCTTTACAGGGCGGTGCCCGTCAAACCGGTCAGCGTATTCTGGCGCTCGTCCAGCAGGCTGTCCATTTCCCGGACCATATCCCGGCACAGCCGAACCGCCTGCTTGAAATCGGCCTCTTCGTCCACGGTCGTTTCCAGATCGGACAACAGGCCGACCAGTTCCTCCACCTTGTCCAGCAGATTCAGATCGAACTGATAGAGCGCGTCCAGTTCGGCCTCCCGGACCTTGACCACGTCAAAAAAACCGGCGTAACCGTGGCTGGCAAATCGGATGCGGTTCTCCACCCGTTCCAGCCGGTTGCTGATTTCCGTCACGGGTTGCAACAGGCTGATCTTGCCCACATCCGTCACGGCCCGCACCGCATCGTTGAGCCGCTTCTTACCTTCGGCCAGCCGCTGAACCATAAACTGCCGGAAAACGTGATCCGTTTCCCGCCGGAATTCTTTCTCCAGGTACCCCTTGAAACCGGGAATCTTCAGCAGGATCTTCTCGATGATATTCCTCTGCGATTCCGCCCGGTCACGCAAGTTGTCCATGAGGTTTCTCCTTGCCTTGATTTTCATCGATAGCTCTGTTTGGCATGCGCATTAACAATAGCATAGGCACCGGTTTTTTTCCATCATTAAAATGGGGCCAGAACTGTTCCAGAGAGGGGCTATTTTCGCCATACCGCCCTCCCCTGGTCCACGACAAACAGCATATGCCACCCCCCGAACGGCTTGACTCGAAACGTGTGGATGCGTAAACTGGCTCCGCCGGGGATGGAGTCCCCCATTGAAACTGCCCGGACCAGGCTGATGACTCCTGCCTTGCACAGGCTGTGCTTTGGTCTGGAAAGTTTCCCGAAGGAGGACTTCATCATGGAACATGCCTTTACGATTGCCGCCCTCTGGCTTGGGCTCGCTGTTCTTGCCGCTGTCGTCGCCAACCATTTGCGGATATCCATTGCGCTGGTTGAGATCTGTCTCGGGGTTCTGGCCGCCGCTGTCGCCGGCTATAGCGGAAACCTTGCTCTGCTGGCTGCCGATTCGGAATGGCTCCGTTTCCTGGCGGCATCAGGAGCGGTGCTGCTCACGTTTTTGGCCGGAGCCGAGCTTGAGCCGTCGCTGATTCGAAAAAAACTCAAGGAAGTGACGGTCGTCGGCCTCGTTGGTTTTTTCGCCCCTTTTCTGGGGTGTGCCGGCATCGCGTACTATGGTCTGGGTTGGGATCTGCCCGCCAGCCTGCTCTGTGGGGTGGCACTCTCCACTACATCCATGGCGGTCGTCTATGCCGTGATGCTGGAAACCGGCTTCAACCGGACGGATTTCGGCAAAGGCATCCTCGGCGCATGCTTTATCAACGATCTCGGCACGGTCATCGCTCTGGGACTGCTGTTCGCGCCGTTTACTTACAAGACGGTCATTTTCATCGTGGCAACCCTGGCTGTGCTCGTCGTATTGCCCAGCACCAGTCAGTGGTTGACTCGCATGTACGCCCACCGGACCGCGGCGATCCGAACCAAATGGATCATTTTCATTCTCTTTGGTTTGGGAGCACTGGCACTCTGGTCCGGCAGTGAGGCGGTACTCCCTGCTTACATCGTCGGCATGGTGTTGGCGGAGTTTTCCAACGGAGACACCTTATGGATTCGACGTCTCCGGACCTTGACCATCGGATTTTTGACCCCGTTCTATTTCCTTCGCGCGGGAACCTTTGTTTCGATGCCCGCTCTTGCCGCCGCGCCCCTTGTTTTTTTTATTCTGCTGGGCGGGAAGGTTTTTTCGAAGATCTTCGGATTGTATCCGGTGATCGGCTGGTTTCGTCGCCAACGAGACGAGCGCTGGTATTACACGTTGATGATGTCCACCGGATTGACTTTCGGCACCATTTCTGCCTTGTACGGTTTTTCGCACGAAATTATCACGCAGGGACAATATTCCTTTCTGGTCGCCGTGGTCATCGCCAGCGCCGTCGTACCGACACTCATCGCCGGCATGGCCTTCTTGCCCCGCCACCTACTCCCGCGGCCAGAAGGGCGATTCGACGATGTCCCCCCAGAAGCAGGGGTGGCCGAAGAGGGTTGATCACGGGTGAAGCGTCAGCCTGAATGCCCGGTGTTATCGCTTAAAATGAAGATTGAGCCCGCCGGCGAATTGGGCTATAATAGCATTAATTTCATTCTCCCCGTGTGATCGACTGGGACAGACGTTTCGCGTCGATGATGGCTGGTTGCAAGTTGGCAAGCGCGGGGGGGATATGGATACGCCAGATCTCTCCAGGGGGTGAAAGACGATGGAGCGACGTCAGAACGCCCGCCGGAATTGCCGCCAGATGATCAAACTGGTTGCCGGGGGGAAAGAGCATTCAGGCATCATCACCAACGCGTCCAAACAGGGACTTTACATCCAGACGTCCTTGCCGTTCAAGGCGGGCGAGATGGTCGAGGTGATTTTCGAATCGGGCACACGGCGCTATCGCACGCGGGCGCAGATCCGCTGGAGCAAGAACGTACCGTTGCGTTATCACTCGCTGGCCAAGCGAGGCATCGGTGTCCTGACTCTGGAGACGACGGAAATCAGCACCTGAGATGGACTCTCTGTCATGGGAACAAAGGATGGCTGCGCCCTCTACGGGCGCGACCATCGCCCTCCAAGAGTTGCCGACGTGTCGTGGAGATCGGCAGGCGGGGCCGTTCGTCGGGTCCTTTTCCGTCGCGCACCGGCGCGCCGGCCGCGGCTGTACGGACAGGCCGGGCCGTCGCTTCTTGCCGGGCGATGATCCGGAGAGCGGAGCGGCCGGGAGCGGCGGGTGCTGGTGGGTGACAGATCCCCGGCGAAAAAATGTGGCACGCGTCGCCGCCTTTTGCTATAATCGCCCGGCTGTTCTTTGCAGATGCCGGCCGGCGCGCGACGGCGCGCCGGCTTCCGGATAGACCGGAGGAGTACCGAAGTGGTCGTAACGGGGTCGACTCGAAATCGACTTGTCTCAGCAAACACTGGGGCACGTGGGTTCGAATCCCACCTCCTCCGCCAGTTTTTTGCACCTGCCGTCAGCTCCCGCTGGCGGCATTTTTTTGTCCGGCAGATGCCCGAGTCAATTACCCTCGCCTTGAGACGAGGGTAATTGACTTTTCGTACTAATTGTCAATACGACGCCGTCACCACCACCACCGTGTGGATTCCCCTTCCAGTAGTTCAAGCTTCCAGCTTGAGCGTGGTTGCAAGCAGGATGCTTGCGCCACGGTAGTTCAAGCTTCCAGCTTGAGCGGTTGCAAGCAGGAT
>JAFGRT010000121.1 GCA_016935015.1 Acidobacteriota bacterium | reverse complement strand
GTGCCAGAGTCCGGTACTTTCTGTGAGGGCCACTACCGATAGCCAATAGTTGTGAACATTCTGTGACAAAGCCTGGCACCATTTCTTCAGGATGCGGACGAACCGGTGATGGGGCGAAACGGCTAACCGTCGGGATAGCTCAGCCGTGACGCAATGTGAATGGAAAATCTTGCCGTGGTTAGATCAGCACCGCCGGACTTGTGCGTTGTAATATTTTTGTGACAGAGCCTGGCACCATTCTCTGTGACAGAGCCTGGTACCAGCCAGGATCTTTTTGTGACAGAGCCTGGCACCAGCCAGGATCTTGTTAAGGAAATAGTGATCAAATGAATCAGTGGCCGGCGGCGGAGGGCGGAGCGCGCAACACGATGCGCAGGATTTCGCCGGGCGGCCAGAGGCGCATGCGCGGGCCCCACGTGCCCGTGCCGCGGCAGACGATGAGGAGCATCCCCGCCACTTTGTATCGGCCGGACAAATAGGGATTCTGGAGCTTGACCAGGTAGCCGAAGGGCCAGATCTGGCCGCCGTGGGTGTGGCCGCACAGCATCAGGCCCACGCCGTCGGTGGCGGCCTGCTCCACCTTCCAGGGAGAATGAGACAGCAGGATCACGGCGCCGGGTGGCCGGCCGGCCAGGGAGTCGGCCACCGGGTCGTTTTCCTGCGCGGCGCGCCGGTGGCGGTTCAGGTCCTCCACCCCGGCCAGGACCAGGCCGCCCGCCACTTCCGTCCAGCGGTTGTGCAGCACCTCAATGCCGGCGGCGGCGAGCATGTCCGCGGATTCATGACCGCGATAATGGGCATCGTGGTTGCCCTGCACAGCCCACACACCCAGGGGCGCCTTCAGTCGCTGGAAAGACGCCAGCAACCGGTCGTCCGGCGGGCTGTGCCCCTCGAACAGGTCCCCCAGCAGCACGATGAGGTCCGGTTTCTCCGCCAGGATCTGGTCCACGCGCGCCGTCAGCCAGTCCGGTCCGATGAGGTTCCCCAGGTGGAAATCGGACGCACCGACGACCACCAGTCCGTCATGCTCGGCCGGCAGGCCGGCGAGAGTGACTTCGTACGTCTCCACCACCGGCGGGCGCAGGCCCTGCACCATGGCCAGCCCAGCCAGCAACACGCCGGCCAGCAGGCCCCAGCCGCGCAGGGCCGGCGCGTGGCGGCGCAGCAGCCAGCCGTAGGCGGTGACGATATCCACCGCCAGCACCGCGACGAAGATGAGAAACAGGGAGGCCAGCCAGTTCATGGCAAAAAGTTCCAGCGCCGTGGCCAGGCCGCCTTCGGCGGAGCGCTCGAAGTACCGCGCGCCCAGAAAGAGGAGCCATGAGACGATGCCGGTGATGACCATGGTGCGGCGTGCGACATGCCGGACCAGGACCGGCACGGTGGTCGCTCGCCAGAACACGTAGGCGTGCATGAGGGTGGTGATGGTGGTCAGAATGGTTCCGAACAGAACTACCTCCAGCTGTTTGGAGATGATGATGACGTGCTGAGTCGCCTGCAGGCGGAAGACCAAAGGTCAACGTCCAGCCCGGCAGGACACCTTATCATACCAAAGGATGAGCGCAAAATCGGGATTGGTCCAGTTTTTCAGCAGCATGGAATCTTGCGGGATGCTCCGTGCAAGAAGCGTTGGCAGGACGCCGGGGTATGCCCTGAAACCAGCCATGCCCATGTTCCGTAAGATATGGATAGAGATGAAGGATGCCTCAACAGCGGTTGCAAGATCTATGGAGCATTGTTTCATCCTCGCCGTTCAGGTGACCGGCGAGGGTGCCTGCAATTAACGGAGCTGCTCCTTAGCGCGGGGTGGCGGTGGCCGAGACGCGCCACTACCTGTGGCGCCGGGCCATGGACGAAGATGCCGAGCCGGCGGCGACCGCCGGCCGGAACGGGACGCCAAATCAAGAGGTTTGGCGGCTTCCGGGGCTTTTTCGACGCGGCCAACGTCGTTCACCTGATGAATTCGACCCGGCCGTTCAGTTGAGCCGGCCGGGATATTGTTGGGAGGTGTCAATGAATCGACGACAAATGATGGGCTGGCTGTCCGTCTGGTTCGGCCTGGCGATGGTCGGCACCGCGGCGGGGGCGGCGGCGCCGGCGGCCGTCGTCACCGGATCGACTCCCGCACCTGACGGGGTATCCATCGCTTACACGATCCAGGGTGAAGGAAAGCCCGTCCTGGTATTCGTCCACGGTTGGTGCTGCGATCAGACCTACTGGCGGGCCCAGGTGCCCCATTTCAGCCGGCGTCACCGGGTGGTCACCGTGGATCTGGCCGGACATGGCCGGTCCGGTCGAGGGCGAACCCGCTACACCGTCGCGGCTTTCGCCGGGGACGTCCAGGCGGTGGTCACCGCCCTGGATCTGGAACGAGTGGTCCTGGTGGGTCATTCCTTGGGCGGGCCGGTAATCGTCGAGGCGGCGCGGCTCCTGCCGGACCGGGTCATCGGCCTGGTCCCGGTGGATACCCTCCAGAGCGTGGAACGCCGAATAACGCCGGAGCAGGCCGCCGGATACCTCGAATCCCTTGAAGCCGACTTCGCCCAGGGCGCCCAGGCGTTCATCCGGCAGAACATGTTCATCCCCACCAGCGATCCGGCGCTGATTGACCGGATCGCCACCGACATGGCCCAGGGGCCGCCCGAGGTGGGTCTGTCGGCCTTGCGGGAAATCTTCAGTTACTGGGTTGTTCCGGCCCTGGAGGCCGTCCGGGTGCCGCTGCGGTGCATTAATTCCGACAAGTACCCGACCGATCTCGACGCCGGCCGGCGCCACCTGCCCCGCTTTGAAGTGGTCTATACCCCGGGAGTTGGCCACTTCAACATGATTGAAGACCCGGCCACCTTCAATCAGCTGTTGGACGGCTTCCTCGCCACGCTTCCGGCGGCGCCGGCCGGTGAGTCCCGGTGAGTGCCGGCGGACGCGCGATGATTGGATGTACTGCTTCAACGGACGATCAGGCCGTCAATGCGGGAAGTGGATGTTCGGCAACCCTGTGTGTTTACAGTGCATCAAAGCCTATTCAACCGCGACTTTACTGCTGACAGGGAGGGGAAAAATGCGTAACACAGTTCTCATAATTTTGGGCATGCTGCTGACCGGCTCTCTTCTTGCCGGAGAGGGGGTGTCGTTCGTTCGCTACCGGCAATATCTGCAGGCGGCCAATATGGCCAACCAGCAGGGAGACCATGCGGCAGCGTTGGAGCACTATCGGAAAATGCTGGCTATGGTTCCCTACAACCCGGGTATCCATTATCTCACAGCGATTACGTATGCCCGGCTGGAACAGCCGGATGATGCCTTGGCCCACTTGGAACAGGCGCTGAAACTGGGGCATGAGACCGGAGGCAAACTGGATGTGGTCTTTGATGGCCTGAAAGAGCATTCCGCTTTTGGCAGGATCGAACGCCTGATGGAGATGCGGCAGACACCGGTCAATCAAAGTGAGGTGGCCTTCACCATTGCCGAAAGAGATCTCCTACCCGAAGGGATTGCTTTTGATCCAAAGAGTGAGAGCTTTTTTCTGGGGAGTCTCTGGAAAGCCAAGATAATCCGGATCGATGCCGAGAATCAGGTGTCGGATTTTACAACGGAACGGCAGGATGGCCTGCGCTCGGTGTCGGGCATGGAAGTGGATCCGCGCCGTCGCGTACTGTGGGCTCTCAGTTTCGTGGCACCGCCATGGCCGGTGCCGGCACCCGAGGAGAACGGCTGGTCGGGGTTGTTCAAGTATGATCTGAAGACGGGAAAATTGCTGAAGAAATATGTACTCCATGAAAGCGGTTCGCCGCATTTGTTCAACGATTTGACCGTCTCGCGTCAGGGCGACGTGTTCCTGACGGATTCTCTGGCCGGCGCGGTGTACGCCCTTTTTCACGGCAAAGATGAGCTGGAGCTGTACCTCCGGTCCGATGCCTTCATGTTGCCCAACGGCATCACTTTGGGAGAAGATGAGACAGCGTTATACGTGACGTCCAGCGGTGTGGGCGTGTACCGGATTGATCTGCAGTCGAAAGAATATACCCTACTGCGGCATCCGGATTTTGTGAGTTTATGCCGCATCGATGGGATGTACTCTCATCGTAATACGCTGGTCTGTATTCAAAACGGGCTGAACCGGATCGCCCGGGTTCATCTGACGCCGACGGGCGATGCCGTGGAGTGGTTGGATATTGTGGAATATGGTAATCCGCATTTCATCCTGCCAACGACGGGCGTCTTCGTGGGGGACTGGTTCTACTACATCGCCAACTCCCAGGCCTACAGTGTCAACCGCGATGGGACCCTGTTCCCGCTCGAGCAGCTGAAGGAGATTGTTATTCTGAAAACGAAGCTCCCTTGACCGGTCGGTATGGCCGGGAATTCCACCATAGGCGTTGCCTTCACCGCCGCCGTTGCACTGCCGGCGATGCCACTCTCAAGGAGGAACCATGCCCAAGTACCGGATTCTCAGCATCGACGGCGGCGGGATCCGCGGGTTGATCCCGGCCATTATTGTGCAGAAGCTTTCTGAGGTGCCGGGGTTGACCGGCTGGCTGGATCGGACGGATCTGTTCGCCGGCACCTCCACCGGCGGACTCTTGGCCCTGGCCCTGGCCGGCGGTCTGACGCCGGCCACGATCCGTGACCTGTACATCGACAAAGGCGCGCAAATCTTCGCTGATTCGTGGCTGGACAACCTGCTGGATCTGGGCAAGATCCTCGGCGCCGACTACTCGGGCGCCCCGTTGCAGGAAGAGTTGCAGCAGCTTTTTGGGCAACGCCGGCTGCAGGATCTGGCCCGGCGGGTGTTGATCACCGCCTTCGATCTGGACAATGCCGATTCCACCCGACGGACCTGGAAGCCCAAGATCTTCCATAATTTTCTGGGCGACGACAGTGACGGGGACAGGCTCGTCTACAAGGTCGGCCTGTACACCGCCGCCGCCCCCACCTACTTCCCCTCGGTGGACGGCTTCATCGATGGCGGCGTTTTCGCCACCAATCCGAGCCTCTGCGCCCTGGCCCAGTCCCAGGATGCCCGTTTCAATCTCGGGCTGGATCTGAAGGACATCGTGCTGCTTTCCCTGGGCACGGGCCAGAGCCTGTTCCATCTGCCCAAGGCGGTGTACGACTGGGGGTATGCCCAGTGGGTCAAACCTCTCCTCCGGCTGATGCTGGACGGCGTCAACGACATCGCCCGCTACCAGTGCGAGCAGTTTCTTGGTAAGGGTTTCCACCGGCTGAATCCGGATTTTCCGGCCGATGTCACCATCGATCTCGATGCAGTGGACAAGATTTCCTACATGGAGACATTTGCCGATAACCTCGATCTTCAGGACAGTATTGCCTGGTTGAGGCAGAATTGGTGATCAGACAAACCAATCTGACCCTCGAATCAGCTTTCACCCTATGGGGAACCCTCTCGCCAACCACGGGACCGCTCCACATGGGTGAGATCAGAAGTCGCTGCGGGCCGGAAGTGTGCAAGTGAGGCCGGCGACCTTCTGGATGAGGATGAAGGGGGCATTGGTTTCCGGACGATACGACGAATGGATCGGCCAGCCATAGAATCCTCCCCTGTTTTATGTGTGCGCCTGTTCCTGCTCTGTAACATTTGGGGCGGTTTTGTCAACCCGAGGAGGATGGGGGCACTCCTCCGGAAGCCAAAAATCCGGGGAACGTCACCGGACGGGAATCCCCGCTCAGCCGCTCCGTCACCGGCCGCCGCCAGGGGCGGTGATCATTTTTTTTCATAATCCAAAAGATTTTTCTTGCAAAAAGGCTTGATAAGTGTTAACTTCCGACGTCGGATACGCCAGTAGGTTCGATGGTTACTCCCTGTCCGAGAGGTTCCGCTAAGAATTCTCCTTCCGAATGAACAGAGTACACACCGATCCATTATGCTGTAATCACGTCATCCATACACCGGATATGTCCGGAAATTTTACCACCCTGCGGGGTGGACAGGAGTAGAAGATGTCGAAGAAGTTGTATGTGGGAAATCTGCCGTTCAGTGTGACGGAAGATCAGTTGCAGGAAATGTTCAGCGAATTCGGAACGGTAGAATCGGTGAATCTGATCACTGACCGTGAGACCGGTCGCTCCCGGGGCTTTGCCTTTGTGGAAATGGCCGACGGTTACGATGAAGCCATCGAAGCGCTGCATCAGAAAGACATGGACGGCCGGAACCTGAAAGTAAACGAAGCGCGGCCCCGTGAGGATCGCCCGGCACGCGGCAAGCGCTGGTAATCCTTTAAACCTCAGTAGAATCGCCTGAATCAGGCCAGTGGCCTGATTCTTCAGTTCGATGGATGTCGGCGGAATCCGGCGGCACACGGAATACCTATCTTCACCGGTGCCGGCCGTTTCGCACGGCCATACATTCCCCCGGGCCGGAGGCAGCACAAGCCGCCGGCCCGGATTTTCCATGTGGACACTCCGTTGCGGGGAACGTTGACCGTTCTTCGCAGATGGTTCCGTCCGCTTTCCCCCTCATCGTCTATTTGCCGCCCAAGCACTGGGCCGATCGTCCTGTCTGAACCAGTGTCCCGATCATCCAGCTGTTCCCGACATGTCGTAAACCGTCCAATGCTCACCACAGGGCGCCACTCCCCGAGCGGATAAATTTGAATTTCGCCCGGAGAGACGATACAATAATGATGTCATGAAATTTACATGAGCGACCCAGCCCTAATCGCCCGCCCGTGGAGTCCGACGCGTCTCTTGAAGATCTAACGACCAGGATTGTCGTGTTGCCGTCTCCTCCCTTCCGGCAAACAAGGAGAGCATCATGGAGATACCCCATACCTACCTGCAGGTGGAATTCCGGCACGCTCACGAGAAAAAAATGATCCTGCTGGCGGATCTGGTGGGCGGGCTGATCCATTTTCTGGAGCATTTCGGCGAGGCGCCCATCGTCGGTAAGGCCTTCCGGCAGGTCATCGGCGCGGGGAGCGGGATCGACCGTCTGGCGCGCCTGCTTCGGGCTGCCGGTTATGAAAACGATATTTACGGATTCTGCGTCGCCATGGTGCAGCAGCTGGAGAGAGCCGGCGATGGGGCCGGCAATACCCTGACGGTGAACGAAGTCGTTCTGCCGTATCATTTCCTGCTGGCGGCATTGGAGGTCATCATTCCCGGCACCCGTTTCTTTTCCATCAAATCTGTGCGCCAGCTGGAGCGGCTGACCAACGTCACCGTGCCGGATGAAGAACGGGAAGACATGCGCAAGGTACTGAGCCTGTACCCGGTCCGGCTGTCGCTGCACACCATGCGCCAGATGAGATTGTCGGACGCTGTGGCTTACCAGTACATGCCCTTTGTGGATGAATTGAACCCTGAAGGTCTGACCCATACGTGGGTGGGGCAGTTTCACCGGGGCATCGTGGAACAGATGTATCGCAACCGGGTCATCTTCATCCTGAACATGGCCTGTCCGGTCTATTGCCGTTTCTGTTTCCGAAAGCACAAGGAATGCCGCAACCAGAAAGCGCCGACCCAGGCCCATGTCAAGGACGCTGTGCTCTATATCAAGAATTCACCGGAGGTCAAGGAAATCGTTCTCACCGGCGGGGACCCCTTCATGAACCGGGCCACCCTCACCGCCGCCGTGGACGGCCTCAAGGAAGTCCCCCACGTGCAGACGCTGCGCATCGCCACGCGCTGCATCGCTTACTACCCGCACATGTTTTTCGACCGCGATTCCTTTTGGCTCAACTATCTCAAGCAGAAATCATTGGAACTGGACGCCCGGGACAAGCGCATCGAGGTGGCCACCCACTTCATCCATCCCGATGAGATCTCACTGGAAAGCCTGGCGATCATCTCCGAACTGACGGCCAACGGCATCGCGGTGTATGTCCAGACTCCCCTCCTCAAGGACTGCAACAACCAGGGGCCGGAACTGGCGGAGCTCTACCGCCGGTTGCGGTCGGCCGGGGCGGAGATGCACTACATCTACATGCCCTGCAGCCCCATCAAGGGGAACCGTCGCTATTGCGCGCCGCTGGCCGACGGATTCCGGGTCGCGGCCCACTTGCGGGCCCATCTGTCGGACCGGGCCATCCCCAGTCTCTGCACCGCCACGGCCATCGGCAAGATTGACTGGAACACCAGCGGCTGGGCCGTGGAACGGGATGAGAAAGACCCCCGCTATCTCTGGATCCGCACACCCTATACCAGCGACTACTTTTCCAGCTTCGCGCCGATCCTGCAGCTCTCCCACGTGGCCCGCGAAAATGCCGAGGGAACTCTGGATGTGACATTCATGGCCGCGGCAGGCGATGACCGTCTGCTGCTGGGCACCAAGGAGGCACGGCCAGGATTCGCCGCCCCGCCTCTACCCGATGAATCCGTGGAAGAGCCCGGCGAGCGGATTCGCGACCGGCTGGCCCAATTGCGGGTGAGGGTGCTGGAAGAGCCGTTGCGGCGGCAGTCCATCGTGCCCACCGGCTCCGGTTCCCTGTTCCGTGAACACAAGACCCGCGTGGAGTTCGATCTGGACGCCCCACCGGAGGAGATGGAACACAACATCCGCTATATCCAGGCCGATGAGCGGATCACAGATATCATTTTCGCCAGCCAGCACGACATCCTGGGCGCACTGTATCCGATGAGCGTCGTCCTGGAGCGGCTGCGGAACACGCCTCACGTCACCGCCTATCGCTTGCGCAGTTGCAAGTTCAACTATTTTCCACAGCAGTTCACTGCGGCGGTGATCCAGCGCTTGGCCGCATTGCCGCAGCGCAGCCTCTCCGCTCCCAAGCGGGTGGAGATCGAGACGCAGTTTTTTCACGCCAACGAAATCACGGCCGAGCATGGCCGCATCGCCCGCAGCCTTCGGCAGAAAGGGATTACCGTCTACAACAATACGCCCCTGATCCCCGAGGTGAACGACAGGGAAAGCCTCGTCCAACAACTGGCCTACCGTTGTCGCCGCCGGGGAATGGAGATGCATCAGCTGTATCTGGCGGGCTTGCCCATTCAGGCACCCTGGCTGTCGGAGAATCCTCTTGATATCCATACGATCATCGATATCGCCACCTATTTACGCCGCTACGAAAGCGGAAGGGAAGTGCCGCGCTATATCATCCACACGCCCCTGGGTGATGTGGATTTCGGCCTGACGTCGTGGGTTCTGGAGACGGATGAGACGGGAATCGTCACCGTCAGCTTGCGGCCGTACGACCTGGACTACTTCCAGTCGCTCGATCCGGACTTCCGGTGGCCGGACGGCATCACCTTCGATGAAGAGGGGCACCCCGCCATCCGGGTGCCCAACCTCAAGCGGTCACCAGACTTTCTGGTCAATCCGGTCTCCTGAGCCGAAGCCGGATTTCCTGACCGACTCTATCTCGGAAACGGATCTGAACCCGGCACTTTGTTCGGCCACGGAGAAAGCATGCATTGTCGGCATGGCTGATGCGGTCACGGTCTCGTCCGGCTGTTCTGCCACGGGTGCGGCGGCCTGGATCGACCGGCCCATCACTTTCGTTGCAGCGTGATGGCATCACGCATGGAAAATTGGAACCGCGTCTCTGGTGGAAATTCCACTTCCTTGCCGGCAGTGTTCAGGACTGCGGCGGTACCGCCGCCGGCGCCGATGACCGCGCCGATAGCAGCGCCTTTTTTGCCGCCGATGAGTCCGCCGATGAGGGCGCCGACACCGGTGCCGCCGCCGATGATGGCGGCGTCGCGCTTGCCGCTGCCCTGGGCCTCGAACTGCAAGGTATTGGTCATGATGGGCACCATGCTTTTGTTGACTTCAATGGCATCCAGACGAATGGCCATGAACGCCTTGCCCGAAACCTTGCCGGAGGGGCGACTTTCCAGAATTTTACCCACCACCCGGGCATTCACCGGGACGACCACCTCGCCATCCACCGTGACCGGCTGTTCCAGAAAGGCTTCGAATTCCTGGCCCGGCGTGTTTTGGAGGGTGCTGAGGGTATTCTGGATCATGATGACAAGTTCTGTGTTGGCCGGAACCACTACCGTCGCTTTCTCCCGCTCTTGTCGCAACGTTTCCTGACGCTGCTGCTCGATGGCCAGGGCTTCGGCTTCTTCCGCCTGGCGACGGGATTCTTCCTGCTCCTGCAAGGTTTCTTGCTGAACTTGCTGCCGCTTCTCTTCTTCCGCGGCCTGGAGCTGTGCCTGCTGCTGGACCATTTTCTGTTTCAGGGATTCCATCTCCTGGCGTTGCTGCTGTAGCTCCCGCTGCAGGCGGGCGTTTTCCTTCTGACGATCCAGTTCCTTCTGCAGCTCCGCCAGTTTCTGCTCCTGTGCCTCGATCTGGGCCTGGAGCTCGGCGGCCTCGGCCTCAGCCGCAACCGCCGCCTGGGCCGCTTCCGCTTCAGACACGGCGGCGGATTCCTCCGTCACCACCGGTTGCGTCTCGTTTTTCTGACAGCCCGCCAGGGCGAGGACCAAAACGAAACCGAACATGAAAAGATATTGCAGGTGTTTTGTATGATTCATGACCACTTCTCCTTGGTTGAGTAGTTTTATATATAGATGAGATCCGTTGCCGGAAGTTTCCCGGGTTGGTTGAATCCGCCGGCCGAATAAACGGATGCGGGGTGACGGGGCCAACTCCGCGTACAGCGGTGTATCCTTGCCAGGAGCCGGCGGATTCGCTAGAATGTCGGCTGCACTCCCTTGGGCTTGGAACATGAGGTGCACCGGCATGACGTGTTATGAATGGATTCTTTTCGATGCGGACAACACCCTGCTGGACTACGATCGGGGCCAGAAATACGCGCTGAATTCCGCTTTCGCTGATTTCGGCGTCACCAGACGGGTAGACCGCTATCTGGTCGACTACAACCGAATCAACGCCGAATTCTGGGTCATGTTCGAAAAACAGGAAGTGACGGCCGGTGAACTGCGGGTGGCCCGTTTCGCACGCCTGTTCCGGGAGAACGGTCTGGATCTGGATGCCGCCGCGTTCAGCCGGGTGTACCTCGATTATCTGTCCCGGGCCGATTTCCTGCTGCCTGACGCCCTGGCGACGGTCCGCTATTGCCGGGATAAATACCGACTGGCGCTGCTGTCCAACGGCCTGGCCGAGGTTCAGCATGCCCGTTACCGCCGGGCCGGCCTCGACAAACTGTTTCCGGTTCGGGTGGTTTCCGAGGAAATCGGCGTGCCCAAACCGGATCCGCGGATCTTCGCCGCGACCCTTGATTTGTGTGACCATCACGACAAAAGCACCGTACTGATGGTGGGTGACAATCCGGGCTCCGATATAATCGGCGGTCAGCGATTCGGGATCGATACCTGCTGGTTCAACCGGACCGGCGCCGCCGCGCCGGCCGACATCCGGCCGACCTATGAGATTTCCAAGCTGGCGGAATTGCGGGCAATCATCTGACCTTTGGGCGAATCGAACACGCGATTCAGTAAATGTCAGGCTTGCGGGAAGATTCGAAGAACGGGAAGTACTGGAATTTATTGGAAAATTCATCCTCGGCGCTCAGGAACGAACCAGGAAAGAAAAACTTCTCCAATTCCCCGGGACTCAACCTCCCTGATTTCTTGATGGCCAGGTACATGGAGGCCAGGTACCCCCGTGCCAGGTAGAAATTCCCCAAATCGAAAAATTCACCGATGGCGGTGATGAGTTCCATGGCCCGCATCATCTGCACCGGATTAATCAGGATGCCTTCCGATTGAACAAATTCCCAGAACACCTTTTTTTCCAGATAGATGGCGTAATTCAATTCGCAGAGGGGAAATTGCTCATCGAAGCGTTCCTGACCCACGGTCACGAAATAGCGCCCGATTTCGTTACGGGAGACACTGTGGTCCAGCCACCGACCGAGATGTTCGAACAGCGTCATGCCCCGCCGGATCAGTTCGGCGTCGTTGAGGGTGTTATATTGCTCCATGTGTTCCGATTGACGGACTTTTTCCATCCAACGCCGAGCCATTTTTTCGGGATGCCGCTGGAGGTAATCGATAAGTTTCCGCTGAATCATGATTTCCTCCCGTGGGCAGCAAACGGTCATGTGTATTTGCAGTATACTGTCGGGTGGCGCCCAAAGTCAATCACTGCAGGCGGTGGAACGTTGAACGGCCAGCCGGCATGGGTTCGGGTCGCGGCGGCGATACCGGTCAGGGTGGAGTGTGACAGCCGCCGCACCGCGCCGAGTTTCCGTCCTGGAACCGGGAAAGGAAGGCGGGGCGTTTATTTGCCGAGCAGGATGGCGCTGTCGCTGAAAAAGGTTCCGGCCACGCAGGCCGTCAGCAGGCAGGCCAGGGTGGACGCCAGCAGCGCCCGCAGGCCGACCTGGGCCAGATCGCCGGTCCGTTGCGGCACCAGGGCGGCCACCCCGCCGACGAAAATACCGATGGAGGCAACGTGGGCGAATCCGCACAGGGCGTAGGTGGTGATGACCACGGAGCGCGGATGCTGAAACAGGCCCTGTTGCAGGGCCACGGCCAGATCCTGATAGGCCACCAGCTCCGTGACCACGCTCCGCTCCCCGATGATACGGGCGGCCACGGCGGCGTCGGCCGGCGGGATGCCCAGCAGGAGCACGAGGGGATAGAACGCATACCCCAACAGGCCACGGAGGGACCAGTCGACCTGCAGCCCCAGCCAGCCGTTGAGAGCATCGCCGGCATGGGTCAGCCCTAGGTCCAGCAGGGCTACGAGACCCAGCACGGCGATGAGCATGGCCGCCACGCCGATGACCACCTGCACGCCGGCGTTGGCGCCGTTGATGATGGCCTC
>JAFGRT010000120.1 GCA_016935015.1 Acidobacteriota bacterium | reverse complement strand
CGGCCGCACCCGTCAAGCAGCGGCGTGTCCAGGTTTCGCCACCGCCGGCAATCTATCGTTCCCGGCCAAGTAAATGTTGATTTGCACCGGGTTTTTGACTATGATGTAAATAATTTCATTTTTGTGAATCACTTAACGGAATGCAACGCCAGTTCAAAAAGGAGATACGGTCATTGGCCAGTATCTTTTCCTTCGTCGAAGAGTTCTTCGTTCACGAAGACCTTGTGCGGGAAAAGATGAACCTCCTCTGCCTGGTGGTAGAGGATCTCTTTACCAATATGGTGAAATATAACAAGGGATCGCCATCGGAAATTCGCCTTCGCCTACAGCATGATGCGGGCCGGTTGAACGTCCGGCTGACGGATTTCGGGGTGGCCTCTTTCGACATTACCGTCGTGGCCAAGCCCATCACCGACCTGCCCCTGGAACAGCGCCGGGTGAGCGGCCTGGGCCTGCACCTGACCCGGCAGATCGTATACGACCTTCGCTACGATTACCGTAACGGTGACGCCCACGTAAGTTTCAGCATGCCGTTGAGGTGACTCCACGACCCGTCCCCTGTCCGGCGTGAAGCGACGCATCACGTCCTGCGGCGGCGAC
Organism: Acidobacteriota bacterium; assembly: GCA_016935015.1. Lineage (GTDB taxonomy): Bacteria > Acidobacteriota > JAAYUB01 > JAAYUB01 > JAAYUB01 > JAFGRT01. The sequence goes on along the minus strand of JAFGRT010000120.1, from coordinate 14,802 downwards.
GGCCGGTCGCCACTGACAACCGGCACACAGCCCGGAGGGGCCACGGTATACGGTTCAGTTGGCTGACAGGACCCGGATTTCCAATGGTCAGCCGAAGGGCCCGCCGGCCCCATTCCCGGAACGGGCTTGCCCGGAAAAAAAGGCATCGGTCACCCGGGTGACGTGACTCCGCCGCCTTTACCGCACCTGAACCGTCGGAGCGGCAGCCGAGGCAGGTGTTCCGGAGCCAGGCAAAATCTGCCAACGGGGGTACGACATGGCGATCCAGTCTTTCGATTCGGACGTGGAACGTCTGCGGCAGGAAAACATCCGCCTGCGGCGGGCCGTGGAGGAGCTGTCCCTGCTCAACGAGATCGCCACGGCCATCAACTCCAGCATGACACTGGACCGCATCCTGAATCTCATGCTGCAGAAATGCCAGAAGGCCATGCAGCTCGAGCAGGGTGCCGTGCTGCTGCTGGACCAGCCGGAGGCCGAAAATCCTTTCAAGACCAAGGTCCGGCGCGGCGACACCGACTCCGACATATTGCCTTACCGCCTGGACACCCAGCTGACGGGCTGGATGATCCGGCACCAGCAGCCACTGCTGGTCAACAACCTGGCGGCAGACCCGCGGTTTCGGGGGATCGAGGGCGAGGACGTGCCCATCAAGACGCTGCTGGCCGTGCCCCTGCTGGTCAAGGGCCGCATGATCGGTGTGCTCACCATGTTCAACAAACGCGAAGACGGCGGCTTCACCGACGAGGACCAGCGGCTGCTGACCATCATCGCCATGCAGTCGGCCCAGGTCATTGAAAACGCCCGCCTGCTGGAGGAAGAGAAGGCCTTGCTCCGCATGCAGGAAGAGTTGCGGCTGGCCGCGCACATCCAGAACAATCTCCTGCCCGAAAAAGCCCCCCCTTTCCCGGGCTATGACATCGCCGGTCGGAGCGTGCCGGCCAAGCAGGTGGGCGGTGATTATTTCGACTTCATGCTGCTGGACGGCCATCGACTGGCATTCTGTCTGGGGGACATCACCGGCAAGGGCATGCCCGCCGCGCTCCTCATGTCCAACCTGCAGGCGACGGTCCGGGGTCAGGCGGTACTGAGCGAAAGCGCCGGCGACTGCGTGAAACGCGCCAACCTGATGCTCTACCACAGCACGACGGCGGAAAAATTCGCCACGTTCTTCTACGGCATTCTCGACCGCGAGCGCCACACCCTGAGCTATTCCAACGCCGGCCACAACTACCCCCTCCTGTTCCGGCGGAACGGCGCGCTGCAGCACCTGAAAACCGGGGGCATTGTCCTGGGCTGCCTCGAGGAATACGATTTCGAGGAAGAGACCCTCCCCTTCCACGCCGGCGACCTGCTGGTGGTTTTTTCGGACGGGATCCCGGATGCCGAAAACCGGAACGAACAGGAATTCGGCGAAGAGCACCTGGCCGAGGTGATCCGGCGCCACCGCCAGGAAACGGCGGCCGGACTGCTGGAGCGGATTTTGATGTCTGTCAACGAGTTCGCCGCGGGCTGCCCCCAGCGTGACGACATGACCCTGCTGGTCATCCGTTGTCCGGAATAAACCGCTGCCGCGCCACACAAGGGAGAAAGTCATGTATATGCGTTTGTTGTACGTCAAGGTCCGGACCGAGGCCAAACCCCTGATCCGGCAGTTCTATGAGGAACGGGTCATGTCGCCCCTGCAGGATGTGGCCGGCTGCCGCTTCGCCGGCCTGATCCAGAGCCCCCACTGCCCCGAGGAGCTCGTCTCCATGACCCTCTGGGACACGCGCGAACAGGCGGACGCCTTCCGCCGGAGCGACATGTTTCGCGACATCATGACCGAAGTGGAGCGATACCTGGCCGAATCGGACGAATGGAACGTCCAGCTCTCCGACGACCTGGTGCTGCAGGTGGCGGCGGCGCCGGACGCCCCGGTGATCAAGTCCTACGCCCTGTCGAGCCAGAGCGACATCCGTGAATCCATGGCGACGGCCGGCCCGCAAATGTTCCTGCGCCTGGTGTCCATGCGCGTGGCTCAGGGGAAAACGAAGGAATTCCGGGAAATTTACGAGACGCAGGTCATCCCGGAATTGCATCAAACCCGGGGCTGCCGCTGCGCCTGCCTGCTGGTGGACCAGGGGCGGGACGACGAGCTGCTGTCCGTCACCCTGTGGGACAGCCGGCAGGATGCCGAGGACTATGAACGCAGCGGCCGGTTCGCCGCCAATCTGGCCCGGGTGCAGCCGGCCCTTTCGCGACTCTATCACTGGAAGATGGCCCTGGAAAAGGGGGGCGGCCGGCGTCTGAAAACATCGGAGGACGTGCAGGTGGAATCGTATACCATGGTCACCGGACGCCGGCTGCGGTGACGCGCCCGGCGGAGGTGCGGCCCCCCACCTTCGGCCGGTGCGGCCGCCCGTGCCCGGCGGGCGGGTGATTGTCCCACCCCTGGCGCGGCGCCGGTTCTCCGGCGACAGCACCGGCCCCTCAACGTATTGCAAACAATCTGATTCCAATCACCACTCTCTGCCCCGGAACCATCGCCCAGCGGTGGATTTTCCCACTTCCCCCCGTCGGCCCAGTGCCGTATCCTGCCCGCAAACAAGCCGCCGGCCCGGCATCGTCCCGCGGTCGGCCGGTACAACGAGGTGCACATCATGCGGAAGCTGTCTGTTCACATCCTACTGGCGCTGAGCCTGGTCCTACCCGGCGGACCGGCTTCGGACGTCGACGCCCGGGCGGGTGATGCAGATCCCGCCGTGGCCTTCGCCATCACCGACATCATCGCCGCCCTGCAGGCGGTGGAAGCAGAGGCCTGGTGGCCGGGATTCGCGCCCGACGCCATTCCCCTGGCGCTGTTCGACGGCCGGGACACCTACCTGTTCAACCATCCCCGGCCGCCGGCCGGCTTCGCGCCGTGGGCCGGCCTGGCCGGCGCCTGGCGCCATGCGGGCCAGTTCGAGGCGGTCCGGGGCAACCGGCGCGCCCTCCTCAACGACGTGTGGACCGCCACCTGTGTGCCGGTCCGTCAGTCGCCCGTCACCGGCCGGGCAAACACCCCCCGCACCATCGCCGGGATTATTGTCCACGAAAAGTTTCACGTGTTTCAGAAACTGCGCCATCCCGACTGGCGGCCCAACGACGGCGTGCTGTTCGGTTATCCGCTGGATACGCCCGACACGCTGGCCCGGCGCCGGCTGGAGCTGACGGCGCTGCAGCGGGCCGTACGCGCCGCGGAAACGGCCGGCGCGGTGGCCTGGGCGGGCGAGTACCTGTTCCGCCGCCGAGAGCGTCTCGACTGCATGCCTCCCCCTTTTGCCGTCTATGAACAGGAACTGCAGCGCTTCGAAGGGATCGCCGAATACCTGGAATACCGGACCGGCGGCAAGGACATGATGTCCGCGCCCCAGATCACCGGCTTCGCCCCCGGCGCCGTGCGCGAGATGGGCTATCAGTCGGGCCGCTGGCTGGCCGTGTTGCTGGACCGGCTCCGGCCCGGGTGGAAGGAGAAGATGGAAACCGGCGAGGCGAAGTACCTGGACGAGCTGCTGGCCGGAACCCTGCCACCAGAGCCGGCGGACCGTACGTGTTTCGAGCCGGCCGAGGTAGACGCCTGCACGCGACAGGCCGAAACGGACTACCGTGCGCAGGAGGCCTGGCGGGCCGAAACCCGCGCCGGGCTCGACACCGCGCCCGGCTGGCAGGTGGAGGTCCGGGCCGCCGCCCGGCCGCTGCGTCTGGTCATGTTCGACCCCTTCCACATGGACGCCCTGGGGGAGCGGGAAATGCTCCATACCCGCTGGCTGAAACTGACCGGCGGCGCCACGCTGGAGATCACGGACCGGTCCTGTATGACCTTTCGCGATGAATCGTGGCAGATCACGACTCTCCTCGTGGCCGGGTTGCCCGAGAAGCCGACCATGGAGAACCGGGCGGACGGCGTGTGGCTGGAGGCGGCCGGCCTGACGGGCGAGTTTCGCAGCGCCCGGGTGGAATTCCTGGACCGGCGCTGCCTCATCATCCTGGAGTGACCGGCGATTCACCCTCTCCGCCACGCTGGATCCCGGTCGCCCGTCACCGGCGGTCAGGGTGGCCCGGCGGGGCAACCGGCATCGTTGGGCCTGCGAGGCCGGCGCTATTCCCCGAACGGCTGGTCCAGGGTGGTGGACTCCAGGCCGCCCAGCACCCGGTAGCCGTCCTCTGTCACGGCGAAACAGTCCTCGATCCGGACACCGAACTCACCATAGATGTAAATCCCCGGCTCGTTGCTGAAGGTCATCCCCGGTTGCAGCGTCAGGGTATTGCCCCGCACCAGGTAGGGATATTCGTGCCCGTCCAGGCCGATGCCGTGCCCCAGGCGGTGGGCGAAAAAGGTGTAACCGGGGCCGAAACCGGCCGCCTCGATCACCCGCCGCGCCGACGCGTCCACCGCCTCGCAGGTCACGCCGGGGCGCACGACGGCGTAGGCCGCCTGCTGGGCCTTGTAGACGATATCCCACACCCGCCGCTGCCGGTCGGTGGGCGGGCCGAAGACCACCGTGCGGGTGACATCGGCGCGATAGCCCTCCACGGAACAGCCGCCGTCCACCAGCACGATACCGCCTTTCTCCAGATCCCGCCGGACCATGGAGCCGTGGGGATAGGCGCTGTTCTGGCCGAACTGCGGCCAGCCCCCGCCGCTGACGCCCATGCGCTGGCAGTTATCGCCGATCAGCCGGCGCAGGTCGTCGGGCGTCATGCCGTCCTTGAGGTGACGGAATGCCCGGCGGTAGGCCAGCTTGAGGATGCGGTTGGCCAGATCCATGTAGGCCAGCTCCTGTTCCGACTTGATGCCGCGGCACCCTTCGGTGACCGGCGCACCGGGGCGCAGCTCCAGCTGCGGGACGGCGGCGCCCAGGCCGAAATACTGGAAGGCGCGGACGGTCGGCCCCAGGCCCAGGCGGGGGCCGGCGCCGAGATCCTTGAGAGTCCCACCGATGAGCGCATAGGGGCTCTCGTGCTCTTTCCAGGTCCGAACCGCCTGCCCCGCCGGGATGCGCTCCTGCGCCCGCTCCAGCTCGAAGGCCGGGCAGATCCAGACCGGTTCACCGCGACGGGGCAGGAGCACGCCGAATGTCCGCTCGCTCAAGCCCCAGCGGACGTTGGTGAAATAGGTCAGGTCGGTCCCCGACTCCAGCCAGAGGGCGTCCAGCTGGGCGCCGGTCATGAGGGCGCGGGCCTTTTCCCGCCGGGCGGCGAAGGCTTCGTCGGGGAGCGGCCGGACGTCTTTCACCATGTCGGTCAACCCGTCCGGAGGGGGCACCTCGTCCGCGGCCAGCAGGGAACGCACACTGCCATATAAGGCCACCGACAGCCCGCCGATGCGGCAAAAATCTCGTCTGGAAAACACCTTTTCACCTCCCGTGCCATCAGGTTCCCGGCTTCACTCTTGCGGAGGTCATAGCCGGCGTACCCTTCCATCATATGCCCGCCCGGCAGCGGGAACAACACTTTTTCGGGTGAATCGGGCGACGATCCCTGCCGCCGCCGACCCGCCAAACCTCTACCGGGCACGTGGGATGACAAAATATGGCAAAATCGGCGTAAAAATGTCACGAAATGTTCCCGCCGTGTCGCCGCCCCGACACGGCAACTACGAGTCAATCCTTTGATTTATAGTGGTATCACCAACGAGCCCGTGTTGGTACCCGTCTTGCATTCTCCTCCGTCATCCCCCGCCCACAGGAGGCCGCATGCTGCGCTGGATGACCGTCGTACCGATGCTTCTGCTGGCCGCCGGAGCGACCCCGGTCCGGGCCACGTTCTACTCGGTGGCTCCCGGCCAGCCATACGCCACCCTGCAGGACGTCGCCCCGCTCCTCGCCCCAGGGGACGAGGTGGAGGTGACCGGCGACGCCACCTACCCTGGGGACGTGGTCTTCACCCGGCCCGGCACGGCCGCGCAGCCCATCGTCATCCGCGGCCTTCGCGTCAACGGGCAGCGGCCGGTGATCAGCGGCGGCACCAACGGCGTCACCTTCGCCACCCCATGGCCCTACAGCGGACCCGGGGCCGATCATTACATCTTCGAGGGCTTCGAGATCACCGACGCCTCCTTCCGCGGCCTCTATCACCAGGCCCACGACCTGACGGTGCGTGACGTGCGGGTACACGACTGCGCCGCCCACGGCATCCTGGGCGCCGACCAGGGTTCGGGCTCCCTGACCCTGGAATTCGTGGAGGTTTACGGCTGCGGCGGCGGCACCACCCATCACCAGATCTACATGGCCACCGACGAGACCAACCGGCCGGGGAGCGTTTTCCGCATGCGCCACTGCTACGTTCACGACGCCAACGGCGGCAACAACGTCAAGTCCCGCGCCGAGCGGAACGAGATCCACTACAACTGGATCGAGGGGGCCGTCTACCACGAGCTGGAGCTCATCGGCCCCGACCCGGGCATGCCGGCGGCGCCGCCGCGCGAGGACTCGGACGTGGTGGGCAACGTCCTGTGGTGCCGCAACGATTTCTATGTCGTGCGGTGCGGCGGCGACGCCACCGGCGAGACGGACGGCCGCTACCGCTTCGTCCACAACACGGTCATCGCCATGGGTCCGGCGGTTTTTCGCCTGTTCGACGGCCTGGAAAGCATCGAAATGCACAACAACGTGTTCCACCGTCTGGGTGACGGCGCCGTCACCCTGCTGCGGACCACCGAGGCGGACTGGGCCACTGGCGCGGCGGTCATCGCCGGCGGCGGCAACTGGGTCAAGGCCGGCGCCCTGCAGGTGCCGGCGGAGTGGACGGGTACGGTATACGGCACCGCCCCTGGCTTCACCGATCCGGCGGCCGGTGACCTGCGGCCGCTGGCGGACAGCCCGCTGCGCGACAGCGCCGTGGCCGCCCCGACCGGGCCGCCCGGCTTCCCCTTCCCCGCGCCCCTTTTTCCGCCGACCTGCCATCCGCCGGCCGGCGTCCTGCCCGTTCCGGCCACTGCCGAAGTGCGGCCCGTCGACCCGTTCCTGGACATCGGGGCGTACGAATACGCCGCCCCGACTATCGACGGCGACACCCGGTGGGCGGTCACGGATCTGGTGGTGCTGCAGTTGACGCTGGCTGGCGTGGTAACGCCGGGACAGCCCCCCTGCGTCTGCCCCCTCTGTGCAGACCTGGACGGCGACGGCGCGCTGACGCCGACAGACAGCCTTCTGCTGGCCGACTGGCTGTCCGGGAACCGCTAGCTCCGCTGCCGCCTGGCGTCGGCGGCCTCAGGCGGATTCGGCGGTAACGATGTTCTTCTTGCGGAAGGTGATGGGGATCTGGTCCTTGATGGGCGCGCCGATCTGGATCAGTTCCCAGTCGTCATGCCGGGCGGCGATGACGTGGCGCAGCAAATCCACCCGGTCCGGCGAGTCCTCGCTTTCGCGAGGCAAATCGATGATCTCCACGCGGTATTTCAGGGTGCGGCGCTTGCCGTTGATGCGCACGTCGATCTCGATGCTCTGCTCGGCGTCCAGGGTGGGAATCTGGAGCAGGACTTCCTTCATGGTCATGTCCCCTTTCGCACTCTGCCATGGCCGGCGCGGCCGGCGATAAATTACCGAATCCGGGGGGCAGACTCCGTCGTCAGCGCCAGAGCAACGGTCGGCCCGCAGTCAGCTTCAGAAGATCATCGGCCGTCGGCCGCGTGGCCGCCCACACCGGCACCGCTTGGCACACCGGTGCAACGGCCCGGGGGAAAGCAGGAGGATTCAGGGGCCGGCGGCGGGTGCATCCGGCGAGGAAAGCACCGACTCTCTCCACGGAACCAACCATACATCTCCAGAAAAACATCGACTTCATCTGCCCACCCGGATTCGGCCAGGAAAATACATCACTTGTTGAATTTGCAAATTCAGTGCCAGACGCTGCGGCGTGTTTTGGCCGGAAAGTGTCCTCCTGCGAACAGCGAGTGTCCGTGGGCGGACATTCACCCCGGCGGATGGAGGGCCGTCACGGGGATGGACGGTCTACAGGGGAAAGGTCGCCGGTCTCAGACAAGCTCGATCTTTTCGTGGGAAATCACTATGATGAAATCCCCGTCCTGGAAGCGGTAATCCCCCAACGGATTCACCACCGCATGCCCGTTCCGGTTGCGTCCCGAGCCGTTTTCCACCGACAGCAGCACGGCGTTGTACGTTTCCTTGAGCCAGACGAACATCTCCATGACCGTTTTGCCGACCCACCTGGGCGGCACGGCCACCTTGAAGAACTGGTTGCCGTACTTGGACGTGAACAGCTCGTTGAGCACGGAGATGATGCCATGGTTTTTGGCGGCGGCGGCGATGATGTTGCCGGCATATTCGTCGCTGACCACCACTTCTTCCACCCCGGCCATCTGCAGGTGGGTTTCGTTGTCGCGGTTGAGCAGCTCCACGCAGGTGAAGATCTGGTTGTTCATCTTTTCGATGATCAGGGAGGCCAGGACGGTCCGGGCGTCGCGGTCCTGGTCGCTGCGCTCCATGGTCTTGTCCGGCAGGATGATGGCGATGCGGGCTTTGTGGACGCCGGCCTTTTTCAGAACGTCGATCTTGGTGTAGTCATCCTTCAGGATATAGATCAGATTGCGGTCCACCACATCGAAATTCAGGTCTGGATCGTGCTGGAACTCGGCGATGACAACAATGGGCGTATGCACGTATTGCTTGTCCGACTGGAGCTCTTCGATAATCATGGACGCCGAGCGGTTCCAGCCGCACAGGATGATATGATCCTTCAGCTCCTCCAGTTCCACATCGCGCACGTTCATGCCTCCTTTCAGTTTCTGGACCATCACTGCCGACACCACGCCGGTGAACACGGCGAACAGGGTCAGGCCGCCGATCATGAGCACCACGGCGATGATCCGGCCCCAGAAGGTGACCGGCGTAAAATTGATGGGCTCGCCCGAGATCATCGACAGGACGCTCCACCAGACCGCCTCGGGAAACGAATGAACGGGCGAGTCCACCTGGCCTTCGAGGACCCGGATACTGACAGCACCCGTCAGAACCACCATGATGATGACGAAAAAGACGATGAGGTATTCCTTCAGTCCTTCACGGAAGACTGCCGACACCGACAGGACCCGCCGATTGATCAGCAGGCCCATGCGGAAGATGCGCAGCAGCCGCAACACGCGCAGGATGCGGAAGGGCCGCAGCACGGGCAGCACGGCCAGGATATCCAGCCAGTAGGTCTTGAAGAAACGCCGCTTGCGGCGGTAGGTCACGAAGCGAATGGTCAGCTCGACGATAAAGAGCACGGTGATGATATCGTTGAGCAGAACCACCATTTGGTAGTGGAAATCCGGTGCCGTGCCTTCCCAGGTGATCTCCAGCAGGAGAAGGAGGATGGAAAGGAGGATCAGCACCACCAGCGTCAGGTCGGTGACCTTGTGATTGATGAAGCGCTCAAGGTGGGTCCGTATGCTCATCGCCATCATGCATCCTGTTTCGACGGGTCCGGAAAGGCATCATTTTACTTGTGAACCCGCGGCTTTTCAACATGTTTCCCCGGCGGCCGAGAAATCTGAAAACACGACTGCCCTTTCCGCATCAGATTCAGTGGATTGCATGGAATTAAGAGATATTTATGCGTGAACTGCTGCAGACATTGGGATTACAGGCGACCAACCCCGGCGCCGCCACCGGCGGCACTGAGGGCTGGCTGGACACCCGCGGCGAGGAACTGGTCTCCGTATCGCCCATCGATGGCCGGCCCATCGCGGCCGTCCGGATGGCCACGGCCGACGACTACGAGGCGGTCATGACCATGGCGCGGACCGGTTTCGAACGCTGGCGGATGATCCCGGCGCCCCAGCGGGGCAAGATCATCGGCGAAATCGGCTGCGCCCTGCTCCAACGCAAGGAGAGCCTGGCCCGTCTTATCACCATGGAATCGGGCAAGATCATCGAGGAGGGGCGCGGCGAAATCCAGGAAATGATCGATGTGGCCGACTTCGCCCTGGGGCTGTCCCGCCAGCTGTACGGGCTGACCATGCCCAGCGAGCGTCCCCATCATCGCATGTACGAGCAATGGCATCCCCTGGGCATTGTGGGTGTTATCTCCTCATTCAATTTTCCGGCAGCCGTCTGGTCGTGGAACGCCTTCATCGCCGCTGTCTGCGGCGACGCCATCCTGTGGAAGCCATCCTCCAAAACTCCCCTCACCGCCATCGCCGTCCAGCGCATCCTCGATCCCATCCTGGACCGCCACGATCTGCGCGGCGTCTTCAACCTGGTCATCGGCAGCGGCCGCGAGGTGGGCGAACGGATGACCGCCGACCGGCGCCTGCCCCTCATCAGCGCCACGGGCAGCTGCGACATGGGCCGCCGCATCGGCCAGCAGGTGGCCGCCCGGCTGGGGCGCAGCCTGCTGGAGCTGGGCGGCAACAACGCCATCATCGTGGGTGCCGACGCCGATCTGGACCTGGCCCTGGAGGCGGCCGTCTTCAGCGCCATCGGCACCGCCGGCCAGCGGTGCACATCCGCTCGCCGGCTCATCGTGCACCATTCCCGGAAGGAGATCTTCCTCAGCCGCCTCAAGGACGTCTACAGCCGGATCACCATCGGCCATCCGCTGGATGGATCCGTCACCATGGGGCCTCTCATCGACGCCACGGCCGTGACGGCCATGATGGACGCCCTGGACCGCGCCCGGCGCAACGGCGGCCGCATCCTGTACGGCGGCAAAAAGCGGACCATCCAGGGGCTGGAGAACGGTTTCTACGTGGAGCCTGCCATCGTCGAGGCGCCCCGTGATCTGCCCGTGATGATGGAGGAGACCTTCGCCCCCATCGTCTATGTGGTGGAATACGACCGGCTGGCCGACGCCCTGGCCCTCAACAACGCCGCCAGCGAAGGGCTCTCCTCGGCCCTCATCACCGACTCCCTCCGCGCCGCCGAGGAGTTCCTGTCGGCCCGCGGCACCGACTGCGGCATCGCCAACGTCAACGGCGGCACCATCGGCGCCGAGATCGGCGGGGCGTTCGGGGGCGAGAAAGACACCGGCGGCGGCCGCGAATCGGGCTCCGACGCCTGGAAGGCCTACATGCGGCGGCAGACGGTGACCATCAACTGGGGACCCGCCCTGCGCAAGGCCCAGGGAATCCGCTTCGACGTGGGCGCCCGCCCGGATCACACCGCGCGCTGACGACGGCGGCCACGAGCCCCCGTCAGCCAGGGAGAAATTGGACAATGTACAACGCCAATGCTTTTTTTAAGATAAAAGAACCGGCCAACGAACCCGTCCTGGGCTACGCCCCCGGTTCGCCCGAGCGCGGGCGCCTGCTGGCCGAACTGGAGCGCCAGGCCGGCCAGCGCATCGAGATTCCGGTCATCGTGGGCGGGCGGGAAGTGCTCACCGGCGACACCTTCGAGGTGGTCATGCCCCACGATCACGGGCATGTCCTGGCCGTATGCCACCAGGCCGGCGAGGCGGAAATCCGCCAAGCCATCGCCGCCGCCCTGGAGTCCAAAAAGGAGTGGGAAAACCTGCCCTGGGTGGAACGGGCCTCCATCGCCCTCAAGGCGGCCGAGCTCATCACCACCCGCTACCGCTACATCCTCAACGCCGCCACCATCCTCGGCCAGTCCAAGAACCCGCATCAGGCCGAAATCGATTCCGCCTGCGAACTGGCCGACTTTTTCCGCTTCAACGCCTTCTACATGACGGAGATCTACAAGGAGCAGCCCAATTCCCTGCCCGGCACGTACAACCGGGTGGAATACCGTCCGCTGGAAGGGTTCGTCTTCGCCGTCTCGCCGTTCAACTTCACCTCCATCGCCGGCAACCTGCCCACGGCGCCGGCCCTCATGGGCAACGTGGTGCTCTGGAAACCGTCGTCCGATGCCATCCTGTCCGGCTATTACATGACCCAGCTGTTCCGGGAAGCCGGCTTTCCCGACGGCGTCATCAACTTCATCCCCGGCTCGGGCCGGACCATCGGCGGCATCGTGCTGCCCCACCCCGACCTGGCCGGCATCCACTTCACCGGCTCCACCGGCGTGTTCAACACCATGTGGCGCACCGTGGCCGAAAACATCGGCACCTACAAGTCCTACCCGCGCATCGTCGGCGAAACGGGCGGCAAGAATTTCGTCATCGCCCATCCGTCGGCCGACCTGGAGAGCCTCAACACCGCCCTCGTCCGCGGCGCCTTCGAGTACCAGGGCCAGAAGTGCTCGGCCGTATCCCGGGCCTACATCCCCCGGTCCCTGTGGCCGGAGATCCGCCGGCGCCTCAGCGAGACCATCATGAGCATCGAGGTGGGCGACCCCCGCGAGCTGCACCTGTTCTATAACGCCGTCATCAACGAGGGCTCCTACGACAAGATCATGAGCTACATCGAACAGGCCCGGAACGCCCGGGAGGCGGAGATTATCTTCGGCGGGCGCGGCGACAAGTCCCGCGGCTACTTTATCGAGCCGACGGTCATCCTCACTCGCGATCCGCACTTCGTGACCATGACGGAGGAAATCTTCGGCCCGGTCCTCACCGCGTATGTGTATGAAGACGACCAGTACGAGGAGATCCTCCATATCTGCGACCGGACGTCACCCTACGCCCTCACGGGATCCATTTTCTCCACGGAGCGGAAACCCATCCAGCTGGCCTTCGAGGTGCTGCGCCACGCCGCCGGCAATTTCTACATCAACGACAAGCCGACCGGGGCCGTGGTGGGCGAGCAGCCTTTCGGCGGCGGCCGGGCGTCGGGCACCAACGACAAGGCCGGCTCCATGCTGAACCTGCTCCGCTGGACCAGCCCGCGCACCATCAAGGAGACCTTCTGTCCGCCGCAGGATTACCGCTATCCCTTCATGGAGCGGGAGAAACCGGCGCCGGGCTTCGAGGAGAAGGGCTTCTTCCAGCTTAGCGACAAAAAACCCAAAAGCAAGGTGCGCTGATCATTCCGGCCACCCGACCGAACCCGAGCTGCTGCCTCATGGGATCCCTTCCGGGGGTTTGGTCGTTCCACCACGAGGCTGAAAAACCGCAAGCAGAAACACGAGCAGACCTGCACACGCGCGAGGTGGCATCTATCCGACTGATCCCCCGCACACCAGGTCACACCCGGAAGTCAATGATATATCCGGACACCTGATGGAAATTGCTTCCTGAAGACCATGGATTTTTCTATAATTGCGTCAACGAATTCCACGTTTATTTGGAAAGCGACGGCATTGCGCAAATAGTTTTGCGATACTCCCGTCGAAAGAGGAAAGTGAATATGGCCAAAGCTCTGATCCTCGTTGTCTTGACGTTTGCCTGTTTGGCGGGACCAGTCGTCGCGGCGGAGAAGGATCCCGCCCCTGCACCGGTAGTGGACACTGTCATGGTCAAGCTGGATTATATGCCCCTTTTCCCTGTCAGGGGCGTCCAGGCATACACCGCCGAGGAACGGGCCGCGGCCATCCGGGAGCGCATTGAAAAGATCGCCGACGATCGATCCATCAACATGGACACCCTCACCGCGGTGGACGGCGAATTAGGCATCGAAATCAGGGCCGGCCAGGAGCTCATTGTCACCGTGCTGGATGCCGACGCCGTGCTGGAGGCTGTCTCACCCCGGATCCTCGCCCAGGTATATATCAAGAAGATCAGGCAGGCCATCACTGAATATCGCGAACAACGCACCCCTGCAGTCATCTTTAAAGATATCGGCTTCGCCTCACTGGCCAGCCTCATTCTGGCCGTGGTGCTGGTGCTTTTGCTCAAGCTTTTCCGCTACATCATCAGCCGGCTGGAAAAGCGATACAGGCGAGGCATGCAGGACATCGGCATCCAGGCCCTCAAACTCCTCAGGGCCGAACAGCTGTGGAACCTGCTCATCAGTGTCGTCAAACTTATCCGGCTCATCATTCTCCTGGTTCTGATCTATTCTTATCTGAATTTCGTGTTGAGTTTCTTCCCATGGACCCGGTCACTGGCGCTGAATCTGTTCACTCATGTCCTGAACCCGTTGGAAACCATCGGCTTGGCGTTCATCGATTTCCTCCCCAATCTCATTTTCATCGTGATCATTGTCCTGCTGACCCGTTACGTTCTCAAGGGGATTCGGATCATGTTCATCGCACTGGAGCACAAGCGGGTAACCTTCGCCGGCTTCGAGCCGGAATGGGCTCGTCCCACCTACAAGATTGTCCGCCTGCTGGTCATCGTATTCATCCTGGTCATCATCTACCCATACATCCCCGGGGCCGATTCCCCGGCATTCAAAGGGATTTCCATCCTTCTCGGCGTGCTCATCTCCCTCGGCTCCTCGTCGGCAATTTCCAACATCATCGCCGGTTATACCATGACATACCGACGGGCGTTCAAAATCGGCGATCGCATCCAGGTGGGGGATGCCTGCGGGGACGTAACCGCCATGCGGCTGCTGGTCACCCACCTGCGCACCCCAAAAAATGAGGAAGTAGTGATCCCCAACTCCCTCATCCTCAGCAGCAATGTCACCAATTACAACACCATCGCCCGGTCGCAGGGCCTGATTCTGCACACCAGCGTGACTATCGGTTATGACACCCCCTGGCGCCAGGTCCATACCCTGCTGGAACAGGCGGCGCAACGGACCCCGGGGATTCAGAGCGACCCCAAGCCGTTCGTATTGCAAAAATCCCTGGAGGATTTCTACGTGCATTACGAACTCAACGCCTACACGGATCACCCCCAGAGTATGGCTCGCATCTACTCCGCTCTTCACCAGAATATCCAGGACCTGTTCAATGAGTACGGGGTGCAGATCATGTCGCCTCATTACGAAAGGGATCCGGAAAAACCGAAGGTCGTCCCGCCCGCGGAGTGGCATGCCCCGCCGGCGAT
>JAFGRT010000119.1 GCA_016935015.1 Acidobacteriota bacterium | reverse complement strand
GGGGGATCACCACCACGGCCAGGACCCACAGGGCCAGCAGCACGAGAAACGACTGGGCGGAGCTGCGCGTCAGCGACGAGACGCAGACGGCCAGGCTGACGAAGGCGCCGAAATAGAGCAGGCCCAGCAGGATGACGAGACCCAGCCGCAGCCATTCGGGGCCCGAAAGATGGACGCCCATGACGGTCATGAGCAGGAAGCCCAGCAGGATGGCCAGCAGCAGGGGGATGCTCAGGGCGATGAAGGCGCCGCCGATTTTCCCCACGAGAAATTCGTGGCGGCGGAAGCTGCCCGACAGGGCCAGGCGCAGGGTGCCCCGCTCCTTTTCGCCGCTCACGGCGTCGAAGGCGAACAGGATGGCCAGCAGGGACAGCACCACCTGGAAGATGAACTCCAGGTCCAGGAAGCGGAACGTGGCCAGGATGGGCTCCTCGTTGAAGCGGCTCCCTTCGGGGATGAGCTCACCCCGGCCGCGGACCTCCACGGTGCGGCCGATGTCGTCGGAGACGCCCTTGACCAGGCTCTCCAGGGGCGACGGCGGCAGGAAGATCCGGTTGTGGCGGACCTCCAGCCAGCTGGTGAGACCCTCCATCTGGCGCAGGTTTTCCGCCCGGGCCGCCTCGTAGCGGGCCAGGTTCTGCCGGTAGCCACGTGCCCCCAGGAAAAAGGAGAGAAGGATGAGCACGGCGCAGACGGCGAAGGTCACGGCGAAGCGGCTGGAGCCGAGAATGTCGCGGATCTCCTTGGCGATGACGGTGCGGATGATCATGCCGCACCTCCCCCGGCCGGGGTCGCATGCCCCGACATGTAATTGAGGTAGAGCCGCTCCAGGTCGGTCTCGCCCAGGTCGGCGCCGGCGAGCTGCATCACCAGCCGCCCGCGGTTCATGATGCCGACGGTGTCGGCGATCTCGCGGGCGCGGAAGATGTCATGGGTGGACATGAGGATGGCCTTGCCCTCGGCGCGGAGCTCGGCCAGCAGGTGGATGAACTCAAAGGCGGCCTGCGGATCGAGCCCCGACGTCGGCTCGTCCAGCAGGATGGCCGGGGCGTTCTTGAGCATGGCGATGGCGATGCCGCACTTCTGGCGCATCCCCTTGGAGAAGCCTTTCAGCTTCCGGTCGTGGGCCTCGTCCTGGAGACCCACGCGGCGGAGCACGGCGCGGTACTCGTCCCGCCGGCAGTCGGTCCGGCCGCTCAGGCGGGTGAAGAAATCGAGGTTCTGGACGGCGCTGAAATTGGGATAGAGCATGACGTTCTCCGACACGTAGGCCAGCCGGGCCTTGGCGCGCAGGGGATCGCGGTGGGTGGCCACGCCGTCCACCCGGGCCTCGCCCGCGGTGGGCGGAATGAAGTTCAGGAACAGGTTGATGGCCGTGGTCTTGCCCGCGCCGTTACCGCCGAGCATGGCATAGATTTCGCCGCCGGCCACCTGGAAGGAGACCGTGTCCAGGGCCAGCTGGCCGTCCTCGTAGCGCTTGGTGAGCTGGTCCGCTTCCAGAAGCGGGCGGGTGGGTTCGGGGGTGGTCTGTTTCATTGCGGTTATTCCTCCTGTGTTGCGAATGGTGACGGTGGACGGTTTCGTTCCACCGGCGGCGTCAGCGCCGCGCCAGGCGGATGCCCACCACGACTATGCCCAGCACCAGGGTGACGATGAGCCCGACGATGATGGCCGTGGCCTGGATGTCCGTCTCCGGCTTGACCTCCACCACGAGGATCTTGTCGTCGGCGTTGACAGGCTGGTTGTCGGACAGGGCGCTGGTGCGCACGCGGATTTCGTAGCGGCCGACGGCGATGTCGGCGGGCGGCGTGAAGTGCAGCTCGATGCGCTGCTCCTGGCCGATGTCCAGCCGGGGGATGACGGCCGGCTGGATGTCCTTCCGCCAGTTGAAGGGCGGTTCGGCCCGGATCTCCACGTTGTCCAGGCGCCGGGTGCCCTCGTTGACCACGTCCAGGCTCATGGTGACGGGGGCCGGGCCGGTAATGGACTGGTAGAGCTGCGGCGCCCGGATCAGCAGGCGCCCCTTGCCGCGGGGCACCAGCTCCAGGCGGACGTAGCCCACGTTCAGCCGGCGGATCTCCTCCAGGCTCCATTCGTGCCCGTCCGCACGGCGGATGAGATCGGGCTGGTCCGCCGGAACGAGCAGCACGTAGAACGGAATGGACTGGTCCATGGGCACCGCCGCGGTGGGGCGGT
This sequence comes from Acidobacteriota bacterium, assembly GCA_016935015.1. GTDB lineage: Bacteria > Acidobacteriota > JAAYUB01 > JAAYUB01 > JAAYUB01 > JAFGRT01. The sequence goes on along the minus strand of JAFGRT010000119.1, from coordinate 19,300 downwards.
CCGGCAGGGATACCTGCAGCAGGGCGCGGCGGGTGTGGGTGCTCTCGGTGAAGCGGATCTGGGTCAGGCGGGCCTGGGACTCCGGGTCCTGGAAGAAGCGGTTGATCTGTTCGGGCAGGTTGACCACTTCCAGGAAAAAGGTGTTGCGGGTGCCGCTGAACAGCTCCAGCTGCAGGTCGAAACTGGCCGTCTCCCCCAGCTCGGCCTCCTGGGAGAACTGCTCCGACTGGACGATGACCTTGTCGACGCTGGCGTCTTTCTGCAGAAAGATCTTCATGGTGCGGGAGGTGCCGTTGCCGTAGACGATGTTGACGGTCACGGCGTCAAGATCCTGCAGCAGCGTGAAATCGAGCTCCTTGGGCTGGCCGAAGACCAGCTGGTCGATCTTGGCCTCGTACGGCTGGCTGACGATGGCGCCTTCCTCGTTCATGAGGGCCACGTACACGTAATTGATGACATCGGGCTGCAGCGAGCGGAACAGTTCGTCGTCGATGTTGAGGAGCTTCCGGAACTCCTCGCCGCCGCCCGACGTGTTGGCCAGGGTCAGCCGGACCCGCTTGTTGCCGGCGGGGTCCTGGTACTTGACGGCCTGGACCACAGAGACGTACTGGGTCTCGAACAAGACGGCCAGCAGCGACTGCTGATAATTGACCTCGGCGTCGGCCAGGAGGGACCGGGCCCGCTCCAGATCCGCCTGGGGGATCAACTGCTGGCGATACAGTTCCTGATTCCGTTCGAACTCCCGGCGGGCGAAATCGTAGGCCTCCTTGGCCCGCTTCAGGCCCAGCAGCCGGTACTCGTCGTCGCGCTGGTTGAAGAAGGAGTTGCTCTGGGCCCGCAGCCGGGCCGTCGAGCTGCCGGCCACGACGGCCAGGAGCAGGCAGAGGAGCAGATACTGGATGGTTCGGTTGTAGGGCACGTTCGATTCCTTTCGCTTACCGGGTCTGTCGGATGACGGCCGGCCCGGCCGGCGCCTCGGGCTTGGGCAGGTCGATGGTTTTTTCGCGGCTTTCATGCCGGAAGGTGATACGGAGCGTGTCACCGGACGCCAGCTCTTCATAGCGCGTCGCGAAACTCGATGCATCCGTTGCGGCGGCGCCGTTGAGGGCCACGATGGTGTCGCCGGCGGCAGGGCCGCCGTCCTTGATGGCTTCCGGCGCGTTGGGCAGAACCGTCTGGACCACCACCGCTCCCTCGCGGTCGGTCAGGACCAGCCCCAGGCCCAGGACGGGCGTCATGGATCCGCCCGCGCCGCTGCTGGTCACCATCATACGCTGGACCCTGGGCAAATGAGCCGGATCGGCCTTGACCAGGCTGATGAGCCGCATCTCCCGGCCGCGGCGGATGCCGAGCGTCAGTTCAGCGCCGATGTCCAGCGCCTCGTACAGCTCGCGGATCGCCTGGACGGTGCGGATGCGCGTGCCATTGGCCATGAGCACGACGTCTTCGGGCTGCAGGTCGACGTCGCGGTAGTCCGCCGGGCGCTGGTCAGCCGGCATGACCACTACGATCTTGACGTCGTCGCCCTGCTGGACCATGACGGCGCCCATTTCATCGAGGGCGAAGGTCTCGGCGTCGCCCCGCATGACCAGGCCCGTCTGGGCGGAGGCGAGGGCGACGGTCAGAAAGGTTAGAAAAAGGAAAAGAATGATTCGGTGCGGCATGTCAATCCTCCTTGGCAGTGTTGCATGATTCATACGGCAGGATATAAATCTGGTTTACTTTCAATGAGTTAATGGATGTTAAGGGATGTTAAGACATGTTAAGGACGCCGGAATCCCCTTGTGCCGGCACCGTTTTGGGGTATAGTGATTTTATGAGGCAACGCACCGTCATCCGCCTGATCACCCTCGTTTCGGTCCTGGCCCTGCTGGGCCTGGTGATCATCCAGGCGATGCTGCTCCAGCGGGCGTTCCGCTTCCAGGAACAGGTGTTTGAACGGAACGCCCTCAACGCCCTGCAGGACGTTTCGCGGGAACTGGAAAAACGGGAAGCGACGCGGGCCGTTCTGACGGTGGTGCAGAACCCGGACGAGACGGCCACGGTGTCCCGAGTCCGCCAGCACCGCCTGGAACGGATCGTCCGGGAAAAGCCGCCGGGACAGGCGGAAGAGCCAACAACCCGAATGAAGGAATACCGCTTTGAGTTCAACCTGCCCGACACCCTGGAGCTGTCGGCCGACACGGTCCGCTTCACCCTGCCGGCCGAGGCGCCGGTGCGCCTGTGGCTGCGCCGGCAGGAGGACGGCCGCGAGGTGACCCTGCTGGAGAAAACCCTGCCGCCTGGCCCGCACGAGGTGCCCCTGGATCGCGACCGCTTCCGAGAGGGCACCTGGCTGGTCCTCCTGGCCGTGGGCGGGACGACCCGGGGCTGCCTGCTGGCTGAAGGGGCCGGGGGCGGGCAGACGGTGACCCTCGACGGCAATCTGGAACGGAAGGAACAGCTGGTGGGGGACGTCATGAACCTCCTGGTGCGACTGGAGGGCCAGCCCCTGACCGAACGTCTGGCCGGGGTGGACCTGCCGGCCATGCTCCGGGAGCGGCTGGCGGGCGTCGGCATCCGCCTTCCCTTCAGCTATGCCGTGTTCTGTGGGGACGGTCAGGTGGCGCATCCCGACGGGGTGCCGGCGGAGACCGCCGCGCGGCTGCGGCAGTCCGCCTTCGAGGTGGGTCTCTATCCTTCGGACCTGTTCGCCGAGGAGCACCGCCTGCGCGTCCATTTCCCCGGGCGGGAGACTTACATCCTGGGGCAGATCTGGCCCATGCTGGGCGCCAGCGGCGGCTTCATCCTGCTGCTGGTGCTGAACTTCGCCTACATTCTGCTGACCATCCGTCGCCAGGGCCATTTCGCCCGGCGCCTGACGGATTTCATCAACAACATGACCCACGAGTTCAAGACGCCGCTGTCCACCATCGGCCTGGCCTGCGAAACGATGGCCGCCCCCGGGGTGGCCGGCGATGAGGCGAAGGTGGAGCGCTGCCGCGACATCATCCGCGAGGAGATCGGCCGCATGCGGCGCCAGACGGACAAAATCCTGCAGCTGGCGGTGATCGAGGAGGGCACGGGTGAACTGGACCTGGAGCGCATCGACGTCCACGAGCTGGCGCGGGAAGTGGTCCGCAACTTCGTCCTGCAGGTGGAGTCGCGCGGCGGCCGCCTGGACATGCGGCTGGACGCCGCCCGGACCGTCATCGACGCCGACCCCGTTCACCTGGCCAACATCCTCCACAACCTGCTGGAGAACGCTCTCAAGTATTCCCGCGGCGCCCCGCGCATCACCGTGGCCACCCGCGACGAGGCCGACGGCCTGGTGGTGACGGTGGCCGACGAGGGGATCGGCATCGAGGCCCGGCACCTGCCCCACGTCTTCGAAAAGTATTACCGCACGGCCACGGGTGACCGCCACGACGTCAAGGGCTTCGGCCTGGGGCTCAGCTATGTCCGGCTGCTGGTGGAGGCCATGAACGGTCGGGTCCGCCTGGCGAGCCGCCCGGGGGAGGGGACCACCGTCACCCTGACTTTCCCGACCGCGGGGGAACCTCATGAATGAAGACGCCGCCGCCCCACGCATCCTGATCCTGGAGGACGATCCCAATCTGGGCTACCTGCTGCAGGAGAACCTGGAGCTGCGCGGCTACGCCGTGACGTGGCGCACCGACGGCGACGCGGGCTGGGCGGCCTACACCGACGGGCCGTTCGACCTGTGCCTGGTGGACATCATGATGCCCCGCAAGGACGGCTTCACCTTCGCCCGGGAGATGCGCCGCCGGGACCGGCACATGCCGCTCATCTTCCTGACGGCCAAATCCCTCAAGGAGGATCGCATCGAGGGTTTTCGGATCGGCGGAGATGACTTTGTCACTAAACCCTTCAGCATGGAGGAGCTCTTGCTGCGCATCGAGGCGGTGCTGCGCCGCTCGCGCGTCCGGCCGGATGAGCCCGGCGCGGACGCCTCGTCCAGCGAGTTCGCCGTGGCCGGTGTCCGTTTCGATTTTCCGCGGCGGGTACTCACCGTCGGCACCGCCACGTACAACCTCACCCCTCGGGAAGCGGAGCTGCTGCGGCTGCTCCTCGTCCACCAGGGGCGGGTGTTGCACCGGGCCGAGGCGCTGCGCCGGATCTGGGGGGACGATTCCTACTGCAATTCCCGCAGCATGGATGTGTTTGTCTCCCACCTGCGCAAGTACCTGCGCGACGAGCCCCGGCTGGAGATCCTGACGGTGCATGGCCAGGGCTTCCGCCTGCTGGTGAACGACGACTGAGGGGACCATCTCCGGAAACGCTTACCCGTGGGAGGGTCGGGCCGCGCTCTTCCGTTCGGATGATCCTGTGGTGGCGATTGTGGACCGCGAAACAGGCATACCGGCCTGAAACATTCAATGCCGCCGTTCGTATGATAACAATTAACGTGCATGGATGCGGGTTTGCGGCGCTCCGGTCAAGGGGGAGGCTCAACGGCGGGGCAGCCCGCCACAGCACAAGCCATGAATAAACAAATATATCTGAGGTAAGAGGAGGATGAATCAATGAAAATGTATTGGTTGCTGTTGATCGCCGGTCTGCTGCTGCAGGCCGGACTGATCCTGGCCCAGGACGAGGATCCGTTCCTCTGGCTGGAGGACGTGACCGGCGACAAATCCATGGAATGGGTCAAGAAACAGAATGCCGTCACCGTCGGGAAGTTCGAGGCCGTGCCCGGATTTCAGGCGACCTTCGGCAAGTTCCGGGATATTCTGGATTCCAAGGAGCGGATCCCTTATCCCAGCAAACGGAATGAGTACCTGTACAATTTCTGGCGGGACGCCGAGCATCCGCGCGGTATCTACCGCCGCACCACACTGGACGAGTACCGCAAGGACAATCCGGCCTGGGAAATCATTCTGGACGTCGACGCCCTGGCCAAGGCCGAGAACGAGAACTGGGTCTTCCGGGGGATGAACGCCCTGTACCCCGATTACAACCGCGCCCTGGTGAACCTGTCGCGGGGCGGCGCCGACGCGACGGTGGTCCGGGAGTTCGACATTCCGAGCAAGTCCTTCGTTGAGAATGGCTTCACCCTTCCCGAGGCGAAGCAGAACGTGAGCTGGGTGGATGAAGACACCCTGTTCGTGGGTACAAATTTCGGCGAGGGCAGCCTTACCCAGTCCGGTTACCCGCGCATCGTCAAGCTGTGGAAACGGGGCACTCCCCTCACCGAGGCCAAGACCATCTATGAGGCCGATCCTTCGTCCGTGATGGCAATCGGGGCCCGCTTTTTCAGCGAGGACGGGCACATGGACTACGTCATTGACGGCAAGACCTTTTTCACCCGCGATTACTTCGTCCTGCAGGACGGGGAGTTGAAGAAGCTGGCCATACCGGCCGATGCCGACATCGCCGGGTATTTCAAGAAACAGCTTCTGTTCAGCTTGCGCTCCGACTGGACCATCGGTGAACAGACCTTCAAGAAAGGCTCCGTCATCATCGGCCCCGCCGACGACATCCTGGCCGGCAAGCTGAACTTCAAGCTGTTGATAGAACCGGGCGAGCGCCTGTCCATCGAGGGCGTGTCCACCACCAAAAACACCATCCTGGTGACGGTGCTGGACAATGTGGTGGGCAAGCTCTACCAGTTCACCCCCACAGTCGACGGCGGCTGGCAGCGGCAGACGGTGCCGGTGGAAGACAACGGCTCGGTGGGCGTCTTCAACACCGATGAAAAGAGTGACGACTATTTTCTTTCATACCAAAGCTTTCTGACGCCCGACAGCCTCTATTTCGTCCCCGGCGAGACCGGCAAGCCGGAAAAGATCAAGAGTCAGACGGCCTTCTTTGACGCGTCACCCTATCACGTCAAGCAATATGAGGCGGAGTCCAAGGATGGTACCCGCATTCCGTATTTTGTGATCATGCGCAAGGACGCCGAGCTGAACGGAAAGAATCCCACCATGCTTTATGGTTATGGCGGATTCCAGGTCTCCATGACGCCCGGCTACTCCGGCAGCCGCGGGCTGTGGCTGGAGAAGGGGGGCGTCTACGTCATGGCCAACATCCGCGGCGGCGGCGAATTCGGGCCCCAGTGGCACCAGGCCGCCCTGAAGAAGAACCGCCACAAGGCGTTCGAGGATTTCATCGCTGTGGGTGAGGACCTCATCGCCCGCAAGATTACGTCCCGGGATCGACTGGCCATCCAGGGCGGCAGCAACGGCGGCCTGCTGGTGGGCACCGTGATGACCATGCGGCCCGACCTTTTTAAGGCCGTAGTCTGCGCCGTGCCGCTGCTGGACATGAAGCGCTATACCAAGCTGCTGGCCGGCGCCAGCTGGGCGGCCGAGTACGGCGACCCAGACGATCCGGACATGTGGGAATACATCAAGACCTATTCGCCCTACCACAACGTGAAGAAGGACGTTGAGTACCCGGCCGTGCTGTTCTACACGTCCACGCGTGACGACCGTGTGCATCCGGGGCATTCCCGGAAAATGACGGCCCTCATGCAGGAAATGGGGCACGACAAGGTCTGGTACTATGAAAACATCGAGGGCGGGCATGCCGGTGCCGCCGACAACAAGCAAAGGGCATACATGATGGCCCTGGGCGAGGCTTTCCTGTACGATCAGCTGTTCGACAAGAAGTGACAGCGCCCGGTTCCGGCCGGTCGTCCGGCCGGAACCGCTCCCGCCTGAGCCAGGGAATGAAATGGTCCATTACACCGGCGGAACGACACTTCCTGAATCCATCGCCGCCGGGCCATGGTGACGATGGTCGCCCGGAAGAACCGGAGAACGTCAGGCCCTTCTTTCCTTCAGCAGGTCGCGAATGTCCGTCAACAGCTCCTCTTCCTTCGACGGTTTGGGCGGCGCCGCCGCCGGCGCCTCCTCCTTCTTCCGCTTCAAAGCGTTCATGCCCTTGATCACCAGGAAGATGGCGAAGGCAATAATGACGAAATCCAGGACGGTCTGTATGAATTTGCCGTAACCGATAGTGACGGCGGCCGTCTCACCGACGGCTTCCTTGAGAGTGACAGCCAGATCGCTGAAATCCACGCCGCCGATGAGCAAGCCCAGCGGCGGCATGATGACATCGGCCACGAACGATGAGACGATCTTGCCGAACGCACCACCGATGATGATGCCCACCGCCATGTCCACCACGTTGCCGCGCATGGCGAATTCCTTGAACTCCTTCATCATGCCCATCATATACCTCCCATGGTTATGTTCACTGCCGGCACTGGAACGTGCGCCAGGCCGATGGACCCTGGCTGGCTAAAATTGGCGTACTGGACGAGAAGTCAAACTAGAAATACTCCATGACGGAGGGCTCCGTCAAGGGAAATGGTCGGGTGTGGTACGGATGGATCCGTTGAATGCTTCGGGCCTACCGGGCGCCGGTCCGATCCCCGGCCGTCTCGTATGGAGATGACGGCAGCGGCGCCGCCGGGATAGCGCTCAGGAACTGTCCCGCCTGATCGCCGAACAGGGCGAACACCAATAAATGTCCGGAGTATTCACGGGTTTCAACCACCAGATAACCGCCGAACATGTCGCGCAGGTCCGGCATCAGCTGGTGCAGCAGGGCCACCACCCGCCGTGGCGGCGGCGTGGCTTCGCCCGGATCCTGGCCACCCAGCTCGGTGGTGAAGGAGGCTCGCGGCAGTCCGTCCTGGTCGTAGGCGGTGATGGTCACGTCCACGGAATTAAGGGTATCCGTGTCGGGATTGACCACCGCCAGCCCGGTGAAGTAGCCGATGTCGCCCAGCCGGCCGTTGGCGATATGCCCCAGGATGAACCGGTTGTGCTCGGCCCGCTGTAACGGCAGGCCCGAATAGAACGCCCCGCCGCCGGCCGGCCCGAAGGTGATGGCGCCCAGGATCCCGCCCGAACCGGAGGGAACGACGCTCAGAAAGCCGGTGGTGGGCTCGGTCAGGCCGAACAATGACGCCAGGTTCTCGCGACGGGCGGTGCCGGATTCCAGGTCGATGACGGTGTCGGCGATCCGATCGCCCAGATCATCGAACAGGCCGATGGCCAGCGACTGGAGGGACCCGGTGGGATTCACCAGGTGCAGAACCGACGTGTATTCCACCCCCAGGTCCCCGACGGCCACATGGGCGGCGTACAGAGTCTCGGCCGGGGTGTCGGCCGGCATGGCTTCCAGGCAGGCCACCGCCGCCGGCGTGCCGAAGATCTCCACAGCCAGGACGGGCCGGTCGCTGCGGCCGCGCACGTAGTCGCCCGTCTCCGCTCCGGGGAACAGGGACGCCACCGGAAACCTGGTGCGGGCGTGTTCGTGCAGTCGGAAACGGTGCCGCCCTTTCTCCGTGCCGTCGGCAGCGATGAGGGACAACACGACCTCCGCCGTAGCCCGGGAGGGATTCATCAGGTACACTTCCGTGAATTCATCTTCGCCGGACAGGACCACCGGCAGCACGAAGTCGGCCACCGTCTGCCAGGCGTCGGGCATGCGGGCGCCGTCCAGGTAAAACTCGCCGGAACGGGAGTTGACCAGCCACAGGCCGCGGACCTGGCCGCCGGCGGTGAAGCCGCGCACCCAGGCGTTGGTCTGTTCGGCTTCGGCGCCCAGCAGGTCAGCCGGGTAGCGGGCGAACTGCCGGCCCGGCGGGATGGTGTCGGCGGCGTTGACTGTGTGGCGGGCGGACATTTCCGTCAGCCCGTCGGGCCATGCCGTGGCATCGGTGTGGTACAGGTCGAGGTTCAGTAGCAGGTCGTTTTCCCCGAGGTTTACCACCGAGAAGGAAATGTCACGGCTGCGGGGCAGGTGCAGCACCTGGTAGCCGTAGTCGGCTACGGCGGCCACGCCATCCCGCCGGCTGACGCCGCCCGAGCCCGTGCCGCCGGCCACGCTGAGGATGTCGTCTTCGGCCAGGCGGGCGCCGGTGACGGGATCCACCACCACGTCGGCGATGGTGTCCAGGCTGAAGGCGTAGTGGATCGTGCCGGATTCGTCGCTGATGCACATGGCCAGCCGGCTGTCGTCGGCGAAGGCCACCAGGACATCCGGCCAAAACCGGCCGTCCAGGTTGTCCACCAGCAGGGCGGACGGTTCATGCTGAAAGAAGAGGCTCTGGCCGTCACCCGGCTGGAAACCACCGGCGGCATCCGAGAAGACGATTCTCAGCGCCTTGGCACCGGCCAGGGCTACGGCCAGGTCGCAGCGACCGTCGTGGTTGAAATCGGCGGCGCCGATGTCCACCGGCCCATCGCCGATACCGGGCACCGGGACGGCCGTCAGGTTGCCCTCGCCGCTGTTATGGAAAACGGTGAGGGCGTGGTTGAGATGATCAGCCACGGCGATATCCGGAGCGAGATTGCCGTCGAAATCGCCGCAGCAGAGGGCCCGTGGCGCTCCGCCGGCCGGGTACGACACTGCAGTGTCGAAACCGGCGCCGAAGCGGATGGTCATCTCCCCCGTCTCCTCACTGGTGAAGAGATAATCCCGGTGGCCGTCCTGGTTGATGTCACGCAGGACGGCGTCGGCCGGCGCCGCCGCCAGATCCTTGCACCAGCGCGGCCGCAGGACTTTGGCGGCGCCGGGACCAAACAGGTCTTCCCAGGCGAAGAAGAGCAGCTCGCCGCCGGCGCAGCCCACCAGCACGTCAGGGCGGCCGTCGGCGGTCAAATCGGCCGCGTCCACCGTCCGGGGCAGCCAGCCGGGGAGGAAACGCTCGGCGCCGTTGCCGAAGGTGCCGTCGGTCCGGCCCAGCCGCCACAGGAGCATCTGCCGCGGCTGGTCCACCACCACCAGGTCGTCGGTGCCGTCGCCGTCGAGATCGGCCAGGGCGAAGTCGGTGACGGCGGCATTGAGGGTGGAATTGGCCTTGGCCGCATCCGGCTCGCCGCCGGCAAGACGGAAGAGAGGGACGGTCTCGGGGCTGAAACCGGTGCTCAGTCCCTGGCCGGCGAACTGGGTGGTGGTGCTGAACCGGAGCGGCAGCATGGGATCGTCCACGGCGAAAGCGTACAGGCGTAGGTCCAGGTAGAAGAGGGTGCCGGTCTGGGCCCGCACGCCGGCGGCGCCCCAGTTGCTCTCGGCGGTACTGGGCCACACGCCACCACCGATGCCGATGGTGAAACCGATGAAATCGCCGCCCTGGGTGGGGGTCCAGCCGGTGGTGCTCTCGTTGAGGCGGATCTGGATCACCGCTTCGCCGGCCACGTAGCGGAACAGCTGCACGGCGTGGGGGCCGATCTCCGTCACCCCGCTGGCCGGACCCAGGGCCTTCACCCGGCCGCGGGCATCGATGGCGTATTCCGTCAGGGCCAGATCACTCACCGTTTCACCGGCGGCGGGCAGGGGCGACGCCGTGTCCGGTCCACCCGTAGCCAGGGTCTGGCTCAGGTACGCCCCGTCGGGCAGCACCAGCCAGATGAGGGCTGGATCGGCTGGGGAGGCGTTGGGAAAGGAATCGGGGTGCAAGGCGACATGCAGCCAGGTGGCCGGTACCACCTGGGAAGGGCTGTCGGGATCGATACTACCGGTCTGCTCCGGGTTGAAGTGGACGTCGACCAAGGTCTCCGGCGTGCCGGTGGTGACGGTGAGCACCTCCGACATCCCGCTGGTCACCCGGTTGGCGTTCCAGTAATATGGCCCGACCCAGGAGCGGAGGGCGAGGTGAACTGTCTGATTGGGCAGCAGGCAGAGACGGTAGGCCGTGGTCGTTGGGTCCGGGATGGTCCGGATCACCGTGAAGGGGCCGGTGGGTGATTCGCCGGCCAGGATCTCGTACCCGCCCTCCGGAGCCTCCTCGTCATGATGACCGGGTTCCCAGGTAAGCAGGACCGACGTGGGCATCACATCGGCGGCCGTGAGATCGGCCGGGGCGGTGGTCTGCCAGCGGGTGTACGCGCCGTCCCACGAATTGAGGTTGCAGAAGTCATGGACCACCGGATCGGTGCTGTACAAGGCGTTGGCATCCAGAAACAGGCCGCCGTAACCGATTTCCGGATAATTCCAGGGACAGAGGCTGACCAGGTTGGTGATGCTGGCCGGGATTTCCCCCTCGAGCATATTGGCGGAAAGCCACAGAAATTCCAGGTTGGTCAGGTTGCCGATTTCCGGCGGAATGGGTCCCGTAAGATGGTTATGGTGCAACAACAGATACTCCAGCCGGCTGAGGTTGCCCAGTTGGGAAGGAATGCCGCCGGTGAGGTGATTCTGGCGTAGATGGAGGACTTTCAGGTTGCTCAGGGTCCCCAGTTCGCAGGGAATGGTGCCCGTCAGGTTGTTGTTCTGGAGGTAGAGATACTCGAGATTTCCCAGCCGCGACAGTTCGGAAGGGATTGATCCTTCCAGATTGTTGTGATGACCGCGCAGGGAACGCAGGCTGGCCAGGTCGCCCAGCTCCGGCGGGAGGGGCCCGCTGAGCTGGTTTCGGTCCATGGTTAGGTATTCCAGGTGGGACAAATTGCTCAGCTCGGACGGGATCGCTCCTGTCAGGTTGTTGGCGTACAGATGCAGGTCCAGCAGCTGACCCAGCTGTCCCAGTTCCGAAGGGATCTGACCGCTGAACTGGCAGTGGGACAGGTTCAGGCACTGCAACCCCGTCATCTGCGCGAATTCCGGCGGGATGGGGCCGCCGATGGGATTGCCGTTCAGGCACAGGGTTTCAAGCCCGGTCAGGGTGAACAGCTCCGGAGGCAGGCTCCCCTCGAATTGGTTTCCCATCAGCGTCAGACCCAGCAGGGCGGTCATATCGCCGACGGCGGCCGGGATGGGGCCGCTGAGACGGTTCCAGCTGAGTTCCAGGGATTGTAAACGGGGCAGCTGGCTCAGGTGGCCGGGGAAGCCGCCCGTCAGGTCGTTGTCATTGAGATTGAGATACTCGAGGTTTTCCAGGTGGCGAAAGCTGTCCGGGATTTCTCCGGTCAGGGCATTGTCCGCCAAGCACATGGAGAGGAGGGAGCGGAGTTCTCCCAGTGCGGCCGGTATGTCGCCGGTCAGCTCGTTGGCAGAGATGTCGAGACATTGCAAACTGCCGATGTCCCCCAGCTCCGGCGGGATGGGGCCGCTCAGCTGATTTTTCCAGAGATGCAGTTCCTCGAGCTGAGCCAGGTTACCCAGGGCCGGCGGGATCGCGCCTGCCAGCTGGTTTTCGATGAGATTGAGGTAAACCAGCGCCGGCAGTTCGCCCAGCCGGTCGGGAATGGGGCCGGTCAGCTGGTTGGCACCCAGATTCAGGCCGGTGAGGGCCGCCAGGTCGCCCAGATCCGGGGGGATGGCGCCGTCCAGCCGATTCATGCCCAGGTCTAGACCGGTGAGAGTTGGTAAATTGCCCAATTCCGGCGGGATGGGGCCGCTCAGCTGGTTGTTCCAGAGACCCAGTTCGCGCAGGCGGGACAGATTCCCCAGGGCGGACGGGATCCTGTCCGTGAACTGGTTGTTGTCCAGCCACAGGTACTCCAGCAGCACCAGGTTGCCCAGCTCGAACGGGAGCGGGCCGCTGAGGGAGTTCATGCTGAGACTCAGGTGGGTCAGGTTCGACAATTGACCGAGCTGGGACGGAAGGGAACCTTGCAGATCGTTGCCGGCGCCGTACAGTTCCCGCAAGTTGGTCAGGCTGCCCAGCTCGGGGGGCAGTGCACCGTCCAGCAGATTGTCATTGAAATTCAGGTATTCCAGCCGGGACAGGTTGCCGAGCTCCGGCGGGATGGAACCGGTCAGCTGATTGTAGGCGACGCTCAGCCAGGTAAGATTGCCCAGTTGACCAAGTTCCGGGGGGATGGGGCCGGTCAGCAGGTTGGCACCCAGATTCAGGCTGGTGAGGGACGCCAAATCGCCCAGCTCCGGGGGGATGGGGCCGTCCAGCCGGTTGTCGTCCAGTGACAGATTCACAAGCTGCCCCAGATTGCCCAGCTGCGGCGGGATGGAGCCCGAGAGGTCGTTGCCGGCCAGGCAGAGATTGTAAAGATTGAGGAGTTGCCCCAGCTGGGTGGGGATGGGGCCAGTCAGCTCGTTGCCGCCCAGGCCCAGCAGGCCCAGGTTTTCCAGCTGGCCCAACTGGGTGGGGATGGGGCCGGTCAGCTGATTGTTCGCCACATGCAGCACCAGGAGATTACCCAATTGACCCAAATCGGGGGGGATGGTGTCAGCCAGCTGGTTATATTCCAGATGCAGGTTTTCGAGGGAGTTCAGGTTTCCCAGCTCGGGTGGTACCGCGCCCGTCAAGTCGTTTTCAGACAGCCAGAGGTTTTTTAACTGTGTCAGATGACCCAGTTGGGAAGGGATAGGGCCGTCGAAACAATTCATATGCAGGTAGAGTGATTCCAGCTGGACCAGATCTCCCAGCCAGGCGGGGAGAGTCCCGTCCAATTCATTGCCACACAGACCGACATTTCTGAGGGCCATGAGATTGGCGAAGGTGTCGGGAAGAGGCCCGGTGAGCGCGTTGTCGTTTAGCCAGAAGAGTTCAAGAGCCGCCAGGTTGCCCAGCTCAGGGGGCAGGGGGCCGGACAGCTGGTTGTCGCCCAGATCGAGATACGTTAGGGCCGTTAGCTGGCCCAGCTCCGGCGGGATGGGCCCGCTGAGGTGGTTGATCCAGAGATCCAGCCGCTTCAGCTCGACCAGATGGCGCAGGGTGTCGGGCAGGGTGCCGGTCAGGTTGTTATCGCGGAGGTTCAGCTCGATGACGTGATCACCTTCATCGTCGCAGACCACGCCGTACCAGGTACATTCCGTGCCCGCCGGCCCCTGCCAGTTCTCGTTGTTGAACCAGTTGTGGCCGTCGGTGTGGCTGTACAGGGACGACAGGGCCAGACGCTCGTAGATGGGGATATCGGCCCAAGCATAAACGCTCCCGAGCATGGCCAGGATGATGTATAACGTTATTTTTTTCATCATGATTCCTCTCCTGTCAACACTGACCGATCCGTGAGGGTTCCGGCACGATTGCACGACTGCAAACGTGCCCGACGCGGAAAAGGAACCAGCGCCGGCGTGGTTCATCATGGCCGGAGGACGACCGCACATCAGAGAGCGGCCCTGCACCGATGCGGTTGCTCGTCGATTTCAGGATTCGATGAAAGTTGCTTCCATTGTAACCCGTCACTGTCACAGGATCAACGCTCGTTTTATCAAACAGTCATGGCTGGGCCGAGGAACGGGGGCCGTCGTGCGGCCTTACGCCATGCAGATCAAACAGCGGTAACCGGCTGCGCGGCGCCGGTTGTGAACCCGAAGAGTGCACCGGCTAGTCGTCATCGTCCGGTTCCCGGCGGCGGAGATGGAGATCCGCCGGGTCGATCCGGTCTTGTTTGCGCGGTTCGGTTGACTTGTTGACACCGGCCGCTGGATCAGCTTCACTCCGGCCGGAGGCATAGTCCTGCTCGGCCCGGAAATCGGCGGCCGACAGTTGTTTCCCGTCGAAATAGTGAAGACGGCGGGCGCCCACTTCCGTAGTCAATTCGGTCTGGCGGATCAGTTCCCGACGCAGGCTGTTCAGGCGCTGGGCCGCTGTGGCTGGTTCGTCCCCGGCGGTAGCTGGTTCCAAACCACCGGATTCAGCCGCTTCGGCCCCAGCCAGGGCCAGCCAGGTGTCCAGTTTCTGCAGCCCGCGGCTCAGCGTTTCACTCGCTGATTCCGGCTCGGTGATGGCCGCGGGGAAAGGCGGCAGGGCGGCGGCCGGTGTCCCCTCTGCGCCGGTTCCGTGAGGATAGGTTGCGGTGATGTTGTTCTGGCCTGCCGCCGGCCGGGCGCCGCGCGCGCCGTCACCGAAGCGGATCTCACCTGAGGCGGGATCGAGGGTTACGTGTCGCTCTTCGGGGTGCCACCGGTCGCCGGCCAATTCCCGGACCATTTTTTCCGCCGCCCCGGCCAGACCGTCGCCCAACCGGGCCAGCGGCGTCATGATCTCCCGCACCGCCTGCCGATCCATGCCGGTCCGGCCGGCCAGTTTTTCCGAGACGGCCGCCACCTGGTTGCCGGATGTTTCATTCCAGTCCTGATCCATGGCCACGCGGCCCTGGGACTGGTTCACCCCGGTGTATTTCGGCGGAGTGGACGGGGGAATCTTGAAGTCACCTTTCATAATGGGACTCCCTGGTTGTTTCCGCCGGAAGACAATTCAGATATGACGCCGGGCGGAGCGTCACCTTTAACCGTGTGCGCCCGGGGATGGCGAAGGGGAGTATGTCCCGCGTGAAAATCCGGCTGCATCTATTATCGGCGGTTCCGGGTAAAAGTTGCCGGCGAAATGGGTGGAACCGAACCGTCCGGACGGTAACCGGAGGGTAGTGCCTGTCGCATGCACTCATCCCGCTGATTCCGCTTTCCGCCGCATCCCGGGCAGATAGATCTTTATGGTGACGGGTCGATTCGATACAATATCAGGCGGGCTCGGGGCGTCCAGGCCCAGCCATTGTGGAGTAGGAGTAACTTCCCATGATACAGATTGAACTGTTGGGCGATCTGGTGATTATTCTGGCTGTGGCGGTGGTGGTGGTGACCCTGCTGCATCGCCTGCGGGTGCCGTCCATCGCCGGTTTCATCGTGGTGGGCCTGCTCATCGGTCCCAACGCCCTCGGCTTCATCCGCGACGTCCACCAGATCGAACTGCTGGCCGAAGTGGGGGTGGTGCTTCTGCTGTTCGGCATCGGCCTGGAGCTCTCCCTGGAGCGGGTGCGGCAGCTGTGGCGCTATGTGCTGCTGGGCGGTGCGGTACAGGTCGGGTTGACCATCCTGGTGACGGCCGGGCTGGCGGTGCAATTCGGTGCCACCTGGCCGGTGGCCGTCTTCATGGGCTTTATCGTCGCCGTGTCCAGTACGGCCATCGTCCTGCGCGGCCTGGCCGTTCGCGGGGAGCTGGAGACACCCCACGGCCGGCTGGTGCTGGGGATCCTGATCTTCCAGGATCTGGCGGTGGTGCCCATGATGCTGGTGGTGCCGGTGCTGGCCGGCAGCGGCGCCTCCCTCGGGCAGACGGCGGCCGCTCTGGGCATCGCCCTGGCCGTGCTGGTGGGGATCCTGGTGGCGGCCGGCGTGGTGGTGCCGCGGCTGCTGGAGATCATTTCCCGGACGCGGCAGCGCGACCTGTTCGTCCTGGGCGTGTTCACCATCTGCCTGGGCACGGCCTGGCTGGTGTCCCTGGCCGGGATTTCCCTGGCCCTGGGCGCCTTCCTGGCCGGACTGGTGGTGGCCGGCAGCGAGTACCGTCATCAGGCGCTGGCCGACCTGATCCCCCTGCGGGAAATCCTGGCCAGCATCTTCTTCGTGTCCATCGGCATGCTGCTGGATGTGGGCGCCATCGGCCAGAACATCCTGGCCATCCTGGGATTGCTGGCGGCTATCATTGTCGGCAAATTCATCCTGGTTAGCCTGGCGGCGGCGCTGCTGCGGCTGCCGCTGCGCATCAGCCTGCTCACCGGCCTCATCCTGGCCCAGGTGGGTGAATTTTCCTTCGTCCTGTTCAAGGCTGCGGCGAAGCAAAACCTGCTGCCGTCGCCACTGGACGACAACCTCTTGGTGGCCGTCATCCTGTCCATGGTCATTACGCCGCTGCTGATCGTGGCGGCGCCCCATTTGAGCTATAACCTCGGCAAGATACCTTGGCTGAAACGACGGCTTCGTCTGCCCACCACCGACGATGCCGACGCCGAGAAGAGCTGGCGGAATCATGTCATCATCGCCGGCTACGGCCTGGCCGGGCAGGAGCTGGCGACGACCCTGCAGCAGCGGGCGGTCCCGTTTCTGGTGGTGGATCTGAATCCCGCCAACATCCGCCTGGCCGCCGGGCGCAACCAACCGGTCTATTTCGGTGACATCGCCCAGGCCGATGTGGAGGAGCACATCGGCCTCGCCCGGGCCCGTCTGCTGGTGGTGGCCATCAACGACACCCGGGCGGTGGTGCGGGCCGTGCGGTTGGCCCATCAGGCGGCTCCAGGCGTACCCATCTTCGCCCGGACGACCTATCTGCAAGACGTGGACCGCATCCGTCGGGCCGGCGCCGCCCAGGTGGTCTGTGCCGAGGTGGAATCGGCGGCGCGGCTGAACGAACTCTTGCTGGATCACCTGTGCGTCTCCGACGACGAGTGCCGGGATCGGCTCACGGACATCCGGACACAGGTCGCTTCGGGCTGATGTCCCGCTAAATCCACCGGAACCGACAGACTCGCGCCCAATCGAATCCGGTGGCTATCCAGCCATCACCCACAACGCCAACACGAGCAGCGAGGCCAGGGTGACGGGGATGCCCACCCGGGCGTGTTCCCGGAAACGGATGACGACGTTCAGCCGCCGGGCCTGCTCAATGACGATGAGATTGGCGATGCTGCCGATGACCAGCAGGTTACCGGCGAACGTGCTGGCCAGGCCCAGCACGTACCATGGCTCAGGTAGGGAGGATTCGAGAAAGCGCGTCAGCACCATGACCGCCGGAACGTTGCTGACCACGTTGCTCAGCAGGACCGTGGCCGTGATCAGGACGGGCATCTGATCAAAATGGAGCCCATGTTCGGCCAGCCAGGCCATGGCCGTCCCCGGCAGCCCGACGGCCTCGATGCCCTGGATCACCACGAACAATGCGCAGAAGAGGGTGATGAGATGCCAGTCGATGAGACCCAAGATGTCGCGGGTTTTCATGTGCCGGCTGCAAAGGAGGATGGCAGCCACGCCCATGGCGCTCAGTTCGCGGGGGATGGCGGTGAAGAAGAGCAGGATCATGGCCGCGATCAGGAGCAGTCCCTTGCTGCTTTGCCAGCGGTTGAAAGCGGGCCACGCCTCGGTCGGGTTGCCGGCCGATGGCGGTGGGGAGTCCCGATCCATCCGACGCCCGTAAAACCCCAACAGGATCAGATAGCTGGTCCCCAGCGCCGCCAGGCTTGGCGGTCCGCACCAGAGCAGGAAATCGTCGAAGGGGAGACGTCCGAGCTGGCCGATGAGCATGTTTTGCGGATTGCCGATGATGGTGGCCGCCGATCCGATGTTGCTGGCCATGGCCAAACCGAGGAGGTATGGCACCGGATCGCGGCCCTGCCGCGTCACGGCGGCGATGATGACGGGCGTGAAGGCCAGGCAGACGATGTCGTT
This sequence comes from Acidobacteriota bacterium, assembly GCA_016935015.1. Taxonomy (GTDB): domain Bacteria; phylum Acidobacteriota; class JAAYUB01; order JAAYUB01; family JAAYUB01; genus JAFGRT01. The sequence goes on along the minus strand of JAFGRT010000119.1, from coordinate 1,279 downwards.
GGCCAGGATAGCGCTCAAAATGGCGCCGGCCAGCATGGTCGCCCCCAGAAAGACGCGCGGCTGCCGCAGCAGACGGGTCAGGGACAGCGCCACCCGGGAGTAGAAACCGCCTAGGCGCAGCTGGGCCGAGACCACCATCAGGGCATAGAGCAACAGGATGGTGGGGAAGTCAATGGCCGTCACGGCTCGCTCGGGCGACAGCACCTGCGCCACTACCATGGCCACCGCACCCACCAGCGCAATGCCGGTCCGATCGAGGGCCAGGCCGCGGATGCCGCCCAGGGCCACGCCGGTATAGGTGAGGACAAAAATGACCGCTGCCGTCCAGATCATGGACTCGTCCCCCGGAATGCCCGCTGAATCTCACCGCGACGGTCCGGCCGGTGTGGCGACCTGGGAATCGGCCAGGACGAGCCGTTCCGTGCTGACCCGCCCCCAGGGATCTGTGGCTTCCACCACGATCTCCCGGGCGTCGGCCGCTGGCCGTGCAAAATACATGTGGTCCGTGGTCACGGGTTCCACCCAGGTGCGCCGGGCCGGAAGCGCCTCGCCGCGGTAGAGGCCTGCCGCCAGGGGATCCTCACTGCGTCGGCGGACCATGGGGCCGCGCCGGACGCCGTTCTCGTACCAGTCGATTTTCCAGGCGTTGTCGGCGGCCCAGACGTTGGCAGCCAGCTCCGCGGGAAACGCCGCGACGGCGCCGGGCGGATACAGGCGCAGCTGCCGGTCATCGGCGGCTGTGCTGTCCACGTACCGCCAGCGAAGCTCGGCCCCGCGGGTCTCGTACACGGCATAGCCGCGCGGGGCGCCGTCGACGCACACCGGCCCGGTCCACCACGCGCCGCAGGCGGCGCCCAGGATATGGATGTTCGCCCCGCCGTCTTTCAAAAATTCGCACTCGTGCATGTGCCCGCACAGGATATAGGCCCGATAAGGGGCCAGCAGATCGTAGAGTGCCTGCCGGTTGGTGATGTGGATGGTGTTGGTGGAACGCACGCCGGTAAAACGCTCCTGTCGCAGATTGTACGGCGGGATGTGCATAAAGGCCGCCACCGTGCGACCGGGTTCCACCAGGGCCAGGTCCCGCCGCAGCCAGTCCAGCTGGTCCTGGGTCAGGTAGCCGATGTAGCTGCTTCCGTACCAGAACACCGTGTCCAGTGCCACGCAGTGAATTTCGCCCAGCTCGAAGGAATACCAAGCCGGGCCAAAGTGGCGGCGGTATGTTACGGCGGACAACTCGTCCGTGGCGGCGCCCCGGTCCACGTCGTGGTTGCCCAGC
>JAFGRT010000118.1 GCA_016935015.1 Acidobacteriota bacterium | reverse complement strand
CGCGGATGGTGCTGCGGGCGATAACGCGGTTGCCTACAGCGGCCTGGATGGCCACTTCGTACAACTGGCGCGGGATCACCTCCTGCAACCGCCCCGTCATATTTTGGCCGCGGCGATAGGCCATGCCGCGGTGAACAATGCTCGACAGGGCGTCCACCGGTTCGCCGTTGACCAAGATGTCCAGTTTCACCAGATCGGCCTCGCGGTAACCGGCAAACTGGTAATCCATGGACGCATAGCCCCGACTCACCGACTTCAGACGATCGTAAAAATCGATAACGATCTCATTCAGCGGCAAATCGTACGTCAGCAATACCCGTTTTTCGCCTACATATTCGAAACCGACCTGCTTGCCGCGCTTCTCCTCGAGAAGTTTCAGGATGGAACCCAGAAACTCATCCTGGGTCATGATCATGGTCGTGTAGACCGGTTCCTCGATCCGGGCGATGTCGCCGACGGGAGGCAGCTGGGCCGGGTTTTCCACAAACGCGGCCGTGCCGTCCTTGTGCACCACCCGGTAGCGCACGCTGGGAGCGGTGGTGATGAGATCCAGCTCGAATTCACGCTCCAGCCGGTTCTGGACGATGTCCATATGCAGCAAGCCGAGAAAGCCGCAGCGAAAGCCGAAGCCCAACGCCGTCGAGGTCTCCGGCTCGTAACTGAAGGCGCTGTCGTTGAGTTGAAGCTTCTTCATGGCATCGCGCAGATCCTCGTATTCGTTGTTCATGGCCGGAAACATGCCGCAGAAGACCATGGGCTTCAGTTCCTGAAAGCCGGGCAGCGGCCGGGCCGCCGGCCGTCCGGCGGCCGTCACCGTGTCACCGACCTTGGCGTCGTCGATGTTCTTGATGCCGGCCATCAGGAAGCCGACTTCTCCGGCGCTCAGCCGGTCCACTGTCAGGAATTTCGGCGTGATCACCCCCACCTGCTCCACGTCGTAGATCGTGCCGGTGTTCATCAGCCGGATCTTCATGCCTTTCTGGACAAAGCCGTTCACCAGCCGCACCAGAATCACCACCCCACGGTACGTGTCATACCAGGAATCGAAGATCAACGCCTGCAGCGGCGCCTCGGCATCGCCCGTCGGCGGCGGGATCCGCCGGATGATGGACTCCAAAATCTCACGCACGCCGCGCCCCTCCTTGGCGCTGGCCAGCAGGACATCCGTCCGCTTGAGCCCCACCACGTCCTCGATCTGCTGCGCGACCTTCTCGATCTCGGCCCCCGGCAGATCGATCTTATTCAACACCGGGATCAGCTCCAGATCGTTTTCCACAGCCAGGTAGGTGTTGGCCAGGGTCTGGGCCTCCACCCCCTGGGAGGCGTCCACCACCAACAGGGCCCCCTCGCAGGCGGCCAGGCTGCGCGATACCTCGTAGGTGAAATCCACATGGCCCGGCGTGTCGATGAGGTTGAACTGGTAGGTGTCGCCGTCGTCGCTTTTGTACATGAGCCGCACGGCGTGGGCCTTGATGGTGATCCCCCGCTCCCGCTCCAGGTCCATGTTATCCAGCACCTGGGCAGCCATTTCCCGGGCGCTGAGGGCGCCGGTAATCTCGAGGATCCGGTCGGCCAGGGTGGATTTGCCGTGATCGATATGGGCGATGATGGAAAAATTCCGGATGTGCGGAACAACCTTGGGCATGATCCTGATCCCGTGCCTGAAATACGGCTTCACCGTGACATGCGGCCGGGCGAAACATTCCCGGTCGGCTCCGAAGCGCGCCTATGGTAACAGAATGTCCGGAGGAAAACAATCGCCGTTTGAATAACACAATTGTAATAATGATCACTAGCCGGCCGGTCGTCGATGCCCGCCGCACGGGCACCGGATCGCGAATAATCGTTTCCAAAAAGAGCAAATCAGATTATAATGGGGACGTTCAGCCTGGCGATCCGGCGTTATCCGCCGTGGAAACCGTCGGTGCCGGACGCGGTAGCCGGTCCCCGGACCGTTCATATCCGGGACATCCCCGGCAGCGCATCATCGCCAATATACACGGAGGGAAGGTATGTCCGGTCATTCCAAGTGGCATTCCATCAAGCATAAAAAAGCGGCGGCGGACGCCAAGCGGGGTAAGGCATTCACCCGGGTGAGCAAGGAGATTACCGTAGCAGCCAAGATCGGCGGCGGCGACCCCGACGGCAACGCCCGCCTGCGGGCGGCCATCGCCGCGGCCAAGACCGTCAACATGCCCAGCGACACCATCAAGCGTGCCATCCAGAAAGGCACCGGTGAACTGCCCGGCGTCAACTACGAGGAGATCACCTACGAGGGGTATGGTCCCGGCGGGGTGGCTGTCCTGTTGCAGACCATGACGGACAACCGCAATCGCACGGTAAGTGAAATCCGGCACCTCTTCAGCAAATACAACGGCAACCTGGGCGAGACCGGTTGCGTCGGCTGGATGTTCGATCGCAAGGGATACATGGTGGTCTCGGGAGACCAAAAATCCGAGGAAGAGCTGCTCCACATCGCCCTGGAGGCCGGCGCCGAGGACCTGCGGGAGGATGACGGGAATTTTGAGATTATCTGCGCGCCCGACGACTTCGAAACGGTCAAGGAGTCCCTGGAAGCAAAGGGGGTGGAATTTGAGGTGGCCGAGATTTCCATGATTCCGCAGAATACCGTCAAGGTCACCGACAAGGACGCCAAAAACACCCTCAAACTCATGGAAATGCTGGAAGACCACGACGACGTGCAGAACGTGTACGCCAATTTCGATATCGATCCCGCCGAGATGGAAGAGTGATCCCTGCGGCGAGGCAATATACCCCCAGGGTGCGGTTTGGCCGGTTCCGGACCGCACCCTTTTTGTTGCGGCCGCACGGTCGCTCGCCACTTCGCGCCTGCGGCGATTGACCGCCGCCGGCACAACAACGGCCGGAGTGAAAGCATGCGTGTCATCGGCATCGATCCGGGGAGCGACAAGACCGGTTACGGCGTGGTGGATTTTACCGAGGGGCGCCACCGGGCTGTGAGCTGGGGCGTTCTGAAAGGGTCGGGGGCCGTTGATTTCCCGGCCCGGCTGCGACAGATTCACGAAGAGCTGAGCGCCGTGGTCAACGAGATGCGACCGCATTGCGCCGCGGTGGAGGACATTTTTTACGCCGTCAACGTGCGCAGCTCCCTGAAACTGGGACATACCCGCGGTGCGATCCTGCTCAGCCTGGCCCTGGCCGATGTGGCCACCGTGTCCTATAGCCCGCTGGAAATCAAGAAATCGCTGGTCGGTTATGGCCGGGCCTCCAAGGAGCAGGTCCGGACCATGGTCTGCCGACTGCTCAACCTGCGGGCAGAGGATATCCCCATGGACGCTTCCGATGCCCTGGCAACGGCGCTGTGCCACATTCACCACGCCCAGACCCGCCACAACATTCTCCGGCGCGGGCGCTGAAACGGCGGACGGGTTTGCCCTGAACCAATCAGCCGGCAATTCATCTAAATGGATGGAAGGGCCGAATAAGCGGTCGCTTCCGCGAGGTTGGCGGAGGAGGTTCGACCATGAAACAAGCTGTTTTGGCCTTGACCGTGTTTTTCCTGCTGGCGTGCCTGGCCCTGGCCGGAGATCAGCGCCGCAGCATCCTGACCGAATTTGAATTCTCACCGGAAGTTTGCCAGCGGATCACTACCCAGGCATCCTCCCAGCCCCTTCATTTGCAGGTCCTGGTCCTGGACCTGAAAAAGGGCGTCCTGTTCTTCCACGCCGATTACGGACTGGAAATGACCGGGCCCCAACGACCCGAGCCGGATTGCACCTATCGGGAAATCCTCTCCCTGGAAAAAGGGGAGTATCTGTTTGAATTCCTCTTGTACGATGAAGTGGCGAACCGGTTCGCTGTCCGCGCCGAGGAGGTAAAAATCGACCGTACCGGGGCGCCCCAGCTCAAACTGAATTTCCGGATCGACGAGTTGAACCACACTGATTTCGACCATCATCGACAGACGTTTCTGTTCAATCCCAAACTCGTCAGTGAGTTGTTCTTCCGCCACATGCTGTGGATGAAGATCCATTACCAGTCCGAACGTCCTCAAGAACTCTGGGACGAGGTGTACACCCGCATCAGCATCCGTTCGACGGACATCAATTATTCGGCCGCCAGCCGCGAGGACATGGACTACCGATATCCCGCCCCCGGCAGCGATCCCTGGGAGCGGATCTACAGCCGCTACCCGCCGGGCATGTACCAGCCGGCTCAGGCGAATCATTCCGCCCGCATGTCCTTCGCCATCGCCGAAAAAATGCTCGAGATCGCCGTCAAGGCCGACAATGTTCTCTACCTGACCGAGCAATGGGACAAGACCGCGTATTCCTCACCCAAGGATGAAAAGAAGATCCTGAAAGCCATCCGCAAGCAGGCCGGCGGTGTGCGTTCCGCCTGCCGGTATATTTACACCGATGAGCTGCTGAACACCGAGCTGGACGAGAAGGCCTTCAAGGCGGCTTTGGGGAAGCTCGAGCGGTCGGCCCGCCACCGGGCCCTGCTGGACATGGTCCGGCAGCTGCAACGGGAAGTGGATGACACCTTCTTCGGCGGCCCGACGGTGTCCCTGGCCCGCATGACCGCCGAGACCCCCCTTACCATGGCCGAAAAGATCGAGATCGCCGCCAAGATCATCCGTGACGAGATCCGCTGATACGGTCGTTCTGAAACGAAGAACATCCCGGGTCAGGCCACGGCGACTCCTTCGGCGCACTCAATCGTATTCCAGCACCAGTCCGACGCCCATCTCGGCCAGTGGCACCACCTGCGCCAGCGCCACGCGCGACGGCAAATCGGTGCAGTGGCCGGCATGGATCTGCGGCACGCCGATTTCGCGCAAGTAGTCCAGTGTCCCTTTCAATTGGTCCACGGGCGGATCGAGCAGGTGAAACCCGCCGATGATGTCACGGATCCGGTCCTCTTCGCACACCTGCCGGGCGTATTCTACAATATTGCAGATGCCGGCATGGGCGCAGCCGGTGATGATGACCAGACCGTCGGTTGCACGGTAAACCACGGCCGAGTCGTCCACCAAGGGATCGTCCTCCACCGTGCCGTCGGGCGTGATCCGCTGACCGAGGGGCGTCCGTCCCTCGAAATCGAAATGTCGCGGGATCTCACCCAGAAAAACCAGGTGCTCGCTCAGCCATAGCGGCTCGGTGGTCAGGACGCGTCGAAGGGCCGGACCCAGGGCTGACCGGGAAAGTTGATGGCCGATGTCGCCCAGGTCGGGGTGACGCTTGGGCCACAGGGCGACGGGATGGGCCACCAGCTGCGGCAGATCGGCCGGTCTGGCTTCAGGCGGTTGTGTCTGCCAAAAGCGCATGAGCGAGGGGAGCCCGCCCAGGTGATCCAGATGGCCGTGGGAGAGGATCACGGCGTCCAGTGCGCAGAGATCCAGCCCCATGAGCAGGGCGTTGTGCAGGAAGACATCGGAATAGCCGACGTCGAACAGCAGACGCCGGCCGTCACATTCCAGATAATAGGATACCGCCGGCTCCGCCAGATAGTACCGGTCGATGAAGGTGGTGTTGTCCACCAGCACGGTCAGCCGCATGACAAAATCCTCCTCGGATACCGCCATGAACCCGGCGCACCGTATCCCTCACCGCAAAATCGGGACAGACGATGTCAATGAATGGGGATGGCCGGCACAGCGGAAATAAACGTGAAGTCCGTATCGCCGAACAGCTCGTAACCGGTGAGCCCGATGTTGGATTGCACCTCGATCCAGCCGCCCATGGTCGGATCCAGGCCGGGGAAATAGTCTTGAATCATCTGGGATCGTCGCTCCCCCGGCTGCAGGACCAGGGGTGTCTCCGTCCGGTGGACGAT
>JAFGRT010000014.1 GCA_016935015.1 Acidobacteriota bacterium | reverse complement strand
ACCTCCAAAATGTAGATATATATCTACAATATCACACCGAAAAAAAAGAGACAATACCCAAAACCCCCTTTTATGTCGCAGGCCCCTGGAACGGAAGCGCATAGAAATTTGGGCGGACTTCGAGTATAATGACCGGTGATGGCCAAGGTACTCGTGTTGAATCCGCCATTTGTGGATGATTTTGTCCGCTCTGCCCGCTGGGCGGCGCGGTCCCGGGGGCGAGTCCAGCGCCATCCCGATTATTTACTCATCGCCACGGCCGTGTTGGAAGAGGCAGGCCATACTGTCCGCTTCGTCGATGGCGCGGCGCTCAATCTGAACCAGCCGACGGTGCTCGACATGGCCCGCGAGTTCCGGCCGGACATGGCCGTGTTCCATACCACCACGCCCTCCATTTACAATGACGTGGACTATGCCCGGGCCATTCGGGAAGCGACGGGCGCGCGGACGGTCCTGGTGGGCAATCACGTGTCGGCCGAACCCGAAGACACCTTCCGCATCGCCGCCGGGGCGGTGGATCGCATCGTCCGCGGCGAATACGACCTGGTCTTGCGCCGGCTGGCCCATTCCTTCGACGATACGGCACTGGACGGCATCTCCTGGCTCGACGGCGGCCGGCCGGTCCACAATCCCTTGCCGCCGCCCCTGGACGTGGACGAGCTGCCATTTCCGGCCTGGCACTTCATCGATCCGCGCTGGTACCGCGACGCCGGCAAACTCTTCCCTTTCCTGACCCTGCTGTCGGGGCGGGGTTGCTTCGCCCACTGCACCTTCTGCCAGGATCCCCAGGTCTTCTCCGGCCGCCGCTTGCGCATGCGGGATCCACGGCGGGTGGTTGATGAAATCGAGTACGATCTGCGCCTCTTTCCCTGGCTGCGCGAAATCATGTTCGAGACGGATACGTTCGGGGCCTCGCGCTCCCATGCCCGCGGCGTCTGCGAAGAAATCCTGCGGCGGGACCTGGACGTCACCTGGAGCTGCAACACCCGGGTGGATATGGACCTGGAGCTGCTGCCCCTCATGAAGCGGGCCGGCTGCCGCATGCTCATGACGGGTTTCGAATTCGGCACGCAAGCGGCCCTGGATGCGGTGCGCAAGGGCACCACACTGGAGCAGAGCATCGCCTTTGCCCGGCGGGCGCATGAGCTCGGCTTCATCATCCACGGCTGCTTCATGATCGGGGCGCCGGGCGAGACCGAGGAGTCCGCCCGGCGGACCATCGAGCTGGCCAAGTCGCTGCCGCTCGATACGGTTCAATTCTCCGGCATCTGCGTATACCCGGGTACGGAGTTGTACGCGTGGGCCCGCGAACATGGTGTCCTGGTGCCGGGCGACTGGCGGGAATGGGTCAGCGACACCTGCGAACAGGTGACCCTGCTCAGCTACCCCCAGCTGCCCAAGGAGAAAATCGACGAACTCATCGACCGCGGTTTGCGCGAGTTTTACCTGCGGCCACGGCAGATCGTCAAGATGACGGTCGCCGTGCGCTCCTGGACCGATATCAAACGAAAACTATATGGCGCCTGGAGTTATCTGCGCTACAATGTGGAGCGGCTGTTTCGCCGGGAGCGGGGCGGCGGTGGCGCCGACCGAACGCGGGGTCGGGTCGGCACGGACGACGGCCCGACAGCCGGCTAGAATGGGCGCGACCGGGAGGATGGCCGTCCCGGCGGCTGGCGGTGAGACATGAAACTGGCGGTGGTGATCCCCTTGTACAACAGCGCTGCGACCATTGCCGCAACCCTCGAGGCCACCCTGGCGGTGGAACCGAACGGGCATGACGTGGAGATCGTTGTGGTGGATGACGGCTCCACCGATGAGAGCCGGGCCGTCGCCGCCCGCTATCCCGTCGCCGTCATTCCCCAGGCCAACACCGGCCCGGCCGGCGCCCGCAACACCGGCTGGCGCCGCTCCGACGGGGAGATCATCCTGTTCACCGACGCCGATTGCCGTCCCGAACCGGACTGGATTGGCCAGATGCTGCCGCCGTTCGAACAGGAGTACGTGGGCGCTGTGGCCGGCAGCTACAGCATCGCCAATCCCGGGCGGGCGCTGGCCCGGCTCATCCAGGCCGAGATCCGCCACCGTCACCGGGTGATGGGCGAATTTGTCAAGGCCGGCGGCAGCTATAATCTGGCCGTGCGGCGGTCGGTGCTGGAACAGGTGGGTGGATTCGACGAATCCTATCCGACAGCCAGTGGCGAGGACAATGACCTGTCATACCGTATCCAGAAGGCCGGCTACCGCATCGCCTTCAATCCAAACAGCCGGGTGGCCCATGTTCACCCGGAGCGGTTCTGGAAATACCTCAAGATCCAGTTTGTGCACGGTTACTGGCGGGGGCTGCTCTACCGCCGGCATCCCGAGTTTGTCACCGGCGACGATTACACCCGACCGCGGGATATTCTGGGTTCCTTCCTGGCCACGGCTTTCCTCGGATTATGCCCGCTGGTGCTTTTGGCCCCCCGACTGATGGTTTGGCCCCTGGCCGCCCTGCTGGCAGCGTTGGTGGGCATGGAGGGCCTGTGCGCCCTTGAAATCGCCATCCGCAACGGCGACGGGATCCTTTTTCCCCTGGGGACCATCACCTTTTCCGTCCGCTCCTTTTTTCGGGTGACGGGCTGGTTTCGCGGTCTGCTGGCCGCCACCGCCCGCCGGGAAACGGCCGGAGCCGGAGTACGCCGATGAGTACTGCCATCCCGCTGGACAAAGTCCTGGTGGTCATTCCAGCCTACAACGAGGAGCGGAATATCGGCCGGGTGGTGCGCGGCGTCCGCGAGCGCTGGCCCGGCCTGCGCCTGCTGGTGGTGGATGACGGCTCCACCGATGACACCCATCGTATCGCCCGGGAGAACGGGGCGGTGGTGGCCCGGCTTCCTTTCAACCTGGGCATCGGGGTGGCGGTGCAGACCGGCATCAAGTATGCCCGCGAACACGACATGCAGTGGCTGATCCGGCTGGACGGCGACGGCCAGCACAATGCCGCGGACATCGCCACCTTCCTCGAGTACCTGGGTCGTAACGAGGCGGACCTGCTCATCGGCAGCCGGTTCCTGAAAAAGGACGGCTACCGCTCGTCGCTGCTGCGCCGGGTGGCCATCACCTTTTTCAATCACCTGATTTCGGCCCTGACCGGTTTTCGCATTACTGACGCCACCTCCGGTTTTCGGCTGTACAGCCGCCGGGCCATGGATAAACTTTGTAAGTTCTATCCCGATGACTATCCCGAGCCGGAAACCATCATCATGCTCTACAAATGGGGTATGCAGGTAAAGGAAGTCCCGGTGACCATGCTTCAGCGGCCGGAGGGGGTGTCGTCCATCACGGCCGTACGTTCCCTGTATTACATGATCAAAGTTACCATGGCCATCCTGCTGGACATGATCCGCTATTGAGGAGACACGACATGACCGTGATCCAGATCTTCACCACCATCGTCAATGTCGTTTTGCTGCTGATGGTCTTCGACTTTCTGCGGCGGGAGCGGCTGAAGGAAAAATATTCCATCATGTGGGTGTCGGCCATCGTGGCCATCCAGCTCCTGATCCTGTTTCATGAATGGCTGAACGAGTTCTCCCTGTGGGTGGGGGTCTATTACCCCCCTTCGCTACTGTTTTATCTGGCCTTCCTGTTTCTGTTCATCATCGTGCTTCACCTGTCCCTGGTGGTGTCCAAGCTGACCAAACAGAACCAGATCATGGCCCAGAAACTGGCTCTGCTGGAAGCGGCCACCGTCACCGACGCCGCTTCACCGGATTACCCGGACACCGGAAATGAATCGGCGGCGCCGACTGACCATCCGGTCTGAACTCCCGTTCCCCCGGCACCGGCCTCATGTGATCCGCTCAAATGTCTTCTTTTCCCGGTTCTTGCGGACATTGTCAATGTCGTACACTTGGTTGTGAAAGACGATGTAGATACCGCCGGCCAGAAACTGGGTGGCGAAAATGCTTTCCGCCAGGTTCTGGTAGCCGTCGCTGTTCTCCACGATGAGGGGGCGCATGGCGCCGGTGAGGATTACGGGCAGGCGGATTTCCGACATGTGTCGCTGCAGATAGCGGCCGGTTTCCACCATGGTGTCCGTGCCATGGATGATGACGATGGGGTAACCTTTCCCCTGCAAGAATTCGACCTTTTCGCAGATCTTGGCGCGATGCTCCTCCGTCATGTTGAGGCTGTCGATGTTCATGAGACGGGATGGATGCAGCTGGACGTAGGGCAGACGGAGCCGCGCGAAGAATTCGTCGATCTGTTCGGCGATGTTGCCGATCTCGCCCTGGACTTCGTCGTACACCTTTTCGATGGTGCCGCCGGTGAACACAATGTTCACATGACGGATGACGTTCATGTTCCGTACCTCCAGAATGACGCCGGTGCGCCGCCGGAAGCCGCCGGCCAGGTTTCCCGCTGCGGCTTCACTCCCTGTCGGTCGCGACGGGCCGGGCGGCCACGAACATGGTGCCGCCCCGACCCGCGGCTGCTTCCAGGAGGGCCAGGGGCTGCAGCGCCAGCACCAGACCAAAATAGAGCACTTTTTTGAGAAAGGCAAATTCTTTCCGCCCGCGCAGGCTCATGGCCATGGGGTCCCATGCCGGGCAGAGGGACGAGGCAATGGCCGGCGCGTTGTCGCGCAGGGAGAACCAGCGAAAGCGGTCGGGCGTGAAGCCGCTCTGGGCCAGCAGCCGTCGCAGGGCCTCCGGGCTGTAATTGACGAGGTGGCGCGGCAAGTCGATGCCGGTCCAGCGGCGGCCGAACCAGCGGAACTGCCAGCTGTCCACGTTAGGCACCTGGATCAGCAGCACACCGCCCGGCGACAGCCAGGGGCGGATCCGGTCCAGGGCGGCCTGGGGGCGCGGCAGGTGCTCCAGAACGTGAAACATGGTGATCAGGTCGAAGCGGCCGGGGGGGAAATCGGCCGTGTCGATATCCCCGGCGTGGACGGTCAGGCCGTAGGCGTCCTTCGCCCGCCGGGCGGCAGCCGCAGAGGATTCCAGCCCTTCGCCGGCGATACCCGTCCGCCGCCGCAGCATGGCCAGAAAGGTGCCGCTGCCGCAACCCACATCCAGCACCTGCGGTGCGGCGCAGGGAAAATGCCGGCGGGCGACGCGGACGTGATGTCGCAGCATGGTTTCGCGATAGATTTTTTCCAGGCGGGCCGCCGGTGTTGACGGTGATTCGCCGACGATCCACCAGTAGGGATCGGGATAGGCCAGCTGCAGGACATCTTCCGGCGGCAGAGGATGTTGAAAGCAGGCGGCGCAACGGGCACAGCGATAGAGCGAGAATTCACGGTCGGTCGTTCCGAAGAGAAAGTCCGAATTGCGAAGCAGGAAGCGGGTCGCCGTGCTGGCACAGACGGGACAATCGGGACCGGGCTCGTTCATGGCGCGATTCGCTTCTTCAGGAGGAACCAGAGGTTGCGGAAACCGTCCCGCCACGGTTGCAACTTGATTTCTCCCTTTCGGTTGGAATAATTGATGGGGATTTCCTGGAAACCGATGCTCTTGTTGCGGATGGCTTCGATCTTGATTTCCTGGGAAAACGCCATCAGGTCGCTCTTGACGCTCATGCTGGCCAGGATGCCCCGGTAAAAGATCCACATGCCTGATTGGGAGTCCCGCACCCAGCGGAAATACAGGATGGACATGACGAGGCTGAGGATGACGTTGCCGAATTTGTGTTTGAAGGACATGGATTCCGGGTTCTGAATCGGGAAGCGCGAGGCGGAAACGAAACGGACGCCCGATCGCAGCAAAGCCTCCAGCAGATAGGAGATGGCGTCCACCGGATACGAATGGTCGCCGTCGAGGGTGACGATGATGTCGCCCCGGGCATTGGCCAGGCCGGTTTTGTAAGCCCGGCCGTAACCGGGGATCTTTTCGTGGATGACCTGGGCGCCCATGGATCGGGCGATTTCGGCGGTCCGGTCGGTGGAACCGTTGTCCACGACGATGACTTCATCTACAAAATCCGGTATATTACCGAGCACCAGGGGGATGCCTGCTTCTTCGTTGAGGCACGGGATAACCACCGTGATTTGATTGCCTTTGTACATGTTGTCGGGCTCCCGAATCGAAGCCCTAATCTAGCAGATTGACGGGCCGATTGCAACTCGATTGCGGCCGGAACCTGGTCCGGATCGGGTGCGGTCCATCAGCGGAATTGACTTTGCGGCGCCGATGAATAAAAATAGCGGAACGACGTATCCGTTACAGGGAGCACGAGTCGGCACATGCGCGCACCGGGATCCAACAGCATGGCAGCGGAGAGTTCCGACGCCCGACTCATCGACCGGGCGGAACGCGGTGACGCCGAGGCCGGCAACCTGCTGGCTCTCCGCTACCGCCAGGCGACGTATCTGCTGGCCCTGCAGTTGACCCGGCATCCCGATGACGCGCTGGATATCGCCCAGGAGGCTCTGTTGCGGTTTTTCCGGAGCCTGACCCGTTTCGACCGCCGCCGGCCGGTCCGCCCCTGGCTGATGCAGATCGTGCGAAACCTGGTGCGGGATCGCGGCCGCCGGCGGAAGGTCCGGCGGGAGGAAACGGGATCGGTCCCCGCAGCGGAAATGATCCGTGAACCGGCGGACACCGGGCTGAACCCGGAGCAACGGGCCGTGAAACAGGAGTTGCAGGCGCAGCTGTGGCGGCTGGTGGGCGGGTTGACGCCCCCGTACCGCGAGATCCTGGTGCTGCGGGATTACCAGGGGCTGGCCTACCAGGAAATCTCCGTTTTGCTGGACATCCCGCTGGGGACGGTCATGTCCCGGCTGCACAAGGCCCGCGCGTTGCTGCGGGACGCCTGGCACAGCGCTCCGGAGGGAGATGCATGAACGGAGAACAGCGGAATAACGGGGAAAACAGCCGCTGCACCTGTGGTTTCCGTCAGGTCATGCTCTCGGGCTATCTGGATGGTGAACTGACCCAGGCGGATGCCCAGAAGGTCCGCATCCACCTTGAGGACTGCGCCGAATGCCGCCAGCTGTACACTGAACTGCGGGAGTTGCACGGCCTGGCCCGTTCCACGGTTTTCCGTCTCCCCGCCGACGAGCAGTGGCGAGAAATTCCCGCGGGCAACATCAGCCGGTTTGCCCGGAGTCTCGGTTGGCTGCTCTTGCTTGTCTGGGTCTTGCTGGTCGCGGGTTTCGCCGGCTGGCAGCTGCTGGTTTCTCCGCAGAACCTGTTTCTGAAGGTGTTGCTGTTCGGCGGCGGCGTGGGTCTGGCCCTGGTGTTTCTCTCGGCGCTGATGGATCGCTTGCGACATCGTCGCAGCGACCGCTACGACCGCGTGGAGAAATGACGACGCCTCCCGGACTGTCGTGTGATACCGCCGCCGGATATCGATCCAATCTCGCTGAATACCATTCCCGTCGGCTGCATCCATCTGTAGGATGGTCGCCGCCAGTCGATGAGGTTGCTCCGAGGCTGTCCCATCAAAGATCAGCACCGGAGCAGCGCCAAGAACCTCCTTGACAAAAAAATGGTGGAAATGTATTGTTGGACCAATCATTCTTGCGGAGCCTGAATGGATGTCAGAAAACTATGAGCAAATCCGTTTACGCTTCCCCAGCAAGCTCTTTTTCGTGGATATCAGTCAGGAAGCGATCCAGAAGATGCTCGAACATTTCATGGTGCTCAACGATGAAGTTTTCTGGATTTCACTGGCCATTCGGGAAGGCTTGATCAACGCCGTCAAACACGGCAACAAATTTGACGATACCAAGTATGTGGAGCTGCGGGTGGGCCTGCGCGGCAACACCCTGCGCATCGAGATCATGGATGAAGGGAAAGGGTTTGAAATCAAGGATATTCCCAATCCGCTCGATGAGGAAAATCTCCTGAAACCCTCGGGCCGAGGTATTTTCTACATCCGCTCTTTCATGGACCACGTGGCCTTCAGCCGGATCGATTCCTCCGGCATGAGGGTGATCATGGAAAAGAACGTCTCATTCGAGGATTAGGAAGGATAGTGGTGCCATGCAGGTGAAAGTTCGCAACGTGCAACGGGTGGCCATCCTGGACATCTCCGGGCGGGTCGTGATCGGCGATGCCCTCTATGTCCTGCGCCGCCACGTGCGCGATGTGATGAATGACGGATACAAGAAGCTGATCCTCAACATGGAGGGCGTCAGTTATATCGACAGTGCCGGCATTGGTGAACTGGTGAGCTCCTACACCACCGTCACCACCCAGGGGGGGGAATTGAAATTGGTCAAGACCACGCAGCGTGTCAAGGATCTGCTGCACATGACCAAGCTGCTGACCATTTTCGAGTCCTATCACAACGAAAAAGACGCCATCGCGTCGTTCAACTGTTGATCCCCGCCCCCTGCCACCCCTGACGATATCCCCGGCGCCTGCCGGCCGCAGACGTTACGCCGGCCGTCGGCGACATGCCGGTGCTTGCCTCCCCATCAAGCCGGCGACTCGCACGAGAAACGGAAGCCGGGGGGATAGTCTTTGTACGTAGCCATCCAGAGCCGGTCTTCATCGGTGAATTGCTCCCGCACCGTCTCGCACCAGTCCAGGATGGGGCACTCCGGGCACCAGCCGGAACAGAAGTCGAGGTGCGTCACCACATCCGGCAGGTCGCCCAGCTCCTCCCGCACGAAACGGCGGATCTCACCGGTGGCCTGTTCGTTCTCGTAGGCTTCACGGATCAGCCGCAGGGCGAGATCGGCGGGAACTTCGGGCGGCAGGTCCACCACGCACCGCATCTCCTTCCACAGCTTTCGCTTCAATGTTCTGATTTCCTTCATCTGTTTTTTGATCATGGCAATCCTCCTCCACAAGATTTCGGAGCATCCCTCTCCCGGCCCGGGAAGCGGCCCGTTCGGCATGAGGGCGGAGCCAAATCCCGGATGATCCGAGGGGAGACAGTGAGCTTCCGACTAAATAAACGTTCACGGTCGGATTTGTACGAACTTTTTTTTGAATTTTTGAAAAAATGAAGATCAGGATGGTGAAAAAAACGACGGCTGCTCCTCCCATCGGGAAGAAGCAGCCGCTGACGTGTGATTCGGGTCGTGGCCCCGGCTCAGATGGTCATATAGCGGGCCTTGTAGTCTTCCAGGGCCTTGATGTAGTTGGCACGCTCGAAAGCGGCCGGATTTTCCACCGCCTGCTGGCTCATGGCGCCCTTCATCTGGGCGACGGAGTCATAGCCTTTGTTCTCCATGATGATCTGTAATTCCTGCAGCATTTTGGCATAATGCCCCAAGCCGTTCTTGAGCAGGGCCGACGTCGTCATGACCACATCGGCACCGGCCAGGATGTACTTGGCCAAGTCTTCACCGGTGTGCACGCCGGTGGTACCCGCCAGTGACGCCCGGACGCGGTGATGCAGAATGGCGATCCAGCGCAGGGGCAGGCGGATCTCGGCGGAAGTGCTCAGGACCAGGCTGGGTTCGACCTGCATGGTGGTGAGATTCAGGTCGGGCTGGTAAAAGCGGTTGAACAGCACCAGGGCGTCGGCGCCGGCCAGGTCCAGCTTTTTGGCCATATTGGCCATGGCGCTGAAGAAGGGATTCAGCTTGATGGCCACGGGCACGGTGACGGCACCCTTGACCGCCTTGAGAACGTCCAAATACATTTGCTCTACCTGGCGGGCGTCCATGTCGGGATCCGTGGGGATGTAGTATACGTTCAGCTCCAGCGCCCGGGCCCCCGCGTCCTGGATCTGCCGGGCATAGGTAATCCAGCCCTCGTGTGAGACGCCGTTCAGGCTGCCGATGACCGGGATGTCCACCGCCTCCACCGTGCGGCGGATCAGATCGAGGTACTGATCAGGTCCGACCCGGTATTCGCCCATGTCCGGAAAATAGGACAGGGCTTCGGGAAAGCTCTCCGCACCGGCGCTCAGGAGATGATCCAGCGATTCGATGTCGTGCCGTATCTGTTCCTCGAAAATGGAGAACATGACCACGGCGGAGGCGCCGTTGTCCTCCAGCCGCCGGACGTCGTCCACTTTTTGGGATATGGGCGAAGAGGACAGGACCAGCGGATTCTTCAGCTCCATGCCCATGTATTTTGTCGTTAAGTCCATGATGCCTTCCTTTCTCCGGATTTATGTTCGGATCTCGTGGCCGGTGACGCCTATTCGGCCGCCCATTTCTGGTACAATTTCCAGCGCATGTCGACGTCCTCCTGGGCCAGTTTGATCAGCCGCGCCGCCTCTTCCGGCTTGCTCAGGGTGAGCATCTTATAGCGGATCTCGTTGTAGGCGTATTCCTTGATGGGAATAGACGGTTCCTTGGAGTCGATGACCAGCGGATTCTTTCCCTGGGCTGCCAGCTCGGGATTGAAACGATAGAGGATCCAGTGGCCGCTTTTGACGGCGAGTTTTTGCTGGTCGAGCCCCTTCTGCATGTTGATGCCGTGGGCGATGCAGTGGGAATAGGCGATGATCAGGGATGGACCGTCATACGCCTCGGCCTCCAGGAAGGCTTTGAGGGTCTGTGCCGAATTGGCGCCGATGGCGATTCGGGCGACGTACACGTTGCCGTAGCACATGGCCATCATACCCAAGTCCTTCTTGGCGGCGGGTTTGCCGCTGGCCGCGAACTTGGCCACGGCGCCCCGCGGCGTGGACTTGGAAGCCTGGCCGCCCGTGTTGGAGTACACCTCGGTATCCAGCACCAACGCGTTGACGTTCTTGCCCGAGGCCAGGACGTGATCCAGGCCACCGTAACCGATATCGTAGGCCCAGCCGTCACCACCCAGAATCCAGACGCTGCGCTTCACCAGGCTGTCGGCAATGGAGAGCAGGTGACGTGCGGCGGGCGTTTTGTTGCCCTGGAGTTTCTCCTTGAGCTCCGTGACCCGGGCACGCTGGGTGGCGATCTGCGCCTCGCCGGACTGCGGGTTGGTCAGCAAGGCGGTCACCAGATCGTCGCCCAGCTCCGGTTTCAGACGCTGCAGCAATTCGCCGGCATATTCGCGCTGCTTGTCGAGAGTCAGACGGAACCCAAAACCGAATTCGGCATTGTCCTCGAAGAGTGAATTGGACCAGGACGGACCGCGCCCGGCCTTGTTTACGGTCCAGGGGGTGGTCGGCAGATTGCCGCCGTAGATGGACGAACAGCCGGTAGCGTTGGCGATGATGGCCCGGTCGCCGAAGAGCTGGCTGAGCACCTTGACATACGGCGTCTCGCCGCAGCCTGAGCAGGCACCGGAGAATTCGAATAGCGGCCGTGTGTACTGCACGTCACGTACCGTATGCAGCCGCAATTGACCGCGGTCCACATCGGGCAGGCTTTCGAAGAAGTCCCAGTTCTCGCGCTCCTGTTCCAGGATCGGTTCCTTGGGTTCCATCTCCAGGGCTTTGCGCCCGACTTCATCCTTGCTCTTGGCCGGACACACTTCCATGCACAACGCACAACCGGTGCAGTCTTCCACCGAACTCTGGAGGGTATAGCGGGTTCCCTCCGGCACGTCTTTGCCGCGCAGGGGGGTCGACTTAAAAGATTTCGGGGCACCCTGCAGCATGGATTCGTGGTAGGTCTTGACGCGGATCACCGAATGGGGGCAGATCAGGCTGCAGTTGCCGCACTGAATGCAGATTTCCGGATCCCATACCGGCACATACAGGGAAATGTTTCGTTTTTCCCATCGGGTCGTACCCGAGGGATAGGTGCCGTCTTCGGGGAAGATGCTGACCGGCAGGTCATCCCCGCGACCGGCCATGATCTCGGCGGTGACATTCTGCACGAACTCGGGGGCCTCCAGGGACACGGTCGGCGGCATTTCGATGGTGCCGGTGGCTTTCTCCGGCACCGGGATCTGGTGCAGGTTGGCCAGGGACTGATCCACGGCGTTGTAGTTTTTTCGGACGATCTCCTCCCCCTTGGCACCGTACGTTTTCTTGATGGCATTTTTGATTTTGGCGATGGCCTCGTCCCGCGGCAGGACGCCGGAAATGGCAAAAAAGCAGGTCTGCATGATGGTGTTGACCCGGGAGCCCATGCCGGTCTTTTCGGCCACCTTGTAGGCGTCGATGACGTACAGCTTCAGGTTCTTGGCGATCACCTGTTCCTGTACCTTGCGCGGCAGTTTGTCCCAAACCTCCTCGGCGGGATAGGGACTGTTCAGCAGGAAGACCGCACCGTCGGCGGCATTTTTCAGCACGTCCGTCTGTTCCAGAAAAATGAACTGGTGACAACCGACGAAGTTGGCTGACTGGATCAGATAGGTGGAGTAAATGGGATCCGGCCCGAAACGAAGGTGCGACACCGTGCGCGAGCCGGCCTTCTTGGAGTCATAAACAAAGTATCCCTGGACGTGAAAGTCCGTTTCCTCACCGATAATCTTGATGGAATTTTTGTTGGCTCCGACCGTGCCGTCGGCGCCGAGGCCATAAAACATGGCCCGCACGGCTTTTCCCGACTCGGTGATGAAGGCCGGGTCGTAGGGCAGGCTGGTCTGGCTCAGATCATCGTTGATGCCGATGGTGAAGTGGTTTTTGGGGTGGGAGAGGGTCAGGTTGTCCAACACGCCCTTGATCATGGCCGGCGTGAATTCCTTCGACGACAGGCCGTAGCGGCCACCCACGATGCGCGGCATGTCGGCGGTGGGCATGGTGCCTTCGGTCATGGCTTCGCTGAAGACCGTAACCACGTCCTTGTAAAGTGGTTCGCCGTCGGCGCCGGGCTCCTTGGTCCGGTCAAGGACAGCGATGGATTTGACCGAGGTGGGGATGGCCGCCAGAAAATGCCTGGGGGAGAAGGGACGATACAGATGGACCTGGATCATGCCCACTTTTTCGCCCCGCTCCTGCAAGTATTTGATGGTTTCACGAGCGGTGCTGGCGCCGGAACCCATCAGAATGACGATGCGCTCGGCGTCGGGCGCACCGACGTAGTCGAACAGATGGTAATGCCGACCGGTGATATGGGCGAACGTGTCCATCACCTTCTGGATGATGTCCGGGGCCTTGACATAAAACGGATTGACCGTCTCACGAGCCTGGAAGAAGACATCGGGGTTCTGGGCCGTGCC
The DNA here is from genome assembly GCA_016935015.1 of Acidobacteriota bacterium. Taxonomy (GTDB): domain Bacteria; phylum Acidobacteriota; class JAAYUB01; order JAAYUB01; family JAAYUB01; genus JAFGRT01. The sequence continues at coordinate 9,266 of JAFGRT010000014.1, read as the reverse complement.
GCGGATGAAGGGACGGTCCGGATTCATCGCCCGCTGCCGGTGGGCGAAGATGAGGTCGTCGTCCAGCATGGCCCGCATCTCGTCATCGCTCAGCAGCAAGATCTTGTTGATTTCGTGGGACGTTCGGAAGCCATCGAAAAAATGGACGAACGGTACGCGGGTTTCCAGCGTCGCCGCCTGGGCGATGAGGGCGTTGTCCATAACCTCCTGGACGGAATCCGAAGCGAGCAGGGCGAAACCGGTGGAGCGGACGGCCATGACATCGGAATGATCCCCGAAAATGGACAGGGCCTGGCAGGCCACCGAACGGGCCGAAACGTGAAAAACCGTGGGCGTGAGTTCGCCCGCGATCTTGAACATGTTGGGGAGCATGAGCAGTAAGCCTTGGGACGCCGTAAACGTGGACGTCAGGGCACCCGTCTGCAAGGCGCCGTGCACGGCGCCGCTGGCGCCGCCCTCGCTTTGCAACTCGCTGATCTGGGGGACGGTGCCCCAGATGTTGGTCTGGCCCTCGGAAGACCACTGGTCCGCCCATTCGCCCATGTTGGATGAAGGGGTGATGGGGTAAATGGCGCAGATCTCATTGGTTTTATGGGCCACGTACGCCGCGGCCTCATTCCCGTCGATGATTTTGATACGCTTTTCCATTATGCCTACTCCTGGTTAACCTATAGGAAATTATATACGATACAGTGACCTTCCATTTAAACACAGCTCCCCGGTCCAATTCAAGTTCAGATTCGAGTTTGGGTGTAAAATTGCACCCCACCGGGGTGATGGAACCGGTCGCTCCAGCCGGGAACACCCGTGGACGCTACAACGGCGTGCGTCCCTGCAACGCTCGGATGATGGTCACCTCGTCGATGAACTCCAGGTCGGACCCCACCGGCAAGCCCAGGGCGATCCGACTGACCTTGATCTCCAGAGGCTTGAGCAATTTGGCGAGGTAGATGGCCGTGGCTTCGCCCTCGACGTCGGGATTGGTGGCGACGATGACCTCGATCACCTGGTTTTCTCCCAGCCGGGGCAGCAGGTTCTTGATCCGCAAATCCTCGGGGCCGACGCCGTCGATGGGCGAAAGAACCCCATGCAGCACATGGTAGAGGCCGCGATACTGGCCCGTTTTTTCAATGGGCGCGATGTCAAAGGGCTTTTCCACTACGCAGATGGTGGTGGAATCCCGTCGCTTGTCGGCACAGATTTCACAAATCTCGCGGTCGGTATAGTTATTGCACCTCTCGCAGAGTCGGACGGAATCCCGTGCCTCACGAATGGCGTGCAGCAGTGTCTGGACGTACTCTCCGTCGGCACGCAGCAGGAAAAAGGCGATCCGCTGGGCGGACTTGGGCCCGATACCGGGCAGTCGTTTGAGGGCGTCGATGAGATGGGCCAGGGGTGCGGTGAAAATCTTCATGAGCGAACCGGTCCTGTCAGCTGAACAGCCCGGGCAGATTGAACTGGGACGCCACGGAGCCGAGTTTCGATTTGAGCTGTTCGTCCACCTGGCGCATCGCCTGGTTCACCGCGGCGATGATCAGATCCTGAAGGAGCGGCAGGTCGTTCTCAGCCAGCATGGCAGGATCGATGGTCAGTGACAGCACCTGCTTCTTGCCGTTCATCCGGACACGCACCATGCCGCCGCCGGCGTCGGCCTCCACTTCGAGTTTTTCCATTTCGGACCGCAGGTTGGACTGAATCTGCTGCGCCTGCTGTATGAGGCTGCGAAAATCCATGCGTCGACTTATCCTTTCTTTTCGTCGGTTTTGTATGTCCAGCGCCCGGTGATTTTTTCCGTCAGTATCCGAATCACCGGATCCTGCAGGAACAGGTTTTCCAGTTCATCCTGTTGGGCGGCGATCTTGCGCTGCATTTCCTGCCGGTTCGGGAGCACGACCTTTTTGCCTGCTGTCACCAGGATCTCGGGCTCTATCTGAAACAGCTCCCGGTAGGCCGCCTTTATTTCTGCCTGGGTTTCCGGCTCGCGGAATTTCTTGTCCGGCAAGGAATTTTCCGTCGCCTGAATGTGGATCTGATCGCCTGTAATCTGCCACTCCACCTTGTCGAGCAGGGGGCGAAGGGGTGGGGAGCCTCGGCTGATTTTCTGCAGCAGCAAGGTCACTTTTTCCGTATCCGCGGCGGGAGCAGTAGCGGCGCCGGCAGCAGGGGATTCCGACGCAGGTGACGGGGGCGTCGACGGCGCGGTGCGGGTCGTCCGGGTGGGTGGTGCGTCCGCCAGCTCGGGGGTAAACTGCGGGGCCGGCAGATCGGCCAGGGCGCTGATGATTTCCTCCAGCGAAACCAGATGGGTCAGGGCGGCCAGCCGCAGAAACGCCATTTCCACGTGAAAGCGGGGGAAAGGTGTCCAGCGGAGTTCATTGTCGGCGCTTAACAGCAGCTCATAGAAGCGCATCAGATCTTCCACCGTGAGCGTTTCCGCCGATTCCTTGAGAACGTGGATGTCCTCGGGCGACAGTGTGATCAGCTGGTCGTCATCCCGTAAGATTTTATACACCGTCATGTGCCGGATGTATTCGATGAAGGTCCGGATGAAATTCTGCAGGTCATGCCCGCGGTTGTATAGCTGATCGATGATGGTGATGATGTCGGCCCGGTCCCGGGCGAGGACGGCCCTCATCATCCGGTTCAGCATGTCTTGTTGGATGACTCCCAGCAGCGCCGCCACGTCTTCGTCACTGATCTGTGCGCCGCCCAGGGAGACGATTTTTTGCAGGGCCGATTCGGCATCGCGCATGCTGCCGCCGCTGGCCTTGACGATGAAGCTGACGGCCTGCGGCGAAAGAGTCACTGCCTCCGCTGCCAATATTTTCATGAGGCGGTCGCGAATCTCGGCAAAGGGGATAATGCGGAAATCGAATTGCTGGCAGCGGGAGAGGATCGTTTGGGGAATCTTGAAAAGTTCGGTGGTGGCCAGGATGAACACCACATGGGACGGCGGTTCCTCCAGCGTTTTGAGCAAGGCGTTGAACGCCTCGGAGGTCAGCATGTGGACTTCGTCGATGATGAAGATCTTGTAGCGGTCGCGCGACGGGGCATACTGAACGTTCTCACGCAACTCGCGGATCTCGCCGATGCCCCGGTTAGAGGCGGCATCGATTTCCAGCACGTCCACGGAATTGCCGGCGGCGATTTCCGTGCAGGAAGGACACTCATCGCACGGCGTCGGCGTGATCCCCAGGTGGCAGTTCAGCGCTTTGGCCATGATGCGGGCGGTGGATGTCTTGCCCACGCCCCGGGTGCCGGTGAACAGGTAGGCGTGGGCGACGCGTCCCAGCTGGATGGCGTTTGTTAGGGTGCGGGTAACGGTTTGCTGCCCGATGACATCGTCAAACTGCTTCGGGCGCCATTTTCTGGCGATGACTTGATAGGACATGTCGGAATTGATGCCTTGTCTGTCGGTTGGAAAAGATGGCTCCGGGAACGCCACATACAAAGATCTTCTTACTGCTGCTTCCTTCCGGACCTGACAGGGTTCGAAGCCATGTATTGGCGCCCCAGAGCCAAATCACTGATTTCGGTTCGTTCGATTCTCAAAAAACCTGCGAGATCTCTTTATACCATACTCGTGGTGAAAAGAACAGCACGAAGCGTGAAAACACTTCATTCCGGGACCGGTTCGTTGGTGTTTTGTGGGTGGACGCTGCTCAGCACCGCCAGCAGGACGGCGAAAACCACCATATTGGCCGGGATTTGCAGATTGAAGTCGGTGAAGCTGTGCGTCAGGATACTGAAAATCGCCCCGCTGACCCCCAGTGCCATCATGCTGTCAGTGGGATTCGCATGGCGAAAAAAAACACGCAGGCCGTAGCCCAGCAAGAGCACGATCGCTCCGAACAGGAGCAGGGCACCGGGAATACCCAGATCGGCGGCGTATTCAAGGTAATCGTTGTGGGCGTGGTTGTAGATCACGCTGAGCGGCAGAGAATTATAGGCATAGAACGCGAATTCGTAGTTGCCGAGCCCCACACCCAGCCAGGGGAAATCGAGGATCATCTTCCAACTGTCCTGCCAGACGGGGATCCGCTGGATGGAATGCATGGTGTCGGCCAGCAGCAGCTGGTCGAACCGTTCAATCACGGGGTCGAGGCCGATCCAGGCGGCATAGCAGACAACACCCAGCATGAACAGGAATACCAGCATCTGTACCCGCCGCCGACCGTGCCGCATGGAGATGATGAGTCCGAGAAAGAACAGGGTGGCCAGCATGCAGAAGATTCCGGTGCGGGACATGGAAAAGATGATACCCAAACACAACAGGAGCCCGAGGAACATGAGCAGAAGCAGGACGGGGAAGAGGGGGTGGGCATACAGAATCTTGCGCCGGCGGGGCACCCAAGGGATATCCGGGCGGATGTGGGTGAGATAGAAATAGTAGGTGAAACCCAGCAGCAGGGGAATGACCATTTCCAGCAATCCGGCGAAGTGGTTGCGATTGACGTAGGTGCCGGAGGCGACGATCGCCTCGTAGTGATCCCGGGCCGGAAAGAACAGGGGCAACACGCCGAAATACTGCAACAAACCAAGCAGTGCCTGAAGCAACCCCAGCGCGACGAGAAAGACGAACAGCCGCCGGCGGGCTTCCGGCGTGGTGAAAATGCGGCGGGCCATCCAGAAAATGCAGAGAACCGCCAGCAGCAGGAGCAGGTGCTCCAGGGTATTGTAAGGATGAATGCTCGTCAGGCGGTGGTTCCAACCCGGCGTCAGGTAATCCTTGGCGATGAGCTGCCCGATGAACTCCGCGTGGACCGGGCTGACGACCTTCAGCAGCCCGGCCGGCAGCGGCACCAGTTGCAGCAGCGGGATGAGGAGCAGCAGTCCCGTGACTACAGCCGACGGCCGCCGGTGGGCGGCGGTGGCCCAGTTCCTTTTGGGGATCACGAGGAAAACGGCAAACACGAGGAACGCCATGGCGCACAAAATGGCCCGGGCCCACGGCGGCGTGGCTGCCGACGCGGTCACGGCAAAGGACAACAGCAAATATACAGCGCTCTCGAAAAGGGCTCGTGTGTTCATCATTCGGGCTCACGCACCAGGAAGACGCCGTCAATCCAAAGATTGCCTTTCACCTGGTTGTCGATTTTGTAAGACCGGTTCCGCCGCAGCTGGATCTCGATGAGGCTGTTTTCCTCCGACGTGGTGAAGACGACTTCACCGGTGCGCCACACCGGATCGGCGGCATCGTGATCACCCGCGGCCAGCGGAGTGGCGTGGGGGTATTGGGTATGGTGCAGCACCTGGAAATAAAAGCCCTGATCGGTGGTCAGATCGGAAAAAACAGCATAATGCAGGGTGTAGGTGCCGGCGTCCGGCAGAAAAATCAGCTGCCGCAGGACGGAGCCGCTGAAGTTGCGACTGCCGTCAAAGGAGAAGTGCAGCGCATGAAAATCGCGGTAACGATGCAAGCGGTCCAATTTCCAGCGGATGCCGCGGTCGCGATGGCACAGCCAACCAAAACCGCCGCCCAGGGGAGTATATTCGAAGCTGCCGTTGAATACGGGTTCATCTTCGGGAAACAGCCGGTGGGGGAAGCAGCGGCGCAATCCCTGCCGCCAACTGCGGCTTGCCGCCGTATAGTCCTGACGTCGCAGCTGATAGGCGCAGTACTGAAACACGACGGATAAGCTGAGGGGCTCCCCCAGTTCCAGCATGCGTTCCCAGCAGCGCCGGCTGAGCAGATCGTCGTTTTTACCGATACTCCATTGCAAGGCGCCGGCCAGGAGATCCATCCGGTCGGGAACCATGTCATCCACGATCCGGCGGCTGTCCGGAAATGACTTCCAACACAATTCCAGCACCGCGGTGACGCGGCCGGTATTCCCCTCCAGGTAGCGGCGGAAACAGGCGGCGGCGTCGTCGAAGCGGCCGTTGCGCAAATAGAGGTTGGCGGCATACCAATAAAACGGGACATAAGAGCTGTTCAGGCGCTGCGCCACCGCCAGCATGCGGCAGGCCTCCTCCGAATGACCGGTGTTTTCGAGGACCAGCGACAGCTCCGACCAGTATTTCCAGAACCACGGATTGAGCCGGACCGCCCGGGTGAAACTCTGGATCGATTTTTCCAGGGAGGAGCTGCTCAAGTCGTAGGCATAGACGCTCCCCAGAATATACCAGTTGTGGGGATTCAGTGGGTTGGCCTCGGTTTTCCGAATGATTTCCTCAATGGAGGGCGTTCCGGATTCCGGAATGATCGAACGGACTTTTTGCACGCACAGCCCGGCCAGTAGCAGAAAGAACAGGAGGCCGATGCCGCGTATGAGTTTTTTACAAACGTTCACGAATCCATAACCCCGTGAATTTTCAGTGTCTGTTGCAGCGCGAATTCATCGAAGAAAGGTACCGTCGGCAGACCGTGCAGAATCAGCCAGGGATTGATCAGAAACAGCAACTCCGCCGCCTGGCGGCCCCATTTCTCCATCGTCCAGGCAAAGGCATCCGGATAATGGGTGCGCATGCCGCTGGCGGAATGGGCGTCACTGGCAATAGCGTGAATGAAGCCCATTTGCAACAGGCGCTGGGCGGTTTCCTGAATCTGGCGGCCGTAGCGTCCCGTCAGGCTTTTGGAGTTCATCAGGAAATTGCAGCCTTGCTCCATCAGTCGCGAAAGGGTGGCCGAATGGCCGTTTAGGTACGAGTGGCGTTCCGGATGGGCGATCAACGGGGTGCATCCACGGGCCCGTAAAGCACGGACCATATGGTCCGCCCCGTGCATGGTGAAGAAAGGTCCGAATTCCAGAAGGATGTATTGCCCGTCGTTGATGCTGACGATTTCTTCCTGTCGCTGGATGGCGCGCAAAAAATCCTCGCTGAAGTAATGTTCGGCACCGGAAAACAGCCGCAGCGATGAATCCGCCGGCAGCAGGCGGCGGCAATCCGCCAGGCGCTCCCGGATCAGGCCGGGCGTGACCGCCGGATACTGCGGATGGTAGAGATGGGGAGTGCAGACCAGGGCGACGACGCCGATTTCCTCGGCCGCCCGAAGATGGTCGGTTGTTTCTTCAACGGTGGCCGATCCGTCATCAATATTCCACAACAGGTGATTATGCAAGTCAATCACGGGTGGTTTCCTTCTGGTTCGTATTCCTCTGCCGAAACGCCACTTCGGCTTCCCCGATGACACACCGGAAACCGAGATCTGCGGCCGCATACTGCGGCGGCAGATGGGCGCGGAAGACCAGTCGGCAATACACGCTGGTGACGCTGAACGCCCCGCCCCGGACCACCCGGCGGTCCTGGGTGTATTCCTTCTCCGGATGGCGGTTGCCGGGAAAGGGGTGGTACGGGGAGGCCGTCCATTCCGAAACATTTCCGGCCAAATCGTAGATCCCGTAATAGGACTGGTCCTTTGGCCGGCTGCCAACGGGACGGGGACCGCCGGTGTCCGCCTCCTGGCTGTTGGCGGCCTCGGGATGGTAGGCATTGCCCCAGGGATACAGCCATTGCCGCTGGCCGCGGCCGGCAAATTCCCATTCGTCTTCCGTGGGCAGCCGTTTGCCGCACCATTGGGCGAACGCAGCAGCATCATACCACGAGACATGCGTGACCGGTATATTTTCCCGACCGGCAGGGGCGTGGTCGCCAGGCCAGTCGGCGGGCCGTGGGTGTCCGGTGGCCTGCAGAAAGCGGGCGTATTCAGCGCAGGTTACCTCGTGCCGGTCCATATAAAATGGGGCGATGGTGACCTGATGGGCGGGCGATTCATTCCAGAACCGGGCCTGGCGATCACCCACGCCGATGGTGGCGGCACCGCCGGGGATGTACACCATCCGTTCCAGCTGCTGCATGATGTTGTCGGGGCGAGGCGGTCTTGCCGGTGGTTCAGTGGCCGGGGCGGCCGGTGGTTGGGAGGGATTGTCCGCGCGGGCGGAAGGGGCCGCTGTGACCGGGGCCGACGCCGTCTCCCCGCCGGTCTTCTGATCCATGGGGGATGAAGGGTGATCGCTGGCGGGTCCACTCACCGGCAGGAGGAATGTGACCCGGTAACCAGGCCGGATCGCCCCCCTGGCGTCGAAGAGTTCAGCCAGCACTTCATTTTCGCCGATGACGTCCAGAACGATGACTTTGGCTGGAACGACCCGCCGCCGCCGGCCATTGGCGATGACGTCGTAATGGATGTCTCCGTGACGGCCCACCAGCCGATGGGGCTCGGCGGTCTGCAGCACGATTTTTTCCGATGACAGGATCCGCGCCACGCTGGCTTCCGCGGTCCGGATGGATTCCGCCGACAGTTCGCCCGCGACGCAGGAGAGCAACAGGGCCAGCCAGGCCAACCTGAATAAGTGCATTACTCGCCCACCCGGTAATCGGTCAGGTCCAACACGATCTGCTCCGGGTCCTCGGCGGCTTTGACGGATCGGAATCCCTTGGAAAATAAAGTTTCCTTGTGATGCAGATCTTCCAGGAAGTTGGGTTCGGATGCCGTGGACGGCGATGGGGCGGCCGCAGGAGTCCGAAGGTCGTCCGCCTCACCGGCGGCCCCGGTGTCGCTCTCGGCATCCGCCGGCGCCTCCGGTGAAATCGATTTTTGGATGATCCGCCGCCGCCAGAGCAGGTAAAACATGATGAATCCCGCCGGCAGCAGCAGGGCCAGCAACAGCATGGGCCAGACAAAGGAATAATCGGCGGATGTTTCCGAATCCACCGGGCTCAGCCGGGTCCATTCGAGGGGCTTGGATCGGCGGGTATTCCCCTCACCGGCGAAAGGAGTGTTGTCTGTCTCATCGCCGGTACGGGCGACGACAGGAAGTGGTTGAACAGTTTGCGGTTCGTGAACGGATTTGGGTGGAGGAGAACCGGATTCCGCCGGCTCGGTATTCCCGGGCGGGGATGAATCCATCGAAGGTGGTGGGCCCAGGGAGAAGGTGAGGGCGACAGTATCGGTGAAGGTGATTTTCCGGTCGAAGAGGGGAGATGTGTCCGTCGCTACGACCAGGTGAAGCGGTCCGGCCGGCAGTTGCTCAAGGGTAAAGCGGCCGTCGGACGAAATGGCGCCGATCCAGGTGCCGTCCAGATAGACAGCCGCTCCCGCCGGGGCGTTTTCAAAAAAGACCGTGCCCCGCTGCAGGACTTCCTCCGCTGACAGTGCATGAATGGTCAGACCGAAAACGATGAGGACGGTATCAATGAATCTGCACGTGCAGTGTGACATTTTTATTGATGGCGAATCCGGAATGTTCACTGTATCCGGAATGGTCATCGGCGGGATCGCCCCGGGACTATGGACGGCTCGGGCTGGCTTCCTCGTCTTCCTT
>JAFGRT010000117.1 GCA_016935015.1 Acidobacteriota bacterium | reverse complement strand
GCCCTGGTGGAGACGCTGGTCACCAACAACGACGTCGACCTGTTGCCGGGCCAGAACGGCGGTTTCGGCGGCATCGAGCCGGGCACCCTGTTCACCGAAGAGGCGGCGGGGATCCTGGTGCTGGCCAAGAACGACACGCCGGCCAACGGCGGCTTCGGCCCGGACCCCAGCGCCCGCATCGACGGCCTGGCCATCCGCGGCTCCGACAACGGCGGCGGCATAGTGGTCAACGGCTACGTCCATTACCTGCAGATCAGCAACAACCGCATCGAGAACAATCTCGGCGTGTTCGGCGGCGGCATCCGTTCCGGGCATCCGCAGCTGGTGGTCAACGATCAGCACCAGAGCGCCTTCAACAGCTATCTGCAGATCCATCATAACTATATCACCCAGAACAGCGCCCTCAACGGCGCCGGCGGTGGTATCTCCCTCAACACCGGCACGGACTACTACACTGTGACGGAAAACTTCATCTGCGGCAACTATGCCACGACCGACGGCGCCGGTGTGGCGCATCTCGGCCTGAGTATGGACGGGCAGATTACCCATAACAAAATCCTGTACAACCAGAACTTCAACCAGGGGATCACCGTGTCCGGCGGCGGCGTGTTCGTCGGCGGCGGAGCGCCTCTCCTGGGACCGGGCACCCTGAGCCCGGGCTCCGGAAACGTGAGCATCATCGCCAATCTGATTCAGGGCAATATGGCCGGTGCCGGCAGCGGCGGCGGCATTCGCCTGAGTCGGGTCAACGGCCAGGATGTGGACGATAACCCCAACACTCCGGAGAACTGGTTCTCAGTGTACGTCTTCAACAACATCATCGCCAACAACGTGGCCGGTTTGGCGGCGGGGGCCATCTCGCTGCAGGACAGCACCCGGGTGGCGATTCTGCACAACACCATCGTCAACAACGACAGCCTGGGCACCGCCGGTGAGGCCTTCGCCCCCGGCAGTCCCAACCAGTCGACACCGCAGCCGGCCGGGATCGTGGCCCACGCCCACACCCTGGAGCTGGCCGCCGCTTTCGGCGACGGTGATCCGGTGATCCCGTTCAAGTTCTTCTCCAATCCGCTGCTGTTCAACAACATCATCTGGCAGAACCGTTCCTTCTACTTCTACATCAACGAGCTGCTCGACCCGCCCTTCGGCCTGCTGCCCGATGTGTCCGTCGACCCGGCCGTCATCGACGACCTGGCCGTGCTGGGCACCGGCAATCCGGCCGACCAGCTGGATCCCATGTTCTGTATCCTGACGGATCCCACGGGGTATGACGGCAGCAACTTCATGGCCACGCCCGACCCCATCTTCGGAGCGGAGTACTTCAACAGCGCCAACAACTACATCAACCAGCAGGAATTCACGACGGGCATCCAGGTGCAGCCGGCATTCGACGAGGGGGGCAACTTCATCGACGCCCGCTTTGGTCCGCTGACCATGATCAACCCCGACACGGGATTGCGTTTCGGCGACTACTACGTGCAGTCCCTGTCCGAGGCCGTCAATGCCGGCGATCCGACCGTTCTGGATGATTTTCCCGAACTGCTGACGGATTTCTACGGCAAGGTCCGGCCCTGGGGCGCCGGTGTGGATATCGGCGCGTCCGAGTTCGCCCCTGACCTCAACTACAACGGCTTCGTGGATGTGGTCGACCTGGCCATACTCATCCAGACGGTGGTCAACGCCGGCTTTAACCAGGGTGATGCGCCCTACTGGTCGCCCGAGACCTACGCCGACGTCAACATGGACGGCGTGGTGGATGCGGCCGACGTGCTGACCATGGCCTATGAACTGGCCGGCATGCCTGGCATGTAAGGTGAGGTACAGCCATGAACCCATATGAAAAGAACCCAACAAGCATTCAAGCAAGGAGCAACGATATGAATAGAGAAAGGCAATACCTGCGGCTGTTCCTGGTGATGGTGGTTGCCGGATTGGGGCTGTTTGCCGCCGGCACCGACAGTGTGCTGGCTGTGCAGAAGAACATCCAGCTTTCCAGCGGTGACGGCTACATCGTGATGGCCGACGGGCGTCCCATGTACATCTTCGGCTTTTCCGACATTTCCGGAATCGTCGATCCGCAGGATGCCCTGGCCGCCGGGCAGCTGGCCGCAAATTTCCCCGCGCCGACCATCGTCGTGGACGAAGGGGATGAGTTTTATCTCACCCTATACAACGTGGGGATGCTCATCCGGCCCGATCTGTTCGACCCCCACACCGTTCACTGGCATGGTTTCCCCCAGGCGGCACCCATCTTCGACGGCCTGCCCGAATCGGGCATCTCCATCGGCATGGGGCCCCAGCCGCTGACCTACTACTACAACGTCATCGAGCCCGGCACCTACATGTATCACTGCCACGTGGAAGCCACGGAGCACATGCAGATGGGCATGCTGGGCAACCTGTACGTGCGGCCGGCCCAGAACCGGCTGGCCGACGGCACCATGCTCGGCTCCCACGAGCATGACAATCCCGACTATGATCCCGATCCGGCGCAGGACGATCCGACGGTGGGCGACAAATACGCCTACAACGACAGCGACGGGAGCACCCTGTATGATGTGGACTTCGCGCTGCAGATGACGGCCTTCGACGATGAGTTCCACGACGCCAGTGAATCCGCCCAGCCGCTCCCCTTTTACCAGATGCGCGACACGTACCCCATGCTCAACGGCCGGGGGTATCCGGACACGGCCAATCCCGCGCCGTTGGCGGCACCCGAGGAGAACGGCTACCAGGTCTCCCAGCCGGTCAGTTCGCTGGTCACTGCGGAGCAGGGGCAGAAGGTCCTGTTGCGGATCAGCAACCTGGGCGTGGTTCACCAGTACACGCTGACCACCAACCTGGGCGTGCCCATGAAAGTGGTCGGTTTCTGCGCCCGGCTTTACCGCGGTCCGACAGGGACGGATCTTTACTACGATACCAACTCTGTCACCCTGAGCGGCGGTGAGTCCATCGATGTGATCATCGATACCACCGATGTGCCGCCGGGAACCTATTTCCTGTATACCACCAACCTGAATTTCCTCAGCAACGGCCAAGAGGACTTCGGCGGCATGATGACGGAAATCGTCATCACGGCTCCGTAATCGAACGAGGAGGTAATGCCAATGCTACGTAATCATCGAATGGGAACACGTCTGTTACTGCTCCTGATGTTCGCCGTTTTTATCGCCGGAGTGATCCAGGCCCAGGCGGTTATCCCCGGGGTAACCGGAACATCCTTCAACCTGGCGGCCCGGGAGGGCTACCTGTCCACCGGCGACGGCAACAGCTTTTATGCCTGGGGTTTTGCCATTGATAACGAATGGATGCAATACCCCGGCCCGACCATCATTGTCAACCAGAACGATGCGGTCACCATCACCCTGACCAACGACCTGCCGGCCTGGGCCGGCAACGTCTCCATCCTGTTCCCCGGCCTGAGCGTTCAGGCCAGCGGCGGACAGGCCGGTCAGCTGACCCGCGAGGCCCCGCCCGACGGCGCCACCACGGTCACCTATACTTTCACGGCTACCCGGCCCGGCACCTTCCTGTACCACGGCGGCACCCGCCCCGGCTTGCAGATGGAGATGGGCCTGGTGGGCGCCATCATCGTCCGCCCCGCCGGCTTCAACCCCGCTGCCCCGCGGGCCTATGACGACCCGGTCTCGGACTATGATTCCGCCTATGACCATGAGTATCTGTTCCTGCTCAGCGCCATGGATTCGCGGATTCACGACCTGCTGGAGTTCAAGAAGGACCTGACCGCCCTGGACGAGGTGAACTACCTCTCCGATTATTTCCCCAACTACTATTTCATCAACGGACGGACGTCCCCCGATGTCTTTTCCGAGCCCTTTGTGGAGTGGCTCCCCCATCAGCCCTACAACAGCCTGCCGCGGATGCACCCCGGCGAGCGGCTGCTGATGCGGGTGCTCAACGGCGGCCTGAAGCGGCATCCCTTCCACCACCACGGCAACCATGCCCGGGTCATCGCCAAGCAGGGCCAGTTGCTGGCGAGCATGCCCGGCGTCGGCGCCGACCTGTCGTATGAGGTGTTCACCATCGAATCCGTACCCGGTGAGACAGTGGATGCCATCTTCCAGTGGACCGGCGAAAAGATCGGCTGGGATATCTACGGCGATCCCAACCATCCCGATTACGCCCATGACTGCATCGACAACGACATGGACGGTTATGACGATGTCACCCACGAATGGTGCGCCGATCACGGCAAGCCGTTCCCGGTGGTCCTGCCCGAGAAGCAGAACCTGGCCTTTGGGGCCTTTTACAGCGGCAGCCCGTTCCTGGGCACCATGGGCACCCTGCCACCGGGCGAGGGCGGCCTGAACCCGAACTCCGGCTATGCCTACATGTGGCACTCCCACGATGAAAAAGAATTGACCAACTTCGGACTGTTCCCCGGCGGCATCTTGACCATGCTCATCATCGAGCCGCCCGGTGTGCCGATTCCGTAATGAGTGAAGGAGGAATGGAAATGACTAGACTGATCAAACGCTACCGCTCCATGTGGGTACTCCTGGTGATGACGATGGTGTTCGGCGGCGCATCGCTGGCGGTGGACGTCTACCTGGCGGCCAAACCGTTCATGAAATACATGCCCGACGGCCAGGTGGTCCCCATGTGGGGCTTCGCCACGGCCAACGCCGATTTCAGCATCGTCGGCCCGGCCAGTTCCCCAGGTCCCATGATCACCGTGCCCGACACCGATGGCACCCTGACCATCCATCTGAAGAATCTGCTGACGGCCGATCCCGTCTCCATCACGCTGGCCGGCCAGGCGCCGCCCACCTCGGTGACGGTGGACGCCGCGCCGGTGCCGGTGGCGCCGGTGCGCCACGTGGGCGGGGATTTCGACGGTCGCGTCCGCTCTTTCCTGCCGGAAACGCCGGTGGGGAGCGTGGGCGTATACAATTTCGAGAATGTGCGCCCTGGCAGCTACATCTATCACAGCGCCACCCACATCGCCGTGCAGATGCAGATGGGGCTGTACGGCGCCATGAAAAAGGACTTCGCCCCGTTCACCGCCTATAGCGGCGTGACCTACAACGACGAAGTGATCATGTTCTACAGCGAGGTGGATCCGGCCCTGCACCTGGCCGTGCATTACGGCTACTACGGGACGCCCGACTACCCCAACACCCTGAACTACGATCCGCGCTATTACCTGATCAACGGCGATCCGTACAACGTGATCCTCGAACCGGCCCTGGCCACCGGCACCCCGGGCGACCAGGTCCTCATCCGCTTCTTCAACGCAGGGCTGCGGGATCATATCCCGGTCCTGGAAGGCGAATACATGGATCTGGTGGCCGAGGATGGCAACAAGCTGCCCTACCCGCGGATCCAGTATTCCGTGCTCATGACAGCCGGCAAGACCATGGACGCCATCTTCGTGCGTCCCGGTGGCGGGCCGTTTCCCATCTATGACCGGGTGGCCCTGCCCATGGCGGCACCCCAGGCCGATCTGAACCAGGACGGGCTGGTGGATGCCACGGACCTGACCATCATGATCAATTTCATCAACGGCCACCTGACCATTTTTTCGGAATACGCCCAGTATCACGCCGACATGAACCATGACGGTGAAGTGAATCAGAGCGACCTGAACATCCTGTCCATCCTGATGGCCGGTTAAACAGGTTCCAAAAAGTGAAACGGCTTGGTCTGCTCTTTCATCCAACAGGGTGGCGACCAAGCCTTTTCTTCTTTTAAATGAAAATGATGCGGAGAAAATAATGAACAACTGCCACGTTCGACAACGGAAAAATCAGGCGCCTCCTTCGAACCCGGCCGTCCTGTTTCGGCCGGCTTGCGGGTTGCGTCGGATGTGGTTGACGGGGGGCCTTCTGCTAATGGGTCTGCTGCTGAGCGGATTCATGGCGGCCCACGGGCCCGCCGATGAGAACAAAAAAACGGAAACAAACGTACGCCCGGAACAGGCGGCCGCCGGCGTGACGGAGCCGGCCCGGACGGGTAATGAACCGGCGGAGGTATTCCCGGTGGACAAAGCCCGTGTCCTGGTCGAGCAACACGGCATCGAGGTGGTGGGCATCCGCTCCACGGCGGCCGGTTACATGCTGGACTTCCGGTACAAGGTGCTGGATCCGGCAAAGGCGGCCAGTCTGTTCAAAGACGGGATGAAACCCTATCTCATCGATCAGGGGAGCGATGTACACGTCGGGGTGCCCGCGCCGGCCAAGGTGGGCGCCTTGCGAACCTCTTACCGCTCGTTCGGCGAGGTGACACCCGGCCAGCAATGCTTCATCATTTTTGCCAATCC
The DNA here is from genome assembly GCA_016935015.1 of Acidobacteriota bacterium. GTDB lineage: Bacteria > Acidobacteriota > JAAYUB01 > JAAYUB01 > JAAYUB01 > JAFGRT01. Next base: position 8,007 of record JAFGRT010000117.1, on the reverse strand, counting down.
TGCCCGTTACATTAAGCCCGGCAACAAGGTCACCGTGGTTCTGGGTGACGTGCAGATCACGGATCTGATCGTCCAGTGATTTTCCCCGGCAGGATCCAACGACACCTTGGGGAAGAACGAAACACCATGATAAAGACTATGATCTGTTTTCTGTGCCTGGCTCTGGCGGCCGCCGATTCCGGCTGGTCTGTCGTCTCGGCGCAGGTTGAGGGTGTGCTGTACGTGGATGACGATGCGCCGGCCGGCGGTGACGGTTCATCCTGGGCCCAGGCCCTGCCGTTTTTGCAGGATGCCCTGGCCCTGGCGGCCGCGCCGGGCAGCGGGATCAAGGAGATCCGCGTGGCCCGGGGCATGTATCGGCCTGACCGGGACGGCATGAACCCGGGGGGGACCGGCCTGCGGAGCGCGACCTTTGCGCTGGTGAGTGGCGTGGCGGTGCGCGGCGGCTATGCCGGCGTGACGGGCGTTTTTCCGGACACCCGGGACCCGGATCGATATGCCACCTTCTTCAGCGGCGACCTGTTGGGGGATGACCTCCCCGGCTGGAACCATTACGCCGACAACGCCTATCATGTGCTCCACGCCGTCGACACGGCGCCGGGCACCCGCCTGGAAGGAGTGGTGGTGCGCGGCGGATACGCCGACGCCAGCAGCGGCCTGGCGGCGGTGGGCGGCGGAATGCTGGTGGAGGGGAGCAGCCTGGCGCTGGACCGGTGCGTATTCCAGTACAATTTCGCCCGGTACGGCGGCGCGGCCTACCTGGTCCTGGCCACGGTGGAGATCGGCGATTGTCTGTTCCAGTACAATCAGGCCCAGCTTGGCCGGGGCGGAGCCCTCTATATCGGGGAGGGCGTGCAGCCGGCCGTTTCCGGCTGCCGCTTCGAGTCCAACGAAGCCTTCGGCGGGTCCGGAGTCGGCGACGGTGGGGCCATTTTTGTCCAACAGATTCCGGCAATGACCCTGACTGATTGTCACTTTCAGGCAAATCGCTCGCATACCAGCGGCGTATTCGATGCCACCGGCGGAGCCGTCAGCAGCCTGGCTGGATATCTGCAAATCGACGGCGGCTGGTTCGGGGACAACCTTGCGGATCAGGGCGGCGCTCTCTGGCTGAACGGCGCGGTGGATATTTACAACACCGTCATCTCCGGCAATGTGGGGAACACCTTCGGCGGCGGCATCCTGGTGTTCGGCGGTCCGGTGCGTGTCACCGGCGTCACGGTGACGGGTTGCCATTCCAGCGACGGTGGCGGCATCTCCGTCGGTCTGAGCGGCGCCGTCGCCGTCGCTTCCTCCATCCTGTGGGGCAATACAGGTGAACAGGATCGGGTGTTCTCGAACCAGATCCACAACAATGGCGGCGTTGTGGCGCTGCAATACAGTACCATAGAGGGGTTATTCACGCCCGCTCCCGGCGAAGATCCACCCGATCCGGCCGATTTTCCAGGCTGCATCGACCGCGATCCGCAACTGGTGAGCCCGGCCGGAGCCGACGGGCTACCAGGCACCGCCGACGACAATCTCCGCCTGCGGCCCGCCTCCCCGGCTATCGATGCCGGAAATAACACGGAGTTTTTGCTGCCGGCCGCCCTGGATGCAGCTGGGAATCCCCGGTTTCTGGACGATCCGGCCACCCCGGACTCGGGTGTGGGGATGCCGCCCCTGGCCGACATGGGGGCCTACGAGTACCAGGGCGCGCTGGTGATCCCCGGCGATCTCGACGGCGACGGCCAGCTGTCGGCCACAGATCTCCTGATATTGTCGGAGATTCTGGCTGAGGTATGGCCTGTTCCGCCCCTGTCCGCCGAATACATGGACATTTCTCTGGACGGCCGCCTGGACGTGCTGGACCGGTTGCTGCTGCAGCGGATGCTGGTTGGGTTATAAGGCGGCCGGTAAAGACGCCAACACCCGATGATTTTTTCATATCGGAAACTGTGAGTGAAACATATGTCTAGAATACGAAATGCCTTCTTCCTGCTCCTGCTGATCGGTGGACACGTGTGCACCCTCACCCTGGCGACGGCGGAAATCACGCCGCGCCTGGCCGCCCGCCTGACCCGGGAAAAGGTGGCCCATCGGATTCCCCTGCTCATCACCCTGAAACATCGTTACGACATGGAGAGCATCCTCCGGGACGATGCCGATCTGAGCCGTGCGGATGTGATCCGGCTCCTCATGCGCAACGCCTATCTCAGCCAGGCGGCGCTGCACCGGGCCATCGGCACGGAAGCGGCGCGACAGGGCCAAACCCTCTGGATCACCAATCAATTCGCCATGGAACTCCCCGCCTGGCGGGTGGCCGCCCTGACCCAGGTGGACGGGGTGGAGACAGTCGACCTGGATGCCGCCATTCACCTGGCCGAACCGGTCGCGGCGCCGCCGCCGGTGCAGCCGGAATGGAACCTGGACCTGGTGGCGGCCAAGGAACTGTGGGAGCTGGGCTATCGTGGCGAGGGGGTGGTGGTGGCGGTCATGGATTCCGGTGCGGATGTCCTGCATCCGGATCTGGCCGGCAACTGGCGCGGCGGGAGCAACAGCTGGTTCGATCCCAACGGCGAGCACGGCAGCCCGCATGACAATGACGGTCACGGCACCCAGGTGCTCGGACTCATCGTCGGCGGCGACAGCAGTGGCACGGCGGTGGGCGTTGCCCCGGCGGCGCAGTGGATCGCCGTTAAAATCTTCAATGATCAGGGGCAGGCCTCTCTCAGCAACATTCACCGGGGCTTCCAGTGGCTGCTTGATCCTGACGGCGATCTGGCCACGGATGACGCGCCGGATATCGTCAACAACTCATGGAGCCTGCTGGGCAGCCTGGACGAATGTGTCAACGAATTCGCCTTGGACATCCGGGTCCTTCGCCTGTTCGGCATTCACGTGGTCTTTTCGGCCGGCAACAGCGGCCCTGCGGCCTCGACCAGCGTCAGTCCGGCCAATGACGCCCGCAGCTTTTCCGTCGGTTCCGTCGCCGCGTCACGAATCGTCACTCTAACCAGCAGCCGGGGACCGTCCGCCTGCGACGGGAGCATCTTTCCCCTTATCACGGCGCCCGGGGCCGGCGTGCGGACCAGCGACCTGACTTTCGGCGGTGTATCCACGCATCCCTATGTCACAGTATCCGGTACATCTTTCGCCGCGCCCCATGCCGCCGGCGTCATCGCCTTGCTGCGCAGCGCCTTTCCCGGCGCCGGTCTCGACTCTATGGAAGAGGGCATACTCGCCGGTGCGCTGGATCTCGGTGAGGCGGGGCCGGACAACGCCTATGGCCATGGGCTGCTGGATGCACTGACGGCGTTTTACCGTCTGCAGCAGCAGGATCCCATGTCCCAGACTGATGCCGACGGGGACGGATTTCCGGCCCAGGCTGACGATCCGGACTTGCGGGACTGCGACGACCAGGATCCCGCCATCTTCCCCGGGGCCGCCGAGATCAAGCACGACGGCATCGATCAGGACTGCAACGGGTTTGACCTGACCATCGACATCCTGACGGCGCTGTACGATCCGGTCAGGGACATCCTCCGGGTCGAGGCCACCAGCGCCCGGGGCAGCAGCGCCGGACTGTTCCTCATCTCCCAGTCCCTGGGGCAGCAACGGGTCAAGCCCCTGCGAATGAAGTATTATCTTGGAAAATGGACGGCCATCGTCCGCCAGATCGGGGGGGATCCGGGTTCGGTGATCGTCCTGGGGCGGGAAGGGCTTGAATCCGCCGCCACCACTGTCCGCTAGAATACATCGGTGCATCACCGCCATCCGGAGATGGCACCAATTGCCGCGCGCATGCGTCACCGCCGCATCGACGGACGTCAAAACCTGGATATGAGCCACCGGGTATGAAAATCGCCAGAATTCTGTTCATTCGCCTCTTGTGTGCCTGGGCGATTCTTTCCCTCATCATCTCTGGCCTGGTCTATTTTATGGAACGGCGGAGCATGGAGGACCACATCGTCGCCCTGGCCCTCAACGAGGCCGGTTTTGTGGCGCACGCCTTCGCTCGATTCAAGGTCGATCCCTCGCTCGAAAACCGCTCCCGCTTCGACAGCATCCTCGACCATGTAGTCGGGACATCCTTCATCATTGTGGAGATCTATGACCAGGAAAAGAAGAGCATGTTGGTTCGGGGGATCGAACAACATGGCGACATCTTCGATCTCCTGCACTGGAGCAATCATGACTTCCCCGAGACGGGGGGAGCCAGCTATCGCCGCATTCATTACCAGGGGAACGATTATTTTCTCGTGCTGACGGATCTGAAGGATCCGGCGCGACGGCGGGTGGGTTATTTCGAGGGAATTTTCCGTGTATCCCCCCAGCTTAGTCAGGCCGCCCATCGGGAGATACTGGGCAGTGTGGCCGTGATCACCGGTGCGCTGCTGGTGGCGTTCCTGGTCACGTATCCCATCGCCAACCGGCTGAATGAACGCCTGCGCCGGCGTACCAATGACGTGTTGCGGTCCAACCTGGGCATGTTGCAGGTGCTGGGACAGACCATTGCCAAACATGACAGCGGAAACTACGGACATAACCTGCGAGTGGCCCTGTATGCCGTGCGGCTGGCCCGGTGCCTGTCCCTGGATGACGATCATATCTGTAACCTGATTAAGGGCGCCTTCATTCACGACCTGGGCAAGGTGGCCATTCACGATGAGGTGCTGCGGAAACCGGGGCGTCTGAATTCGGCGGAATTTGAGGAAATGAAGAGCCATGTCCGGCACGGCGCCGATATCATCCGCAATTATCCATGGCTCGATTCAGCCCGCGACGTGGTGTTGTATCATCACGAAAAATTCGACGGCAGCGGCTATCCCTATGGTCTCAAAGGTCGGAATATTCCCCTCAATGCCCGAATTTTCGCCATCGCCGATGTGTTCGACGCCCTCGCCTCGGAGCGGGGTTACAAGGCCGCCCTCCCGGTGGATGAAGTCCTGGCGGTGATGGCGAATGAAATGCCGGGCCATTTTGATCCGGAACTCTTTCACATTTTTCACGATGACGTCCTGCCCGCCGTCACCGAACTGCCCGCGCTTTCCCTGGTGGAACTCGAGGAGATGGCCCGGCGCCTCATCCAGCGCCATTTTACCTTGTAGGCCGCTACCAGCGGGATGATCAAAGGGCCCGTTACCGTATGCCGGCGGACACTCCCGGTCGGGACAGATACATAATCCTGGCCTTTGCAGAAATCAGAAATATCGCCGGGCAGTAGGGTAGTGAAAGAATACCGTGGAAAGTCGCCTTGTCGCGGGAAGGAGAGCGTGTACCATGACGACGGGGTCTGCACGCCGTCGTCGGAGAGGAATCCCCGATAGCGAATCGGTGAAGGCGCGATCTAGTGGATGAGCCAGTCGCTGCGCCGGACCAGTTGCGGCTCCGGATCCTTCGTCAGCTGGACCATGTAGCAGCCCTTGGCCAGGTAGCGCTGGCCCGGGCCGAAAGACACGCGCGGGTAGACGCTGATGGCGTATGTCTCGTCGTTCATCATGTCCCATACGTCGAGGAAATGGTCTCGGTAATAGTTTCGCCGCATATGCCGGATGACGCCCGACAGCATCCAGCCGATGAAATAGACTTTGGACTGGATCACTTCATCCGTTACGGGCACATCCCGCACCTTGAGCCAGCGGCGCAGGACCGTCAGGCTTTTCCTGGCCTCCTCGGGCAGGCTGTGCGGGTAGGTCAGATAGGTCATGTCGCGGATTCCGGCCGGGACAGCACCGGTCTTTTCACCCAGGAGGCTGCCGGCGGCGATGACGATGGCCGGCGGGCGGGACCATTCGGCCAGGGAAGCGCTCCGGCCCAGGTCAGCGGCCGTCAGCCAGAGCAGCACGGCCGCGCCGCCGTGCCCGCGACCCAACTGATTCCAGAAACCGGCGTCCGCCGGCTGTTCCGCCGGAAGGAGGACATCGATGACGGGGCCGAGCCGCAACCGGTCGGCCGTCTGGCGGAAACTGTCGGCCAGGCGGCTGGCGGCCGGTCCGTTGCGATAGACCTGGACCAGCGGCGGAATCTGGTTCCGCGCGGACCGGGAGCGGATGAACCGGGCGGCGCTTTCCGCTTCCTGATCATAGCTCTTGGAGAAATACAGGGTATACCAGTCATCGTCCGCAATGACAGGGTAGGGGGTAATGGGCAGCACACAGGGGAGCTGCTGCTGTTGGCAGAAATCGTGGATGGGCCGCCAGTCCTGGTTGGAAATCCCGCCCAGCAGGGCAAACACCGGCCGCTGCCGGTAGTATTCCTGCAGCTGTTCGGTCCAGGTGGACGGATCACCCTGCAGCTCCCAGACTGTCAGGGACCAGCGGCGGTAGGACATGAACATGTCGTCCTTGTAGTAGGGTCCCTTGCGGGCGCGCTCCTCGTCATGGCGGGACTGGGAGTTCCGGTCGCGTACGTGGGCCTGCAGCGTGAGCAACATGGCGTCGCGGAGGGCCGGTTCCACATCGTCCGTAATGACGGTGGCGAAATGGATGGTGGTATCGTCCACCCCCGGCGAAATCCGGCTGGACAGATGGCGGAGGTAATGGATGAGCACGGCCATGTCCCGGTCGTCAATCTTGTAGCGGGGCATCACCCGGTCCAGCGACCGGCCGCCGGCATCCACCCCGTCGCGGATGGCCCGGGCCAGGGTGGCCTCGGTATAGGCGGGCCGCAGCTGGGTGGAACTCAATTGCCGCGGTTGCTGCTCCGGGGAGAGTTTCAGCACCTCCTGGCCGCGGGCCAGCGGCTGGAACAGCTCGGCGCCGTTGACGGGCAGGGAAATGATAGAGCCTTCCGTCGCCCCCAGACCGCTGCGCAAATGGCAGCTGATGCAGCTGAACATGGTGCCGTCCACGGGGATGTCACCCTGAACCAGGGCCTGCATGGGCCGTCCCGATGGAAGAATTCCCTGGCGATACATGCGCTGGCCGTACTGCACGGCCTCTTCCGGCGTGAAGCCGGCCACCAGGGCCGGCCCTTCCGACTGGATGAGCAGCATGCTGACACTGAGGACGAACACAAGAACGGAAATCAAGCGAAATGTCATACGGACCTGCCGGTGTCTAGTTTTGGGCGAGCTGCTGGAATTCCTTCATGAAATCAGCCGTGGAGATGAGGCCGTGGATCCGGACCCACTTTTCGGCACCGGGTGCCTTGAGGAAGGTCAGGGGTAGATGGGACATCTTGTTGGCGACATAGGCATCGAACGCCCGCATGGTCTTTTCGATATCGGCGCGGTTTCCCGTCAGGAACGTCCAGTTGGGCCCGGCCTCGAAACGCTGGAGGTATTCCAGCATGACCTCGGGAGTGTCATGCTCGGGGTCGATGGAGACGGAAACCATCAGCACGTCCTCTGCCTGGGGGCCCAGCTGGCGCTGCAGGTCGGCGAAGCCGGCCGTCAGGACGGGGCAGATGGTGGTGCAGGTGGTGAAGACGAAGTCCAGCAACACCGGGCGGTCCGTGTCCAGCAGCTGCGACAGGCTGACCCGTTCGCCCTCCTGGGTGACCAGCGTGACATCCGGGACTTGGTACTGGGCCAGGGTGCGGACATAATTGGCGTCCTTCGTTTCAGTCGGGGCGGCGCAGCAGCTCTTCTCCTCGCTGGCGGCGGCCTGGACCATCGGTTCGGCCGGCGCGGCACAACAGGCCTGTTTCGCCGGGGCCGCCTGGGCCATCTTGGCCCCGGGGGCCGCGCAGCAGGCCTTGCCGGCGGCGGTTTGCTCCGCAGAAGTGGCCTTGGCGGTGCAGCAACTTTTGGCCGGGGGCTGCTCTTCGGCCAGCAGCGAGACCCCACCGAACAGCAGCAGCATCATTCCCATGGGGATAAGGATCAGGCGTCGTCCTCTTGCGTTCATCCTAAGTCTCCTTGTTTATTCTGATTTTGTCATGGACATATACTTTAGGCGATACGTCAACAATTAATTATTTGGATGAAACCGGGAGAAACCGGGTGCAGGTATATTTGGGAAATCACCAAAATATTCATAAAAAAATGCGGCCGGCGCGAGGCCGGCCGCGGGGGGGGGGGGC
>JAFGRT010000116.1 GCA_016935015.1 Acidobacteriota bacterium | reverse complement strand
TGACGCCTCGGCCATCCCCGTCCCCACCGAGAAGGGCGAACGGAAGGGCGGGAAGTTCGTCTACAAGGGCAACCGCTTCCAGGGCATCCGCGTCGGTTCCGGCGGACCGCAGATCAAAATGGACACCCTCAACGGCGATATCATCATCGCCGCTCGCTAGTCCGTGAAGGAAGGTTATGATGAGCAATTATTTCTTGACGGCACTGTTAATGGTCCTGTTGCTGATTCCGGGCGGGCTTGTCGCGGCCGCCGATCTCGCCGGCGAAAGCGTGAGCGTCCCCTTCAGCAACCCTTCCCAACCGGGCACCATCAAGGTATCCCTAATCAACGGCAGCATTTTTGTCAAGGGGACGGACACCCCGGAGGTCCGAATCGATGCGGTCGGCCGCAACGGGGACGCCCCCTTTCCCCAAAGCGGTCGCCGGGTGATCCCCCGCTCCGCCACCGGCCTGCGGGTGGAAGAGGTGGACAATGTCATGCAGGTGCGCGCCGACAGCCACATGTCGCCCGTGGACCTCACCCTGCATGTACCCCGCCAGGTTGACCTGGAGCTCCGCACCATCAACCAGGGGGTCATCATCGTCGAGAACGTCGCCGGTGCGATCGAGGTGAACAACACCAACGGCTCCCTTGAGCTGTACGGTATATCGGGCTCGGTGCTGGCCCACACCGTAAACGGTCACATCAAGGTCACTTTCGACGATATGGATCGCGACCGGCCCATGTCCTTCACCACCCTCAACGGCGACGTGGACATCACCTTCCCCGGCTCGCTGGCCGCCGACATGGAACTGAAGACCACCCACGGCGACGTCGTCAGCGATTTCAAGATCGATGTCCGCCCCGGTGACCTGGACCAGGCCGAGACCGGCACGCGCAAGGGCCGCTACGTCATCAACGCCCGGCGGGCGCTGAACGGCACCGTCGGCGGCGGCGGCCAGGAGCTGCGGCTGCAGACCTTCAACGGGGATCTCATCCTGCGCAGGAAATGATCCTTACGGTTTGCCTCGGATGCGAAACGGCGCACCGTCCTGCCCCAAATGAAAGCGGCTTCACCCCACCGGGCGTGAAGCCGCATCTTTATCTCCCGTCATGGATGAACCGGGATGGATCCCTAACCGCCGATGGTCCGTTTCAGGTAATCCTTGAGACGCTGCCAGGCGTCGCGCGCCGGTTCAGTATTGCGCTCGGGATCCCGGTCCACGTACAACCAGAAGCCGTGCTCCACATCATCGTAGATATGGATGTCGTTGGGAATACCGGCCTGGCGCAGCGCTGCGACGAAACGCTTTACCTGCTCCGGCGGAATGCCGCGATCCTGTCCAGCGAATGTCCCGTAGATCTCGTGATGAATGTGCCGCATCTGCTCCGGATCCTCCAGCAATCGCCCGTAAAAGATAGCTGTGGCATCGTGATTTTCACCGCCGATGGCGTAACTGAGGGCCACCCCGCCGCCGAAGCACCAGCCGATGGTGGCGATCTTGCCGCTCACATCAGCGCGCTGGCGCAGAAACTTCGCGGCGGCATCGAGATTGGCGATAATGCGCTCGGGCTTGGCCTGGGCCTCGCGCATCAGGGCGATGTTCTCCTCGCGGTTGCTGCCGGTGCGGCCCGAATAGAGGTCGGCGGCCAGGACCACGAATCCCTCGGCGGCGATGGCGTCGGCCGCCTGGCGGATCCGATCCACCAGACCGTTCCACTCATGGATGACGATGACGCCGCCGGACGTGCCACCGTTTTGCGGCTCGGCCAGATAACCGGCCGTGGCCGGGTCGGCGTCAAAATAATGGACGGCCTGGCCCTGGGGCGGTCCGGCCTGGCCCAGAATGGCCGCCGGCAAGGCGGTCGCCGCTTCCGCACCGCTATGAGCCGAGCCGTGAGTATGGCTCTCGCCGGGCGGATCGCCCAATCCGGCCAGCCCGACGAAGGCCGCGGCCAGAAGCAGCAGGGCCGCACCACTGATGATCACTATTCTCATGGATTGTCTCCTTTTTCTATATTTACTTTACAGATTTCCAGTCTTTGGATACCATCCCGGCGGTATGGATTCGGACTCGACACCGGCGCGGCATCGGGTAGCGGGCACGACGGCCCGCCCGATACGTCCCGGCGAGGGTGAGGAACGGCCAGGCTCAGGCGGCGCCGTCCATCGCCCGGAAGGGTTGACGGATGTCGTAGCGGCCCGGCCGCCACCCGGGCGGCCAAAACGATCGGAACAAATTGCCGTGGAATGATCGGCTATGAATGCAATCCGCGGATGGCTGCCAGGGAAAAATCGGTGATGTGCCGGGCGATTCCCGGAAGCCCTCGCTGACTGAGATCCAGGTGGCGATGGATACTTTGCAGGGCGAAATGCCCGGGCTGGAAAAAGAGGCACTGGCCGACAATGCTGGCCATGACGAGGTGCAGCTGCCGGTCATTGGCGGTGGCGTGGTGCTGGTGCAGGATCTCCCGGACGATACCCAGCAGCAGATCATGGTTGCGCTCGACGATCTCCGCCACCAAAGACCGGGTGCCCGGGCCGGGATTGGCCATCTCCCGCATGAGCAGGCGGCGTTGCCAATCGGGCCGGTTCTTGTCCAGGCGCCGTCGCAGGAAGGCCAGGACAAAGTGGTACAGGCGTTCTTCAGGCGTGGGTTGGATCCGGCGTGGGGGATTCAGGGGGAAAGAATGCAGGGCGAACTCGATGGCCGTCCGAATCACGGCGTCATACAGTTGTCTTTTGTTTTTAAAATGATAATTGACCGCCGCTACATTGGCCTCGGCCCGGTGGCAGATATCCCGCACCGTTGTGCCGTTGAAGCCTTTCTCGGCGAACAGCTCGGCGGCGGCCTCCAGCAACCGTGTGCGGGTCTTGGGTGTGCTCACGTCCACAGCCATGTTCCGGTCCTCTTCGGGGCCCGCCTCAAACGGCGGCGGCATCGTTTCGCCCCTTTTTTTTAACCCTGAAATGTATCACGGATCTCCGTCCGAAGCGAGTGGAAATCGCCGTCGGTTGATGGTAGGCTGCGAAGTTGCCGCCGGTGAATCAGAGCGTCTCTGCAGATGGTGTCTCGCGGAACGCCGCCCGTACTTCGCCATTGAGCAACACCACCAGGGACCAGATGCCGAAGGGCACACCCAGCACGAAGCAAGGCGACGACAGGCAGGGAATCAGCGACAGGATGGCCGCGGCCACGGCCAGGCCGTAGCTCCGCAACTGGCGCATGCGGACCGCCCCGAAAATGATGAAGCCGTCCATCACCAGGGCGAACACGCTCAGCAGCAGGCCGATCCCGCTGGCGAAAATGAGTTCCGACATGCCCGCGCTGAAGCGGCCGAACTCGGGAAACTGGGATCCGCCGACGGTGAACGGCAGGATGTTCAGCGCGGCGAAAAACAGGGCCATCATGATGTCCAGCGCCGCCGCCACCACCATGCCGATGGCCGGTACCTGCACTCTGTCTTGGGGCATAATTCCTCCTTACTGAATGGATCGCTCGTGGTATTCGGTGCCCGTTCCGTCGGTCACCGGGTCACGGGCTGTCCCCGGCCGGTGTGCATCGGGATCCGTCTGAAAGATATACGGGCAGCCGGTCGCCCTTTCTGTTGCCAACAGGATAAGTACGTCAATCGCCCTCGCAAAGTTCGCCACCACGCTCATTTTTCGTTCTTACCCAACGGCGCTGTCGGACGGGCGTGCAGCCGTGCCCAGGGGTCGCCGACCCCGGGCCCGACGGGACGAATTTGCAACTTCTACTCGGCCGCCACATCCTGGATTTCATTGTCGAAAACCGGCGCCCATGCGTTGATTTGGAACGCCCGGCGTGATAGACTGCCGGTTTTGGGAGACGTGGTCGCCGCCGGCCACCGGCCGGAACGGGACAACCACCCGCCCCGCTGGATTTGTCAGGACCAGGAGGTGCTTCGTGCTCAGATTCCACAATACCCTCAGCGGACGCCTGGAGCCGTTCACGCCGCTCCATCCCCCCCGGGTGAACATGTACAGCTGCGGCCCGACGGTGCACGACTACGCCCACATCGGCAACTTCCGCACCTTCGTGTTCATGGACATCCTGCAGCGGACTCTGCGCGCGCGGGGCTACGACCTGCAGTACATCATGAACATCACGGACATCGACGACAAGACCATCGCCAAGTCCGCCGCCGCCGGCGTCAGCCTGGCCGATTACACGGAAAAATATACGGCCGCCTTTTTCGAGGACTTCGATACGCTGCGCATCCAGCGGCCCGACGTCATCTGCAAGGCCACGGAGCATATCCCCGAGATGACCCGGCTGGTGCAGATCCTCCTCGACCGGGGCCTGGCCTACGTCAGCGACGGCTCCGTCTACTTCAAGATCGCGGCTTTTCCGGAATACGGCAAGCTGTCCAAGAAGGACTTCGACGGCCTGCGCAGCGGCGCCCGGGTGGACGTGGACGAGTACGACAAAGAGAACGCCCGCGACTTCGTGCTGTGGAAGGGGAAAAAAGAGGGCGAGCCCCACTGGGAGACGACCTTCGGCGACGGCCGGCCCGGCTGGCACCTCGAGTGCTCGGCCATGAGCATGGCCTACGGCGGCCAGACTCTGGACATCCACTGCGGCGGCGCCGACCTGGTGTTCCCGCACCACGAGAACGAGATCGCCCAGAGCGAGGGCGCCACGGGCGAGACCTTCGTGCGCTTCTGGCTGCACAGCGAGTACCTCATCGTCAACGGCGAGAAGATGTCCAAGTCCACGGGGAACTTCTACACTCTGCGCGACCTGACGGACAAGGGGCACAACCCGGTGGCCATCCGCTACCTGCTCATGTCCACCCACTATCGGAAGCAGCTGAACTTCACCGAGGAGGGAGTTCGGCAGGCCCAGGCCGCCCTGGACCGCATCCACGAATTCGTGGACAACCTGGGCCGGCGCAAGCTGCCCGCCGGCGACCATCGGGACATGACGGACCTGTGCGACGCCGCCGCCCGGCGGTTCGACGAGGCCCTGGACGACGACCTGAACACGGCGGCGGCCCAGGCGGCCCTGTTCGACTTCATCCGCGATGTGAACCGGAGGCTGGACGCCGGCGAGGTGGGCGAGACCGACCGGGCCAGGGTGATGGCCTTTATCGGGAAGATGGACGCCGTGTTCGACATCCTGCCGGCGGCTGACGACGCGGCGGCTGAAGCCGACGCCGACATCGCCGCCCTGGTCAAACAGCGCGAGGAAGCGCGCCGGACGAAGAACTGGGCCGAGGCGGACCGGATCCGCGACGAGCTGGCGGCCCGGGGCGTCATCCTCAAGGACACGCCCGAGGGCACGGTCTGGAAGAAGAACTGATGAGTGCGCCGGCTGGCTTGCCCCGGCGTAGTCCCACCCTGCGGGTCGAAGCCGGGACGGCGCTTTCAGATAGGTCTTAGGTATCAGGTGTCAGGTAAGAAGGATGAAGGATAGGATATAGGACGAAGTGTAAGAAGAGCGCAATGTTCGGTTGCCGTTGACAGGCGTCTGTAAATGGTGCTTATAATAAACAGATTGAGAGATTTGCGAGGAAAGGAGTGCGGTTCATGCCCGAGAACGAGGTCAGCAAGGCGTCCAATTTCATCCGCGACATCATCGACGAGGATCTGAAAACCGGCACATATCAGGGCCGGGTCCATACCCGCTTCCCCCCCGAACCCAACGGCTACCTGCACATCGGCCACGCCAAATCCATCTGCCTGAACTTCGGCCTGGCCGAGGACTACAACGGCCAGTGCAACCTGCGCTTCGACGACACCAACCCGTGCAAGGAAGAGCAGGAGTACGTGGACTCCATTATCGCCGACATCCGCTGGCTGGGTTTCGACTGGGAGGACCGGCTCTTCTACGCCTCCGACTACTTCGACACGCTGTACGAGTACGCCATCATCCTCATCAAAAAGGGGAAAGCCTATGTGGACGACCTCACCGCCGAGCAGATCCGCGAATACCGCGGCACCCTGACAGAGCCCGGCAAGGCGAGCCCCTACCGCGACCGCGCCGTGGCGGAAAACTTCGATCTGTTCCAGCGCATGCGCGCCGGCGAGTTCCCCGACGGCACGCGGGTGCTGCGGGCGAAAATCGACATGGCCGCGGCCAACCTCAACATGCGCGACCCGGTTATTTATCGCATCCTGCACGCCTCGCACCACCGCACCGGCGACAAGTGGTGCATCTACCCCATGTACGACTTCGCCCACGGCCAATGTGATTCCATCGAACGGATCACCCACTCCATCTGCACCCTGGAGTTCGAGGATCACCGGCCGCTGTACGACTGGCTGGTGCAGGAGATCGGCATTTACGCGCCCCGGCAGATCGAGTTCGCCCGGCTGAACCTGACCTATACCATGATGAGCAAGCGGCGGCTGCTGGAACTGGTGCAGCAGAAGATCGTGCGCGGCTGGGACGATCCGCGCATGCCCACCCTTTCGGGCCT
>JAFGRT010000115.1 GCA_016935015.1 Acidobacteriota bacterium | reverse complement strand
TGGAGATGCTGGTCGGTGAAGAGCTGCTGCCCGGAGTCCAGCCGGCTGCGACCGATCCGGCGGACGATCAGGCCGGCGCAACCACCGCCTTTCCACAGTCCACGGAGGTGCAGCGATGAAATTCAGAGGCAGTCAGTTGGAAAAAGTGCTGGGCAAGGTGATGTTCATCCCCTTTCTGCTGCTGGCTTTTGGACTGGGCTACCTGCTCAACTCGGGCGGCACCGTCGATGCTCCTGCCGCCGCCGAATCCGCGGCGGGCGGCGAATCGGCCGTCGCCGCACCGGAACCCGTTCAGGTATGGACATGCTCCATGCACCCCCAGGTCCGGCAGCCCAAACCGGGCAAGTGTCCCATCTGCTTCATGGACCTGATCCCCGTCAGCGAGGGATCAGGTGTGGCCGCCGTCGGTCCGCGCCAGATCCGCCTCACGGAGTCGGCGCGCCGCCTGGCCGAGGTACGCACCGCGCCCGTACGACGGGCGGCGGCCAGCGCGACGGCCACCCTCCGCCTGCCCGGCAAAGTAGAGTACGACGAGCGTCGCATCACCACCATCACCGCCTGGGTGGGTGGCCGCATCGAGAAGCTGTGGTTCACCTTTACCGGTGACGTGGTGGAGGCCGGCGCGCCCATGGCGGAGATCTACAGCCCCGAGCTGCTGGCCACCCAGGAGGAATTGCTCCAGTCCATCGCCGCGGCCGAACAGCTGCAGGACTCCAGCCTGGAGAGTATCCGCCGCTCGGCCGGGGCCACCATCGACGCCGTCCGCGAAAAACTTCGTCTCCTGGGCCTCTCCCGCGAGCAGATCGCGGCCATCGAGCAGAGCGGCGCGGCGCGGGAGACCATCCGCATCAAGGCGCCGGCGGGCGGAGTCGTTATCGACAAGCCGGCCCGGGAGGGGATGTACGTCCAGACGGGCACCCCGCTCTATACGCTCGCCGACCTGTCCACGGTGTGGGTCATGCTGGACGCCTACGAGCCCGATCTGGCCCACCTGCGTGTCGGCCAGTCGGTGCGCTTCACCGCCAGCGCCTGGCCAGGCCGGACGTTCCAGGGTCGCGTCAGCTTTATCGACCCCTTTATCGACCCACAGACCCGCACCGCCGATGTGCGCCTGGACGTGAAAAACGACCACGGCCGGCTGAAACCCGAGATGCTGGTCACGGGCGAAGTCCGGATCGGCGGGGGCGGCCAAGCGCTGGTGATTCCGGAAACGGCGCCCCTCATCACCGGCCGGCGGGCGGTGGTGTATGTGGCCGTGCCCGACGAAGACAACCTGTTCGAAGGCCGGGAGGTAGTCCTCGGGACGAAGCTGGCCGACGCCTGGGAAGTCCGCAGCGGACTGTCCGAAGGCGAGGAAGTGGTGATCAACGGCGCCTTCAAGATCGACTCGGCGCTGCAGATCCTGGCCAAACCCAGCATGATGAGCCCGGCCGGCGCGCCGGCCACCGCGGACCATCGCCATGCCGCCGGGGGAGACGAGGCGACCCCGCCGGCCGCCCCGGAGGCCACTCCCCGGGAGGCCGATGAGCTGCCGGCCGGATTCGCCGAACGCCTGGCCGACCTGTACCGGGCCTATTTCGCCATCCAGCAAGCCCTGAGCCAGGACAACCTGGCCGCCGTCCGCCCGCCGGCGGAGCAACTGGCTGCCGCCGCCCAGGCGCCCCCCGCCGCGCTGTCCGCCGCCGCCGCCTCTTTCTGGCGACGCGAGGCAGGCATCATGAGCAGAAGCGCCCAACTCATCGGCGAGGCCACGGACATCGCCACTGCCCGGGCGGCCTTCCTGAATCTCTCCAACGCCGCCATCCGCACCGTCCGGCACTTGGGCTCCGCCGGGCCGCCTGCCATCTACCAGTTCAACTGCCCCATGGCCAACAACAACCAGGGGGCCGACTGGTTGCAGGATCATGACGGCGTCGAGAATCCCTATTACGGCGCCAGCATGTTCAAGTGCGGCGCTCGGACCGCCGTGTTTCCCACGGGCGGGAAATCCGAATGATGAGGGAGAAACCCATGGCACAGAACAACACTTCTCCCCCACATTCCCAAAAATCCGGTTCCTTTCTGGAGCCGCTGATCCGCTTTTGCCTGGAGTACAAAATCGTTGTGGCGCTGCTGGTGCTGCTGTTGGCCGGCTGGGGCCTGGTCGTGTCCCCATTCGACTGGGATATCCCCTATTTGCAGCGGGATCCCGTCCCGGTGGACGCCATCCCCGACCTGGGCGAAAACCAGCAGATCGTCTTCACCGAGTGGAAAGGGCGCTCCCCCCAGGACATGGAGGACCAGGTCACCTATCCGCTGACCGTCTCCCTGCTGGGCATCCCCGGCGTGAAGACCGTGCGCAGCTTCTCCATGTTCGGCTTTTCCTCCATCTACATCATTTTCGAGGAGGACATCGATTTCTACTGGTCCCGCGCCCGGGTGCTGGAAAAGCTCAACAGCCTGCCGGCCGACGCCCTGCCCGAGGGGGTTCAGCCGACACTGGGCCCTGACGCCACAGCCCTGGGGCAGATCTTCTGGTATACCCTCGAAGGGCGGGACGAAGCCGGCAACTCCACGGGCGGATGGGACCTCCACGAGCTCCGCTCCATCCAGGACTGGCAGGTTCGCTATGCCCTCATGTCCGCCGAAGGGGTCAGCGAGGTGGCCTCCATCGGCGGTTTCGTGCAGGAATACCAGATCGACGTGGACCCCGATGCCATGCGCCTGCGCGGCGTCACCCTGCCGGAGGTGGTGGCGGCGGTGCGCATGTCCAACCTCGACGTGGGCGCCCGGACCATCGAGATCAACCGCGTGGAATACGTCATCCGCGGCATTGGCTTCGTCGAATCCCTGGCCGATATCGAGAGAGCCGTCATCACCGTGCGGGACAACACCCCCGTTCAGGTGCGGGACGTGGCCCATGTCACCCTGGGCCCGGCGCTGCGGCGGGGAGTGCTGGACAAGGAGGGCGCCGAAGTGGTGGGCGGCGTGGTGGTGGTCCGCTACGGCGAAAATCCGCTGACCACCATCCAGAGCGTCAGGGAGAAGATCGCCGAGATCTCGCCTGGCCTGCCCCGCAAATTCCTGCCCGACGGCACCGCCAGCCAGGTCACCATCGTTCCGTTCTACGACCGGAGCGGGCTGATCTACGAAACCCTGGGCACCCTGCGCACGGCCCTGACGGACGAAATCCTCGTGACCATTATCGTGGTGCTCATCTTGGTGTTGCACGTCCGCAGCTCCCTGCTCATTTCCGGCCTGCTGCCCCTGTCCGTCCTCATGTGCTTCATCGCCATGAAATACTTCGGCGTGGACGCCAACATCGTCGCCCTGTCGGGCATCGCCATCGCCATCGGCACAATGGTGGACATGGGGATCGTCATCTGCGAAAACGTCCTCAACCACCTGGACGTGGCCACGCCGGGGGAGAATCTGAAAAACGTTGTCCTCCGGGCGTCCAGCGAAGTGGGGGGCGCCGTCCTTACGGCCGTGTCCACCACCATCGTCAGCTTCCTGCCCGTCTTCACCATGGAAGGCGCCGAGGGCAAACTGTTCAAGCCGCTGGCTTTCACCAAGACATTCGCCCTGTTCGCCTCCGTTATCGTCGCCATCACCGTCATCCCGCCCCTGGCCCGCGTACTCTTCACCTGGAAAATTTCCGGCCGGACCTGGCGGCGGGCGGCCGTCGTTCTCCTCATGGCCGCCGGCCTGGTTTTGGCCCTGGCATATACATGGTGGCTGGGCACCATCGTGCTGTTGGTGGGCGCATATCACCTCGGCCGCGATCTGGCCCCGCCCGTCTGGCGGCGGATCCTGACCTGGGTGGCCAATGTTCTGCTGGCCGGCGCCGTGGCGTGGCTGCTGGCCCGGCACTGGCTGCCCCTGGGACCGGAGCGGGGAGTGTCCGGCAATTTCCTGTTCGTGCTGACGCTCCTTGGCGGGATCCTGCTCCTCTTTCTGTTGTTCCAGTGGAGCTACACGTTTCTCCTGCGCTGGTTCCTGGCGCACAAGGTGCTTTTCCTGTGCCTGCCCCTGCTGCTGATCCTTTTCGGCGCCATGACCTGGCTGGGCTTCGGGCGGCTCTTCGGCTGGCTGCCCGACGGCGTGCGCCGGCAACCGGCCCTGGTGGAGATGGCCCACCAGTTCCCCGGCCTGGGCAAGGAGTTCATGCCCGACCTGGACGAGGGCTCCTTCCTCCTCATGCCCACCACCATGCCACACGCCTCGATCGGTGAGATCCACGACGTGCTGCGCAAGCAGGACATGGCCATCCGGCAGATCACCGAAGTGTCGGGCGTGGTCGGCAAGCTGGGCCGCGTGGACTCGGCCCTGGATCCGGCGCCCATCTCCATGATCGAAACCATCATCACTTATCACCCGGAATATCTGCTGGACGAGGAGGGCAACCGGCGCCTGTTCCGCCATGATCCCGGCGAAAACGACTATTTCCGCGATCCCGCGGGCAATCCGCTGCCGGCGGCCGACGGCCAGCCGTACCTGGTCCGCGGCGTCTATGCCCGCGACGACCAGGGCCGCCTCATCCCCGCCGAGGACGGCCTCCCCTTCCGCCTCTGGCGGCCCGCCCTGGATCCGGCGCTCAACGACGGTCGTCCCGCCTGGCCCGGCATTCGCGATCCGGATGACATCTGGGACGCGATCCTGGCCGCGGCCGAAATCCCCGGCACCACCTCCGCCCCCCGGCTGCAGCCCATCGCCGCCCGCATCGTCATGCTGCAGAGCGGCATGCGCGCACCCATGGGCATCAAGATCAAGGGGCCGGACCTGGCCACCATCGAACGGGTCGGCCTGCAGATGGAATCGTATCTCAAGGCGGTGCCGTCGGTGGAGCCGGATTCCGTCTTCGCCGACCGGATCGTGGGCAAACCTTACCTGGAGATCCACATCGACCGCGAGGCCATCGCCCGCCACGGCATCATGCTCACCCAGATCCAGGATATCATCGAGGTGGCCATCGGCGGCCGGCGGGTGACCACCACCGTGGAAGGGCGGGAGCGCTATCCGGTGCGGGTCCGGTATCTGCGCGAATTGCGGGACAACCTGGCCGCCATGCGGCGCATTCTCGTGCCGGCCGCCGGCGGCAGCCAGATCCCGCTGGAACAGCTGGCCGAGATACATTATGTCCGCGGCCCGCAGGCCATCAAGAGCGAGGACACCTTCCTGGTAGGGTACGTCCTGTTCGACAAAAAGCCGGGCTGGGCCGACGTGGCCGTGGTGGAACAGGCCCGGGACCACCTCCGTCGCCAGATCGATATCGGCAAACTGACCATCCCCCAGGGCGTCAGCTATGCCTTCGCCGGCAGCTACGAGAACCAGGTCCGCTCCGAACAGCGCCTGGCCCTGGTGCTGCCCCTTTCGCTGCTGATCATCGTGATCATTCTGTATCTGCAATTCCGGAGAATGTCCACCACGCTGCTGGTCTTTTCGGGGATCGCCGTGGCCTGGGCGGGCGGCTTCATCATGATCTGGCTGTACGGCCAGCCGTGGTTCCTGGACTTCACCGCCTTCGGTGTTGGGATGCGGGAACTGTTTCAGGTGCATCCCATCAACCTGAGCGTGGCCATCTGGGTCGGTTTCCTGGCCCTGTTCGGCATCGCCACCGATGACGGCGTCATCATCTCCACATACCTGGAACAGTCCTTCGCCGGCGAGAAGCCCGCCACCATCCAGGAGGTCCGGGAGCTGACCGTGCGCGCCGGACAGCGGCGTATCCGCCCGGCCCTGATGACGGTGGCCACCACCATCCTGGCCCTGATCCCGGTGCTGACCTCCAGCGGCCGCGGCGCCGACATCATGGTCCCCATGGCCATCCCCACCTTCGGCGGCATGACCATCGCCCTCATCACCGTTTTCGTGGTGCCGGTGCTCTATTGCGGGTTGCGGGAACTGCGGCTCCACAAAGCCGGCCTGCAGGAGCGCCTGACCGCGTTGACCTCCCGGCCAAAGTCGGCGGAAAACATGACACCACCGGCCCGCCGGTGAAGGGGGAGGTATCCGCCGAAACGGAAACGACGGACGAACCGTCTTCACCCCGCCGGCCACCTGGCGACGGGAAACTGGAATCATCCACCAATGATGAGAATATGGAAGGCTGACACATCCAGTCGGATGGACAAAATAAGGAGGAAACATGAAACGAACTTGCGTGCTGATATCCTGGCTGATCATCCTGGCCGGCCTCACCGCGGCCGGCGACAACCCGTCCGCCGGCGAGCAGCCTGAAACCATCTGGCCGCCGTATCTGCTTGCCCAGAGCGCGCTGGCCGGGGACAACTTCAGGGAAGCCCGTGGCGACGTCCGACTCCTGGCCCAGCGGGCCGACGGCGAACTGCGCGAACTGGCCTCCGAGGCGGCCGCCACCATGACCATTGGGGACCTTCGCCAGGCCTTCAAGCCGCTGTCCGAGAAGATGGCCGGACTGAATCGTCCGGAGGGCATCCAGCTGGTGTTCTGCCCCATGGCCGACGACAACCAGGGGGCCTTCTGGCTGCAGAGAGGCGACAAGGTGATGAATCCCTACTTCGGCGCCGGCATGCTGCATTGCGGCGTCATCAAGGAGTAGGCGCTCCCCCTCGAATCGGGCCCTCGTATCCGAAGCCTTGCCGCATATGCCGGCGGGGCTTCTTTGGATACCCGCTCATCCGGCCGCTGGTCAACGGATCACGTTCCGCGCCACCTTCACCGTGACCTCGAACTGGCCGGTGTTGTGGAAATTCCCGTTCAACGTGCAGTCATTGATTCCCAGGAACAGTCGCCCCTCCTTCCGGTCGAAGGTTTTGGACGCGCCGACGAACATTTCCTCACTGCCGATGCGGGCCAGCAGACCGGCATGACCGCCCGACGGGAGGGGGTCGTCGCAGGCGAGCCAGTCGTCGGGCCAGGCATCCTGGTAATTGCTGCGGGACCAACCCAACGGACCCACGCCCGAATCGCTCGCCCCGTTGGAAAAAAAGACAGTGCCTGATGCACCGATGGTGACCCGGTCCTTGCGGGAAATGGTCAGGCCGGTGTCCGTCCAGGCCAGGTTGCCAGGGACCCGCACCATCTTCTGCTCTGTCCTGGGCGGCTTGGGCGACGGTGCCAGCACAGGCGACACGAGCATGACGACCAGGGCCAGAAAAAGCAATAAATACGAAATTCGTCTCATCGAATTTCCTCCTTCTGCGGCCTGAATTTCGTGGTTGTTTTCATGGTAGCCGACATCGGTCGATTTGGAAACCTTAAAGATCGCATTCCCGGGGATGTCCCATGATCGCATCACCGGCTGGATACGCCATCCGCCGGGTATGACCATCCATTGACGGCATTCCGTCCAGTCACGTGAAAGGATGAAATCCGAATGTGTGAGCAGGCGCTGTCATCGGTGTGAATGCCCCGGGAAAAGTTCAATTTTGCAGTTTTCAGGCCGGCCACAACCTAGTATGATCGTAGGCAAAGTACAGAAGGGAGCAGCGCATGCACCTGCGGATCAACAGCCCGACCGTCATCCACGAGACAATGGACGATGAAGTGGTGATCATCCACTTCGAGAGTGGTGCATATTTCAATCTCCGCCAAACAGGTGCCGAGATCTGGAACATGATCGGCGCCGGCCACAGTGTCGAGGACATCATCCGTTTCTATCAGCGACGCCATGCCAACAACGGCAAGACCGTCGAACAGGCCGTGCATTCCTTCGTGGACAGCCTGCAGCGGGAGGACCTTGTGGTTCTCCACGATGCCTCCGGACAAATCCCGGCCGGGGCTGTTTCCGATCCTGCCGGCGACGACGCCGGCGAATTCCTCGCGCCGTCCCTCGAGAAATATTCAGACATGCAGGACCTCCTGCTGCTGGATCCCATCCATGAAGTGGACGCCGACGGCTGGCCCCACCGGAGAGAGGAAAGTGACGATGTCACCCCGGACTGACGGCCGGACCGCCACCAGCCGCCGCCGGGACGAAGACTCCCTCGCGGCGTCCGTTGCGGCGATCGCTGAATGTTTCCAATCCGTCAGTGAAACGCTCGGCCCGGTCATCCACCATCTCCGGATCGACGGCCAGACAGTCCGGATCTCCTTTGCCGGGCATCGCCTGGCCCGCACACTCCTGCCCGCCCTCAGCCATCTCGGCGAGCCAACAGCTCACAGTCCGGGACTGTCCATCCGGATCTGGGACACGGCCGGCAGCGGGATCGGCCTGCCCCCGGGTGTCGTTTCCGCCGCGCTCACCAACGCCGGCAGCACTGTCCGGCGACTTCAGAGCGAGTCGATCCGGATGATGATCCAGCCGGAGGAATCCATGATCAGCCTGCTGGATGAGGAGCGCGGCGAAGCACTCCTCTGGCTGGCCGACGCGGGCAACGTGCCCTGTCATGTTCGCTGCGCCCCCCTGATCAACCTTCTCCAATGGTGGATGTGCCGCCACGACCGGTATATGGTCCATGCCGGCGCGGTCGGCACCGCCGCCGGAGGCGTGCTTCTGGCCGGCAAGGCCGGGTCGGGCAAATCATCGGCCGCTCTGGCCTGCCTCGACTCCGGGCTCCGCTTCGCCGGCGACGATTACTGTCTGGTGTCCATGAACCCCGAACCTTATGTGCACAGTCTTTACAGCTCGGCCAAACTCAACAGCGGGGATGTGGACAACTACCCCGGCCTGGCACCGGCCCTGGCCAACCCGGATCGCCTGGCCACCGAGAAGGCCATCTTTTTTCTGGGCCATGCGTTTCCCGCGGCACTGACGGGCGGTTTTCCCATCCGGGCCGTCGTGCTGCCGCGAGTTACACCCGGCGCGACCACCCGCCTGCAGAAGACCACGGGCGCGTCCGCCCTGCTGGCCCTGGCACCCAGCACCCTGTTCCAGCTCCGCGAGGCGGAGAGGGAGACCTTCCGGGTCTTGGGTTCCATCATCCGCCGGGTGCCGTGCTTCCACCTGGACATGGGTTCGGAGCGGACGGAAATTCCCCGCCGGATCCGGGCGTTACTGGAGCAGCTCGACCATGACCGTTAAGAGAGCGCCGGTCAGTGTGATCATTCCCGTATTCAACGGGGAACGCTTCATCGGTGAAGCGCTGGCCAGCGTCCGGCGACAGACCCGGCCGCCAGAGGACATCCTCGTTGTGGATGACGGCTCCACCGACGGCACCCCCGGCGTTGTGGCCGCACACCAGCCCGGTATCCGGTACGTCCGCCAGGCGAACCAGGGTCCCCATGCCGCTCAGAACACGGGGCTGGGCCTGGTTCGGCGCCCGTTCGTCGCCTTTCTGGACGCCGACGATGTCTGGCCCGCCGACAAGCTCCAGGTACAGGTGGACCGTTTCAGCCATGAGCCTTCGCTGGAGATCGTCCTGGGCCACATCCAGCTGTTCCGGCCGCGAAGCTCCGGGCCGGCGGGCATCGCACCGGAGTTCGAACCCTACCTGGCGCCGTTCCCCGGCCACACCTGTTTCGGTTCCGCCTTGTTCCGGCGGCCGGTCTTTGATACGGTGGGCGCACTGAACGAAGCCATGGTCTACGGCGCCGATCTGGACTGGTTTCTGCGGGCGCGCGAGGCCCATCTGATCATGCGCATGATGGACCATGTATGCCTGCACTATCGTCTGCACGGCGGCAATCTGACCCGGGATCGACGGATGCGTAACCATTATCTGCTCAAAGTCATCCAGAATGCCCTCACTCGCCGACGCCAGCTGCCCGGCCCAGGAGGCGTACCGGACGCGGACGACGGCCAGCCGGACCAACCCGCGGGATTTGCCCGGAGTCGCCCTGCTGGAGGGCATGCGCCATGAACATCCTCTACTGGACCCCCATGTACTGGCCCGATGTGGGCGGCATTGAAACCATCGCCCGGCAGATGGTCCGTGCCCTGACCCAACGGGGGCACCGGCTCTGTGTCGTCGCCTCCCACGGCCAAACGGAACAGCCAGACCGCGCCGCAACGGACACCGTCCCCGTTTACCGCTTCCCTTTCTGGCAGGCGTCCGTCCGGCAGGACCTGCGACGGATGCTACAGATCCGGAAAGAGGTCATCTCCCTGAAGCTGTCGTTTCAGCCCGATGTCCTGCACATCAATTTTTCCGGCTACACCGCCTACTTTCAGCTCTCCACGGCCGACACCTCGCCGGTGCCGACACTGGTCGCCCTCTATTCCAACCTGGCCGGCAGCCAGAGCGGACCGACCTCCCTTCTTGATCGCCTGCTGTGCGCGGCGGACCGGGTGGTGGCCGCCTCGGAGGACACCCTGGAGGCCGCCCGGCGACGGGCCCCGGCCATTGAAAACCGGTCATCCGTCATTTACGCCGGGGTAGATACCCGCCGCCCAGCCCCGCCACCGCCCGAATTCCGGCCGCCCCACCTCCTGTGCCTGGGCCGGCTGGCCGAGGAGAAGGGGATCGACGTGGCCCTGCGGGCGTTCGCCCTGCTCCGCCCCTGTCATCCCGATGCCGTCCTGACCGTGGCCGGTGACGGACCGGCCCGGGCGGACCTGGAACAGCTGGCCGCTTCACTGGGCATCGACGAAGCCGTCCGCTTCACCGGGTTCGTGTCGGATGAACAGAAAACATCCCTGTTTGAAGCGGCCTCGATTTTCATCTTGCCGTCACGCTGTGCCGAAGCCTTTCCGCTGGTCGCCCTGGAAGCCGCCCGGCAGGCCCGGCCGGTGGTGGCCAGCCGTCTGGGCGGGCTGCCCGAAGCGGTGCTCCATGAACGAACGGGCCGGCTGGTGGACGCGGAGGATCCGGCGGCCCTGGCCGGGGCCGTACGGACATTGCTGGCCGATCCTGAACAGGCCCGCCGCATGGGTCTCCGCGGCCGGGAGCGGGTGCTGGAATCCTTCAGTCTGGACGGCTACATCCGCCAGTTTGAGGAGCAGTATGCCCGGCTGGTTGAAAAAAAGAACAACGAACGGAAGGACAATCTGGGATCGTGAGCGAATCCTCGCCTTGGCCGGTCAGCGTCATCATTCCCGTGTACAACGGCGAACGCTATCTGCGGGAGGCCATCACCAGCGTGCTGGGCCAGACCTGTCCCCCCGCCGAGGTGCTGGCGGTTCTGGATCCCCGGACCACCGACGGAAGTGCCTCTGTGATGGGGGAATTTTCGCCGCGGGTTCGCTGCCTGACCCAGCGCGGCAGCGGCCTGGGAGCCGCGCGCAACCAGGGCATCCGCGCCGCCCGCTACGGCTGGCTGGCCTTTCTCGACGCTGATGATCGCTGGACACACCGCAAACTGGAGCTACAGACCGCTGCGATGAGACAAGAGCCTTCTTTGGAGCTGATTTTCGGCCAGGTGCGCCAGTTCATTTCGCCGGAGTTGTCGCCCGACGAGGTTCCGGCGCCGGCGGCCACGGGCGGCAGACTGCCGGGCATCTGCGCCGGGACCATGCTGATCCGGCGCGCAGTGTTCGAGGCCGAGGGCTATTTCAACGACACCTGGCGGATGGGCGAGTTCATGGAGTGGTACGCGCGTGTACGGGACGCGGGGCGCCGCCAGGCCGTGCTGCCCGACGTGGTGCTGGAACGGCGGATCCACCGCCACAACATGGGGATCCGCGAGCGGGATCACCAGCGGGAGTACCTTCAGGCGCTCAAGAGCATTCTCGACCGCCGCCGGAAATCGGAATGAGCCGGAAGCGGAGGAACGTGAACCAGGAGACGATGGGAGCTGCTCCGAACACACAGACCCTGATGCGAAGGAAGCGCATCGCCGCCGGCGGCTGCTGGCCGACGCCCCTCCAGCGTTTGCTGCTGGAGGCGTCCCTCCTGGCGGATGACCGGGCCCTGGCCGCGTGGGAGAGGTGGAAAGCGCAGGTGGATCTGGATGCCCTGGACTTCGGATCTCGTCAGCTCCTCCCCTTGCTGTATCGCAATCTGGTAACGCTGGGAGTTACCGATCCGCTACTGGCAAAAATCAAAGGCGTTTACCGTCACACCTGGTTTGTCAACCAGCGCCTGGTGCGGGCCGTGGTCCCGCTGATGCAGCGGCTGCAGTCCGCGGGTGTACCGACCCTGGCCCTCAAAGGGATCGCCCTGGTCGAAGAGTACTACGGC
The DNA here is from genome assembly GCA_016935015.1 of Acidobacteriota bacterium. Lineage (GTDB taxonomy): Bacteria > Acidobacteriota > JAAYUB01 > JAAYUB01 > JAAYUB01 > JAFGRT01. Next base: position 461 of record JAFGRT010000115.1, on the reverse strand, counting down.
GATCGCGGGCTGCGGCCCATGAGCGACGCCGATATCCTGGTGCCCGGGCCACAGGTCCGGCCAGCCGTCCGCATCCTGATGGAAGACGGCTGGATGCCCCGGCGGAAGGGCAATGCGTCCCCGCCGGACCGCCATCTTCTCTACAAGAATGCCCAGGCCCACTTTCGTCCGGATGGGCTGGCCGTGGACCTGCGCTGGCACCTCCTGCCGGAATGCTGCCATCCCCACGATGATGATGCCTGCTGGTCCCGGGCCGACCGCATGAGTCTGGATGCGGTGGAAACCTTGTGCCTGGACCCTTCCACCCAGTTTCTGCACACCCTCCTGCACGGCGTCAAGTGGTCCCCCGTGCCGCCGCTGCGCTGGATCGCCGACGCCTGGTGGATTTTGCAGCAGAGACCGCTCGCCATGGACTGGGATTATATCCTCGCCGAGACCCGGCGGCGGCAGATGACCTTGCC